>DASYYI010000365.1:0-27905 GCA_035933995.1 Candidatus Acidiferrales bacterium | reverse complement strand
GCGAGCGGAGTCACACTGACGCAAAACGCAGAGTTGCATTTGCTGCCGCGACCGCGCGAGGTGAAGGAAGCCGGAGGCGCGGCATTTAAGGTGACGCGACGGACGCGCATTGTGGTGAGCAGCGCCCTCGGCGGCAGGAATTTTGAAGGCGCGCAAATGCTCGAAGATGAAATCGAGCAGTGGACAGGATGGGAGCTGAAGATTTCCGACGCGCGCGAAATGCCGGGCGGCTCGGACGTTATTTATATCGGCGATGCGACGAAAGACAGCAAGTTGCGAGACGCGCTTGAGAAGCAGGGATTGACGATGGCGCAAGGATTTGACCAGCAAGGGTACGAGATTTCTGCGGACGCTCATCGTGTATTGGTGGGCGGAGCGAGCGCGGAGGGTGCCTTTTACGGAGTGCAAACGCTGCGGCAGTTGCTGCGGCCGGAAAACGCGACCGGCATGAATGAAAAGGCAGGTTCCTCGGCACCGTTCGCAAATACAGCGACCGGCCTCCCTTCGCCGAAAATGCTCAGGGCAGGCGGAATGACAAGCGAAACGGAAAGTGCGAGTGAGGTGAACAAAAATAAAACCAACGACGGTGCTGACCGCGGCGCAGTGGAAACAGCGGAAGCAGATTCCTCGTCGCGGTTGCTTCTCGGGATGACAGACAAAATCGACGGCGCGCGCTTCGTCACCGTTGCGCTGCATGGGAGTGTGACTGGGGCGCAAAAGAAAAGTGCGAAGAGCGGCGCGAAAAACAGGCCGACGAGGAGCGCGCGAAATATGGAATTGATTTGTCCGGGGATCACGATTCGCGATTGGCCAGCGATGAAGTGGCGCGGAGTGAGCATTGATATCAGCAGAGGGCCGATACCGACGCTGAAATTCATGGAGAATCAGATACGCGTGCTGGCGGGATTCAAGCTGAACATGTACGCGCTGTATATGGAGGATGTGTTCACGGTGCCGGGGAATGGGATTTTTGCTCCGCCGGATGCGTTGATGCCGGATGAGATTCGCGAGCTGGTGAACTACGCGCAAAAATATTACGTGACGATTGTGCCGGAACTGGAAACGTACGGGCATTTGCACAATGTGCTGCGGTACGACGTTTACAGCCAGCTCGCGGAAGTGCCGCACGGCTCGGTGCTGACGCCGACGCAGCCGGGAAGTTACGACCTGATTGGAAAAATGATTGCGGCGATGGCTCCAATTTTCAAAGGGCCGTTTTTTCATATTGGCGCGGATGAAACCTTTGAATTGGGGCGCGGACAAACGAAGGATTTGGTGGCGCAGAAAGGGCTGGGGCAAGTTTATCTGGACCACATTGCGAAGCTCGATGAAATGCTGAAGCCGTATCACAAGCAGACGATGTTCTGGGCGGATATTGCCGAACATTTTCCAGAATTGCTGCCGACTCTGCCGAAAGATTTGATCGCGGTGATATGGACTTATGGAAATAAGGATTCGTATGACGCGAGGCTCGCTCCGTTTCGCAATGCGGGTTTGCAGATTTTTGTTTCGCCGGGAATCAGCAACTGGCGGCGCGTCTATCCTGAGTTCGACGGCGCATATTTGAATATCCGCAATTTGACGCGCGACGGGCAGAAATTCGGCGCGCTGGGAATGTTGAACACGGATTGGAAGGACTGGGGCGGACCGTTGAACGGAATGGACTGGCCGGGATTTGTTTTTGGAGCGGCGTGCGCCTGGCAGCCGGGGGAGTCTTCTATTGACGAATTCCGGGACAGCTACGATTGGGCTTTTTATCGCAACACGGATCACACGTTCGAAATTATTTTGAATAAATTAGCGGACACGAATTCGATGCTCGACGGCGTGAAAATGAATGGGACGTACACATCGTATTTCTGGGCGGATCCATTTTCGCAAGCGGGGGCGAACTACGCGACGACTGCGGGACCTGTGCTTCACGATATGCGCGTGGAGGCGGAACAGGCGTGGGAATCGCTGCTCGAGAACCGCGGGAAGGCGCGAGCGAACGCGGACACGATGGATGATTTGATTTTTGCGGCGCACCGGCTGGATTTTTTCGGAATGAAACTGCAATACACTACCGAGATGAGCGAGGCGTATTGGGACGCGTTCATGAATATGAGCGACCGGCGGCGCGTGGAGCGGGATCTGCAAGTGTTGAGCTCAATGAATGGCGATTTGCAGGATTTGCGCGAAGGATTGACCGGGCTGCGCGACGAATATGCGCGGCGGTGGCGCGCGGAGAATCGCGAATACTGGCTGGGCAACGTGACGATTCGCTACGACACGCTGGCGAGCGCGGTGCAGGAGAAGATCAACGAAATTAATGTGCTGGAAGATAATTATTCGCGATTGGGACAATTGCCGACGCCGGAGAGCGGGGGATTTTTTACGAGGCCGGTGCCGGAAACAAATTCAGTGAATAACAAGAAATGAAGAAACAAGAGCGGATGGAGCATTTGTCGGAGAAGAGGCGAACGCAAAACAAGAACCAAAATCCCCACCCTTCGCAAGAGTCGCTCAGGATGGGGCACCCGCAAAAGCAAGGCGAAAAGCAGATCCCTCGTCGCATGGCTCCTCGGGATGACAAGAAACATTAAGGGCGAGACAGGTCGCGTGGCGGCTCGGGATGACAACTAGAAGCGGAGGCGAGAGGCAAGGGCGAGATCAAAGGACGCAGGGGCGAACCAATTACTTCAGTGGCGTTTTGCGGATTGGTTTTTTGCGGCGCGGGCGCGGGTGGCGGGATAGGTGATCTTTTTGCTGCGGACGCGGGCGAAGGGCGTGAGCTTGTGAAGATTGCAGCGCGTGGGCGTCATGATGTGCTCGACGGCGTGGCCGCGGACTGTGAGCGCGTCGGCGAGAAGCGAACGGTGGCAGCGCCACGGGACAGCTTCGGCGCACATGATGGCGCAGCGTTTTGTTTGCGCTAGTTTTTCGAGGCGCGCGAGTCCGGTGGCGAATTCGGGCGTCTGCATGTAATCGGCAAAGCCGCGGAAACTCAAATTGTTCCAACCTGTGTTGACAGAATCGATGTTGGCGCGGCGAAGACCGCCGAGTTTGGCGAGATGCGCGTAAGCGATGCGCGCGCGGCGAAGAGCCCGTGGAAGCGCGTCGCGATTGAATTGCGGATTGTGGCGGGAGCGCGGGACGGTGCGCACGTCGACGACGCGCTGAACGCCGTGGGCTTTGAGGAGGGCGAGGAAATCTTCGAGCGAGCGATTGGAATGGCCGACGGTGAGAATGAGCGGCTGCGCGGGACCAGATGTTTTCTTGCGGCGGAGAGTCTTAGTTTTGCGTGGCGTTCTTGGGGTCATGCCAGGACGCCTTTGTCGCGGAGGCCGTCCAAAAGGAAATGAAAATAGATTAGGCCGGCGAAGGATTTCCAGGGCGCGAGGAGCTTGCGCGTTTTTTCGTAGCTGGGACGTTTGCGTAGACAGAGATGCTTTTGGAGTTTGTTCCAGCCACCGACGTCGTCGCCGGGGAAAATATTCAGACGTCCCATGCCGCGAAGGAGCGCGTATTCGGCGGACCAGCGGCCGACTCCGCGAATGGCGGTGAGGCGCGCGAGCGCGGAAGCGTCGTCGAGATCGTAGAGCGATTCGAGATTTAGTTCGCCGGCGGCGATGGAACGGCTGAGTCCGAGAATGGCGCGTTCCTTTTGCTGGCTGTAGCCCATGGCGCGCAGAATGCCGGGTGAAACGACGGCCAAATCTTCCGGCGACGGGCAGGCCCGCAACGGCGGATAGTCGTGGAAAGAGTTAGGCGTTGGCGAAGCGGTTTTGCCGAAAGTTTGCACAAGGCGATTCAGAAGCATGATGCCGACGTGAAGAGAGACTTGCTGGCAGGAGATGGCGTTGAGCAGGGCTTCGAAAATCGTGGGATAACGGGGAGGCTTGAAACCGGCGAACTCGGCGATGAGCGGCTGGAAATGTTTTTGCGTTGTCGCGAGAGAATAGAAAGCGCGGAGATTGATTTGAGTGCCTAGAAGGCGCTCGATGCTTCGGCGCAGAAGTGTTTCGGAGCTGGCGGGAATTTCTTTTGCGATGGCGGTGACAGTGAGGCGAGGACGCGACGGCGAGCCGGTTTGTTCGATGGCGAGTTCGACGATCTTGTTTTCGAGCGGGAGTGCGCGACGATATGTTTGACCGTCCCAGCGATCGAGAAGATTTTCGGGGCGGCGGCGAAGGACCCACGCGGTGAGGTCAAGACGAAACGGAGGCGTGGGGCGCATCTCGAAGGAAATTGTATTGGATGCAAGGGGCGAGCGGACCGCGGTGGAAGCTGGCATTCGTTTCTCTGGACCTTTTCTGCGTTTGATATCATCTACCGTATTGAGAAGCAGTGCAAATGGGTAAGAGAGAAGTGGCCAGTGGCGAGTAACTGGCGAAAAGCGAAAACTCCCACCGTTCGCAAGAGTCGCTCACTTCGCAAGATTCGCTCAGTGCAGGCAGGATGGGACACCCGGAAAGGCAAAGCAAAAGCACGGCGCTTCGTAAAGATCGCGAAGGATGGGGCAACTTAGAACGGGCAATGTGAGAGGCGGTGAAAAGTGGGAACGATTCCGATGAAGTTGAAGGAACGGAGGGAAATTGCGAATGGGACGATGGCGTTTTTGCTGGAGAAGCCGGCGGGATTCGATTTCAAGCCTGGGCAGGCGATGGAAGTGAAGCTGGAGAATCCTTCGGAGACGGACGCGGAGGGGAATTCGCGAGCGTTTTCGATTGCGAGTGCGCCGCATGAGCCGTATGTGATGTTTGCGACGCGGATGCGCGATTCAGCGATGAAAAACAGTTTGAAGAAAATACCGTTGGGCACGGAACTGCAGGTGGATGGTCCGTGGGGCGATTTGAAATTGCACACGCGGGCGACGCGGCCGGCTGTTTTTCTGGCGGGCGGAATCGGGATCACGCCGTTTCGCAGCATCGTGCTGGACGCGGCAAAAAATAAGTTGCCGCACAAATTGTGGCTTTTTTACTCGAATCACAGGCCGGAGGATGCGCCATTTTTGGAGGAGTTGGAGCGCGCGGAGAGGGAGAATCCGAATTTCAAAATGATTGCGACGATGACGAACATGAACAAATCTTCGCGACCGTGGCGGGGGAAAACTGGATTCGTGGATAAGAAAATGCTGACGGAGGCGATTGGGGATTTGAACGCGCCGATTTATTACATTGCGGGTCCGGGGGCGATGCTGAACGCAATGAAGAAGATGCTGCTGGAGGCGGGAGTGAATGAAGATGATATCCGCGCGGAGGAGTTTGCGGGATATTAGAGCGGTGGGCGACGAAAGGCGAATCTCAACTGCTGAAGCCGCGCCCTGACGAAGGCATCAAAGGCAAAATCCCCACCCTTCGCGCTGATTATTTAAGGCGGGCGCTCAGGATGGGGCGCACCCGGAAAGGCGAAAAGCAAACCTACAAGCAGAGCGAAAAGCAGATCCCTTGTCGCATAGCTCCTCGGGATGACACAAGGGAGGGGCGCGGGAAGGCAGAGGCGAAGAGCGAAAGGCAGAGCGGCGTCGAGCCGCCGCATTCCAAAGAAGTGGCGAAGGCGAAGTTCAGATTGGCATTTGCGGTTTTGAGAGGTGAGAGTTGGGTGACGTGACGGCGCTATTTTTTGACGTGGGCGGAGTGCTGCTGACGAATGGGTGGGACCGGCCGTCGCGGCAGGCGGCGGCGAAGAAATTTGTACTGGACTGGGACGATTTCGAGGACCGGCACGAGTTGTTGATGCATGGACTTGAAACGGGAGCGGTGAGTCTGGACGAGTATTTGAAACGCGCCGTATTTTACCGCGAGCGGAAGTTCAGCAAGCAGGATTTTATCGATTTTATTCACTCGCAATCGCGGGCAATGCCAAAGACGTTGGCGGTGCTGCAGAAGTTGGCTGCGCGGAAGAAACATTTGATCGCGGCCCTGAACAACGAATCGCGGGAATTGAACGAATACCGCATCCGAACATTTCATTTGCGCGAATATTTCGAGGTGTTTTTGAGTTCGTGCTACTTGGGCGTCCGGAAGCCGAATGCAGCGATTTACAAATTGGCGCTGAGCATCACGCAACGAGCGGGAGAAGAATGCGTGTTCGTGGATGATCGCGAGCTGAATTTGGAATGCGCGAAAGAGTTGGGGATGCACACGATACAGTTCAGGAATGCGGCGCAGTTGGAGAAGGAGTTGAGGGGATTTGGAGTAGGGTGACAATAACAATGAAGAGTGGCGAGTTAAAGACCGGCCGCGCGGAGAGGCGGAGGGCGAAAGCTGAGGCGAAAGACGAAAAACAAAAGCCCCCACCCTTTGCAGAGAGGCTCACTTCGCAAGATTCGCTCAGTGCAGACAGGATGGGCACCCGGAAGAGCAAAGCAGAAAGCAGATCCCTCGTCGCGTGGCTCCTCGGGATGACATAAGGTGCGGGGGGCGCGGGAGAGGCAGGGCAAGACCTACGCCAACGCCAAGGCAAAGTCCCCACCCTCCGCATAAGGCGCGGAGGATGGGGCACCCGGAAAGGCAAAGCGAAAAGCAGATCCCTCACCGCCGTTCGCCAAAAACGGGCGACCGGGTTCGGGATGACAGGGCCTTGGTGGCGGATGTGGCGGCGTGAACGGAAGCATTGAAGGAAGAGAAAGGAAAGGGCGACAGTGACGAACGGAAATACGACGGGAACTGAAGGGCATCTGTTTGTGATTTTGGGGGCGACGGGGGATTTGGTGGGGCGGAAATTGCTGCCGTCGCTGAACGAGTTGATTGCGCGAGATGCGCTGGGACCGAACAGTTTAATCCTGGGCGTGGGCGTGGAAACGGAATTCAACGATGAGAGTTTCCGCGCGCGCTGCCGGAAGGACTTGGCGGACGCGGGCGTGCCGCAGGATCAGATCGCGAAGACGGTTTCGGACAAGCGCGTTTTTTACCAGACAATCGCGAAGGGAACCCCCGAGGATTACAAGAAGCTGGCCGCGCGCGTGGAGCAAGTGGAGAAGGACAACGGTTTGCCGGGGAATCGCGTGTTTTATCTGGCGCTGCCGCCGAAAGTTTTTCCGCTGGCGATTACCGGGCTGGGAAACGCGGGGCTGAACAAGAGCAAGGGATGGACGCGGCTGGTGATCGAAAAGCCGTTTGGAAGGGATTTGGCGTCGGCGCAAGCGTTGAACCAAGTGGCGCACCAGTATTTCGAGGAGAAGCAGATTTATCGCATCGATCATTACTTGGGAAAGGAGACGGTGCAGAATTTGTTGGTGTTCCGGTTTGCGAATTCGCTGTTTGAGCCGCAATGGAATCGCGATCGAATCGAAAGCGTGGAGATCACGGTGGCGGAATGTCTGGGCGTGGAGCACCGCGCGGCGTATTACGAAGGCGCAGGGGCGTTGCGAGACATGATCCAAAACCATTTGACGCAACTGTTGACGCTGACAGCGATGGAAGTGCCGTCGGCGTTTCAGGCGGAGCCGATACGTCACGAAAAAGTGAAGGTGTTGCATTCGGTGCTGCCGATCAAGAGCGAGAATGTGGTGCTGGGCCAATACTCGACGGGGAAGATTGACGGGCAGGACGTGGCGGCGTATCGCGATGAACCAGGAGTGGCGAAAGATTCGCAGACGGAAACGTTCGTGGCAATGCGGCTGGAAATCGAGAACTGGCGATGGCACGGTGTGCCGTTTTTTCTGCGGACAGGGAAACGGCTGGAGCAGCGGATGAGCCAAATCGTTGTGAACTTCCGGCGCCCTCCGGTATGGATTTTCAAGCCGTTCGACGGCAAGCCAATCGACGCGAATGCGCTGGTGATTGCGATTCAACCGGACGAGGGGTTCGACCTTTATTTTGAAATCAAAGCGCCGGGACAGGGAGTGCAGATCGAGAGAAGCGATTTGCATTTCCGGTATTCGGAGAAATTCAAGCCGCTGCCGGATGCGTATGAAACTCTGTTGCTGGATGTGATTCATGGCGACCCTACGCTTTTTGTGAGCGACAGTTGGGTGGAGGCTTCGTGGCAGCTTTACACTCCGGTGCTGGAGAACAAGCCGAAAGTGCTGCCGTATGCGGCCGGAAGCTGGGGGCCAGCGGCGGCGGATGCCTTGTTGAGCGATCTGGGACGGACGTGGACAAAAATATTGTAACGAGCGCGCGGATATTTCCGGACCTGGAGGCGTTGAGCCGGGCCGTGGTGGAAGACTCGGTGCGCGCGGCGAATGAAGCTGTGGGCGCGCGAGGAAAATGCTTGATTGCGCTTTCGGGTGGGCGGACGCCGGAGAAAGCGTACGAGCTATGGTCCACGGAATTTCGCGCGAAGATGCCGTGGGCGAAGACGCATTTCTTTTGGGGCGACGAACGGTTCGTTCCGGCGGACGATCCGAAGAGCAATTACCGCATGACGCGCGAGTCGCTGTTCCGTCATATTCCCGCACCGCCGGAAAATATCCATCCCATCGACACGAATTTTCCCACGGCGGATGAAGCGGCGCGGGCTTACGAAAAAGTGTTGCGAGGATTTTTTTCGGAAGCAGGGCCATCGTTTGATGTGATGTTCCTGGGAGTGGGAGACGAGGGGCACACGGCGTCGCTGTTTCCAGATTCTCCGGCGCTGCGGGAGGAAAAACGGTGGGTGGTTGGCGTGAGGGCTCCGGTTGAGCCTCCGGTGCGAATCAGTCTGACGTTTCCGATTTTGCGGCGGGCGCGGGCGACTTATTTTTTGCTGGCGGGCACGGGAAAGGAGGGAATTGTGGCGACGCTGCAAAAAGACGCGGTTGCGGGAACGCAGAAATTGCCGGTGGAGATGCTGCGTCCGGAGGGGGAAGTGATTTGGTTTTTGGATCGCGTGGCGACGGGAGAAACGGGCGCCGCTTTGCACGGTTGAGTTGAGGGTTCCGCGCAGTTTGCAATTCACTTCATTTCATTAATGCTACGGTAGCGAATTCCAAGAGACTGAAATTTCAGGGCGTTTCGTCAGGAACAGGCTCGGTCGCATTCGCGCAAACCGGCTGCGTGTGTGTCCGGTTATGCGAATAAGGGCTGCGGAAACGGACAAGTTGCCCGTGCAGCCTTTGGGCGAGAGAGACGTAACCGTATAAAAGAACAGCAGCTTAGACTGATGCGTGTTAGGTATCGAATCTGCAGAAAGCGCAGAGTAGGGTGGCTCGGTGTGCGAAAAACCCCACCCTTCGCCAGAGGCGCTCCCTTCGTGCGTCAGGGCAGGCAGGATGGGGCACCCGCAGAGGCAAAAGCAGATCACTCGCCGCGTGGCGGCTCGGGATGACCGTGAGAAGCAAAGGCGAAAGAGTCGAAGAGGAAAGGCGAAAGCGGAAGGCGCGAGGTGAGTCATGAACACGCTGACGCAAAATATACGCTACGGGGTGCGGATGATGGGGAAAGCGCCGGGGTTCACGGCGATTGCGGTGTTGACGTTGGCGCTGGGGATTGGCGCGAACACTGCGATTTTTTCCGTGGTGTATGCCGCGCTGCTGCGATCGCTGCCGTACTTGCAGCCGAGCCAGTTGGTCACGCTGAGCGAGAGGCGCTATCTATCGCCGCAGGATACGTCTTGGGTTACCTGCTATCCGGACTATGTGGATTGGACGAAGCAGTCGAAGACGTTCCAGTCGCTTGCCGGTTTTACCGGGGATGGATTTGTTTTTCACCGCGGCGGCGAACCACAACTTCTGATTGGCGCGGAAGCGACAACGAATTTTTTCTCGACACTTGGGGTAAGGCCAATCCTCGGGCGCGATTTTGCTCCTGGTGATGACGTCGTCGCCTCGGGTGACGCGCCGGTTGGGCCAAAAGTCGCGCTGCTTACCTATAATTTTTGGAAGTCGCAATTTGGCGGCGACCCACACATCGTTGGCCGCACCATGCAACTCGATTCGAGCAGTGTGGCCATCATCGGCGTGCTGCCGCGCGATTTCGAATTCGCCCCACGAGGCAGCGCGCAAATCTGGGTGCCGATGCACCTGGGCTCAGACATGGCGACGCGGCGGAATCTTCGGTGGATGCCGGTGGTTGGACGGCTTCGGCCTGGCGCTACTTTTGAGCAGGCACGCGCGGAGATGAATGCCATCAATGCGCGGCTGGCGGCGGCGTATCCGCAGCAGAACGCGGCGATCAAAATTGTGATGGTGCCTCTGCGCGAGCGGATCGTGGGACAGATACAGGCGCTGCTGCTGATTCTATTTGGCGCGGTGGGATTGGTGCTGCTGATTGCGTGCGCGAATGTGGCGAATTTGTTGATGGCGCGCGCGGCGGGACGCAGAAGGGAATTCGCAATACGAGCGGCGCTGGGCGCGAGCCGCGGGCGCCTGGTTTCGCAATTGCTGACGGAAAGCTTGATGCTTGCGGCGGCGGGCGGGGCGCTGGGATTCTTGGCGGCGCAATGGGGAACTTCGCTGCTGATTGCGGCGATTCCCGAACAACTGCTCGCGTCCATGCCGTTTTTGCGGGACACGCAACCGAACAGCGTGATTCTCTTTTTTCTGTGTGGAGTCGCGCTGCTGACCGGGATTTTGTTTGGGCTGGCGCCGGCGCTGCAAATGTCGCACGAAAAAGTTGGTGACGCGCTGAAGGAAGAGACGCGAACTTCGGCGGGAGGAGTGCGCACGCGACTGCGCGACGCGCTCGTTGTAGCGGAGATTGCGCTTTCGCTGGTGCTGCTGGTGGGAGCGGGCTTGATGGTGAAGAGCCTGGGCGCGTTGCTGCATCGCAATCCTGGTTTCGACACGCAGAACCTGATGACTTTTGGAGTGAATCTTCCGTCGGCTTCGTATCCGAAGGATCCGGACGCGATTCGTTTCGACAAGGAATTCAGTTATCGGATTGCCCGTCTGCCTGGTGTCGCGGGAATTGCGAATACGAGCGTTATACCGCTGAGCGGCGGCGGGAACAGCATTCGTTTTGTTATTGAAGGGCAATCCGTGGCGACGGGGCACGAAAACGAATGCGATATACGCGACATCTCCAACAATTATTTTTCGGTGATGAAGATTCCGGTGGTTGCGGGGCGCGGTTTTGATGATTCCACCGATTCGGCGAGCGCGCCGAAACACGTGATCGTCAACCAGGCTTGGGTGAATGAGTATTTTCACGGCGAGAATCCCATAGGGAAGCGCATTAAATTCACATTTTCGCCGACGCAGCCTTATCGCGAAATCGTGGGGGTGGTCGGAAACATCGCCGATGCGCAACTGGACAGTCCCGAGCAGCCTGCGCTGTTCTGCCCGTTCGCGCAGGACGCGAATTCCTACATCAATTATATTGTGCGCGCGGCGGGCAATCCGGCGGGCGTGCTTGGGGCGATTCGCTCCGCGTTGCAGGGAACGGACTCGCAATTGTTCCCGATACAGCCTCTGACGATGGACGAAATTATTGCGCAATCGCCGTCCGTGTTTCTGCGGAGGTATCCGTCGTATTTGATTGGGAGTTTCGCGGGGCTCGCGCTGATTCTGGCGATGATTGGCCTGTACGGATTGATTTCGTATTCAGTGTCGCAGCGGACGCGCGAACTTGGGATACGCATCGCGCTGGGGGCGCAGGAGCGGGATGTGATGCGACTGGTTATGGGGCAGGGAGCGCGGCTGGCGGTGATTGGAATCGCGGTGGGAATCGTTGCGGGGCTGGCGCTAACGCAATTGATGCGCAATCTGCTTTTTGGCGTGAGTGCCACTGATCCGTTGACGTTTGCTGGCGTGGCGATATTGTCGACGGTCGTCGCCGTTGCCGCTTGTTACATTCCGGCGAGACGCGCGATGCGTACCGATCCCATGGTAGCGTTGCGTTACGAATAGGACTTGAATGGAGGAAAAATGAAGAAAACCGCATTGCTGTTTAGCGTGACTATTTTCGTGGCGATTTGGGCAGCGACGCTTCCGCTCGCGCGCGCGTACCAGAACGCGTTCGCCACTGCCAAGGCGAAGGCCGCGGCACAATCAAAAGTTCAGCAGGTTCCGGCGTATCACTCGGCGGCGCCGAAGGGCGCACTGCCGTCCACTTTGCCCGCGCACAATTTCACTGATCCGCTGACGAAGAAAGCGTACGGCTACGCGGCGAAAATCAAGCCGGTGCTGTATCAATTGCCGTGCTACTGCCATTGCGATCAAGCCGTCGGCCACACGAGCCTGCTCAGTTGCTACCGCGACCAGCACGGCGCGGAGTGCGAAGTATGCAAGAAAGAACTTTTTTACGCTTATGAGCAGAACCGTGGTGGGAAAACCGCGCCGCAAATCCGCGCGGGCATTATTCGCGGGGAGTGGCAGAAAGTAGATCTGGCGAAATACGCGCCGCCGTCGGTTTCGGGAAGGCAGTGATTGGTGGAAGCCGCTATAGTGAAAGGCGGAGACTCGGGATGACTGAGTGGCCCCGCGCAAAGAAAAACCCCACCCTCCGCACAAGGCGCGGAGGATGGGGCACCCGTAAAGGCGTCTAAAGGCAGTGAAGAGTGATGGGTGATAGAGGGAGTGACTAGGAGCTAGTGAAGACAGAAGCAGATCCCTCGCCGCGTGGCGGCTCGGGATGACAACGGGTTTAGGTGGAGTTTGGACAAAGACAAAGGCGAAAAACGAAAAAGGAAAGAAGAAAAACGAAGGACAAAGCGGCGTCGCAGGTGGCGGAACGGAGGCGCGCAGACTCGGGATGACTGAGTGGCGTCGTGCGAAGAAAGTCCCCACCCTCCGCACAAGACGCGGAGGATGGGGCACCCGTAAAGGCGTCTAGGGGCAGTGGTGAGTGGCGAGTGACTACTGAAAGGCAAAAGCAAAGTCCCCAGCCTTCGCGTCGATTATTCAAGGCGGGCGCTCCCTTCCTGCGTCAGGGTAAACAGGATGGGGCACGCGCAAAAAGGTCCGAAGGAAGTGACAAGTGGTGAGTGACAAGTGGTGAGTGACGAGTGGCTAGTGAAAGGGAAAGTCCCCACCCTTCGCAGACTTCGCTCAGGATGGGGCACCCAGAAAAGCAAAGCAGAAAGCAGATCCCTCGTCGCATGGCTCCTCCCTTCACCGAAAAGGCTCAGGGCAGGCGGGATGACAACGGGTTGAGTAGAGTTTGGACGAACACAAAGGACGAAAGGCAAAGCGGCGTCGAGCCGCCGCACTCCATAAATGATGGGTGCGTTGAAGGCGAAGCGACGAAAGCAATTCGGCGAGGTGAAAATGGAAGGACGACGTAGCGGAGGTGGACGATGCGGACGCTGATGCAAGATATTCGACATGCGGGGCGAATGATGGCGAAGGCGCCGGGGTTTGCGGCGATTGCGATATTGACGCTGGCGCTGGGGATTGGAGCGAACACCGCGATTTTCAGCGTGGTGAACACGCTGTTTCTGCATCCGCCGGGCGTGGCGCATCCGGAGCAGGTTGTGGTGCAGCGCGCGCGTTACGTGAAGCTCGGGCTGAAGAATATTGTGGTGTCGGTGCCGGATTTTGCGCAGGTGCGGGAAAGTAAGCAAATCTTCGCCGCCGCGGCGCTCGAGACGGGCGCGAATTTTAACTACACCGCCGGCGAGTTTCCCGAGCGTCTGCGGGGAGCGCAGGTCTCGTGGCAATGGTTCGACGTCTTCGGCGCAAGACCGATTTTGGGGCGCGTATTCGCGGCGGAGGAAGACCAGCCGAATGCGAATCGTGAAGTGGTGCTTTCGTACGGCGCGTGGCAACGATGGTTCGGCGGGGATAAAAGCGCGCTTGGCCGGACGATTCAATTGAATGAGCAGCCGTACCGCATCATCGGCGTGATGGGACGCGATTTCCACTGGCCGAACCCAAACACGGATCTATGGGCGCCGCTGGGCTTGCCGCCGGACGCCTTCAATATCAACAACACGTTCAACGAAAATTATCTGTCGGTGGCGCGGTTGCAGCCGAACGTGACGTTTGCGCAGGCGAACGCGTACGTGGATGTGCTGTCGAAACGCTTCACGAATAATCAGGTGAAGCAGTACGCGGAGGATTCGCAGTGGGGAATGTTTCTGATGCCGTTAACGGATTTTGTGTTTGGCGATTTGCAGGCGCCGATTCTGATTCTGGGCGGAGCGGTGGCGTTCGTGTTGCTGATTGCGTGCGCGAACCTGGCGGGCCTTCTGTTGGCAAAAGCGGCGGGGCGCTCGAAGGAACTGGCGGTGAGAGCGGCGTTGGGCGCTTCGCGAGGGCGGCTGGTCACGCAGGCGCTGAGCGAGAATCTGCTGTTGGGCATATTGGGAATTTTGGCGGGACTGGTGGTGGCGGAGATTGGGTTGAAGGCATTGCTTTTTGCCGCGCCGCAGGATTTGGCGACGGGCATCACGTTTCCGCTGGACGGATACGTGCTGGGGTTCACGGCAATAGTAGGAATCGTGGCGGTGCTGATTTTTGGGAGCGTGCCAGCATGGCATATGGCGAAAGTGGATCCGTATGACGCGCTGCGCGAATCAGGAAGGTCGGCGACGGGAAGCAGAGGACGGCAGAAATTCCGTTCGCTGCTGGTGGCGGGGGAGCTGGCGCTGGGGTTGGTGCTGCTGGCCGGGACAGGATTGCTGCTGAAGAGTTTGGCGCGAATTGGGGACGTAAATCCCGGGTTTCAACCTCACGGGGTGATGACCGCGGGACTGGCGCTGCCAGATTCGCAATACAACACGCCGGAAAAGCAATTCGCGTTTTTCCGCAGCGTGCTCGACCGACTGTCGCACGCGCCCGGAGTGGCTGAGGCGGGGGCGGGATACGGGCTGCCTTTCAGCGGAGCGAATGGTTCGGCTTCGTTTGGAATCGAGGGACGGCCAGTAGCGCCGGGCGATCCGGGACCGCACGGCAATATTCGGATCGTTACACCGGGATATTTCACCGCGCTCGGCATCCCGTTGCGAAAGGGGCGGAATTTTACGGACGACGATCGACTGGGATCGCAGCCAGTCGCCATTATCGACGAAAATCTGGCGCGGGAATACTGGCCGAATCAGAATCCCATCGGACAAAGAATGCGCAATGGCACGAAGACGCCGTGGAGGGTGATTGTCGGAATTGTTGGCCATATCCGGTTCACTCAGCTTGCCGGCGAGGAAACGGGAGGGTCCATATCCGAGAGCGAAACCAAAGGCGCTTACTATTTTCCGATGTATCAGATGCAAGCGCCGTATGGATTCTTGATTGCGAAAACGAGCGGGAACGCGTCGAGTCTAGATGGGGCGATTCGACAGGCGGTGCGGGATACGGATGCGAATCAGCCTGTGTCTGACATGAAAACGATGGACGCGCGGATTGATGAGTCGCTGGGGCCGCAGCGGTTCGCGGCGAGTTTGCTGGCGGTGTTCGCGGGGCTGGCGATTTTGCTGGCGGCGGTGGGTTTGTACGGGCTGATCAGCTACAGCGTGACGCAGCGGACGAACGAATTTGGGATTCGCATGGCGTTGGGCGCGGAGCCGGGCGACGTGCGGCGTTTGGTGCTGAAGCAGGGAGCGAAGCTGGCGCTGGCGGGCGCGGCGGCGGGGATCGTCGCGGGACTGGTGCTGATGCGGGCGATGCAGAGCGTGCTCTATGGAGTGAGCTCGGCGGATCCCGTGTCGTTTGCAGGAGCGGCAGTACTGTTGCTGGTGATTGCGTTGGTGGCGTGTTATGTGCCGGCGCGACGGGCGACGCGGGTGGATCCGATGGTGGCGCTGAGATATGAATGAAGCAGTGATAAGTGATGAGTGACAAGTGATAAAAGCTAAAGGCGAAAAGGGCGGCGGCGAACGGCAAATGACCGATGGTTGGTGAAAGGCAGAAGCAGATCCCTGGCCGCATAGCGGCTCCCTTCGTGCCTCAGGGCAGGAGGGATGACAACGTTGGGCCGACGGCGGAATGACAGCCGAGTCTAGGAGCGATTGCTGATGAGAGCGGTGTGGCAGGATTTGCGGTATGCGATGCGGACGTTTGCGAAGGCGCCGGGGTTTACTGCGATTGTGGTGCTGACGCTGGCGCTGGGGATCGGCGCGAACACGGCGATTTTTTCGGTGGTGAACACGTCGCTGCTGCGGCCGTTGCCGTTTCACAGCTCGGAGCAACTGGTAGACCTATGGGGGCGCAGTTCGCTGTTCGATTTTCCCAACCTGGGCATGTCGTTGCCAGACCTTGAAGACATTCGCACGCAGGATACGGTGTTTTCGGCGATTGCGCCCTACAGTTACGCGACGATGACCGAGACGGGAAGGGGCACACCACATGAGATTGAAGGTGCGGAGGTTTCGGCTGACTTTTTCCCGATGCTTGGAATGAAGCCGCTCTACGGAAGACTTTTCACGGCGGCGGAGATGCGCCCGGGACAGGATCGCGAAGTCATTCTGAGTTTTTCGATGTGGCAAAGAGAGTTTGGGAGCGATCCGCGGGCGATTGGAAAGAGCATTACTCTCGACGACAAAACGTACACCGTGATCGGCGTAATGCCTCTACAGCAACATCTGGATTTTGTAACCGGCGGAGAGCTCTGGACGCCGTTCGCAAACTCGAAAGAAGAGCTGGCTGATCGCGGCAAGAAGGGAACCATCGCCGTGGCGCGGTTGAAACCGGGACGCACTGTAAGAGAGGCGCAGGCAGAGCTGGATGCCATCGCAACCCGGTTGGCAAAAACGTATCCCGATGCAGACAAGAATTGGAGCTTCCATGTGGTCTCGCTCGAATCGGACTTGCTGGGAGACGCGCGTGCGCCGTTGCTGATTTTGCTTGTCGCCGTGGGATTCGTGCTGCTGATTGCGTGCGCGAATGTGGGGAACCTGTTTTTGGCGCGCGGATGGGCGAGGCGGAGAGAATTGGCGATTCGTTCGACGCTGGGAGCGACGCGCGGGCGGGTGGTGCGGCAGCTGCTGGTGGAAAGCTTGCTGATGGCGTTGATTGGGGGCGCGTGCGGGCTGATGTTGGCGATTTGGGGAGTGGATGCGTTGAAGACGCTGCTGCCGACGGATACTCCTCGTGTGAAGGACTTGGGCATCGATCAGGCGGTGCTGTGGTTCACGCTGGGCGCTTCGATTCTGGCAGGGATTTTGTTTGGATTGGCTCCGGCGCTGCTGGCGTCACGCTTGGACCTGAACGCCGCAATGAAAGAGGGCGGAGCGGGCGCGCAGATTGGTGGCGCGAGCACACGTCACAATCTGTTGCGGCGTTTGCTGGTGGTTGGAGAAGTGGCGCTGGCGCTGATACTGGTCATTGGAGCGACGCTCGCGCTGCGCAGTTTCGCGCGGCTGCGAAGCGTCAACTTGGGCTTTCGACCAGAGCATGTGCTCACGATGAGTATTGGCGTTCCGCCGCGAAAATTTCCCAAGCCGGAGCAAGTGGCCGCGTACATGGGGGAGATCTTGACGCTGACGCGCGGGATTTCCGGCGTGGAGAGTGCTGGCGCATCGGAATATGCGCCGCTTTCCGGAATTAAAGGGGAATCCACGGTTCACACGGAGACCACTCCGCAGAATGCGCCTTCGCCTACGGCCGAGGCAAATCGCGCCACTCCGGACTATTTCCGCGCGCTGGGCATTCCGTTGATTGCAGGACGCGAGTTCACGGACGCGGACGCGAGCGGTGCGCCCGATGTCTACATCGTGAACCAGGCGTTCGCGGAAAAGTTCTTTGGGCACGCGAACCCCATCGGAAAGGGGATTTGGACGAACGTGGACAAGAACAAGAAGCCGAAGTGGGGCCAGATCGTCGGCGAGATCGGGAATACGAGGGACCTGGCGACCAAAGAAGCGCCCGAGCCTGAGTTCTTTGCGGCGTACGAGCAATTGGACAAACCGGGAGGAGCTATCTGGCTGGTTGTACGCGCGGAGGCCGAGCCGCTTGGAGTGGTTTCCGCGATCCAGGATCGAATTTGGTCGCTCGACAAAACGCAACCGATCGAGAATGTCAAATCGATGGACCAGATGGTGGCGAGGGCGAACGCGGCGCCGCGGTTCCGGACGTTTTTGCTTGGGATTTTTGGAGCGCTGGGCTTGCTGCTCGCGGTAGTGGGAATTTACGGCGTGATTTCGTATTCGGTTTCGCAGCGGACGCACGAGATTGGGATACGCATGGCGTTGGGGGCGGAGCCGAGGCAGGTGCTGCGGCTGATTCTGGTGCAAGGGTTGAAGCTGGCGCTGGCGGGAGTTGGGATTGGCATCGTTGCTTCGCTGGCGTTGACGAGGTTGATGGCCAGTTTGCTCTTCGGCGTGAGCGCGACGGATCCGGTTACGTTTGCTGGTGTGGCGATTGTGTTGACGATTGTGGCGCTGGCGGCGTGTTATGTGCCGGCGCGACGGGCGACGCGGGTGGATCCGATGGTGGCGCTGAGGTATGAGTAGAGGGTGTTTGTAGAGGCGGGTCGGCGGTTTGTGGCGACCCGGCAGGTGTTGGTTGGACGTGCCCGGCGGAGACGGCGTGCCCGGTCCGCAAAAGCGGCGGACCGGCCGCTACACAGGCAACCGGCGCGACGAGAAGCAGAATCCGTCGCCCCGCAAAGGCATTCGGGCGCAAAATGCGCACCGCATAGCGGCTCGGGATGACGGCGAAGAGCAAAGCGAGAAGCGAAATACCTCACCGTTCGCAAAAAGCGCGACCGAGTTCCGTTCGTGCCTCCCTTCCTCCGTCAGGGCAAGCAGGGTAGGCGGGATGACAGCAGAGAAACAGTGGCGAGTAGCTCGTGATGGGGAAAGAGAAGACCGAGGTAAAGCCAGAATAAAGCAGAGACAAAAGCGAAAGACCCCACCCTTCGCAAGGAACGCGAAGGATGGGGCACCCGCAGAGGCAGAGCAAAGACGCAAAGCGAAAACGCGAGGGCAAGGGCGCAAAAGCAAAGGTGAAGGACAAAGCGGCGTCGAGCCGTCATATTCCATAAAGACGATGGCGTGTTAGGTTAACGTCCCGAGGCGCGAAAAAGCGGAAGTGGAAGAGCAAGTCGCGAGCGTCGCGTGTCCAAGCAGATGGCGTAATAGGAGCCGAAGAGAAAAACTTGCGTTTAGAGCAAATAGCATATTAGCGGCCGAAAAGAGAAAGCTTCCGTACAGGTACAGACTGTCCTCGAACTGCCCTTTCTGCCAGTAGTTTTGCCATCTCCAGCATGTGTAGACTATCTGGGAGGTTGTGTCGCTGGTTGAGTTTGGCGATCGTTGGATTTGACAGTGGGAGCGCACCGGATGGAATCCGATGTACGGCAGCTCGGGCGACACGAGTGGTGGCTTTGGTTTTACGCGCTTATCGTGACAGCGCTCGCGGGGATAGTCCTCCTGCTGTCGTCATTTCACTCGCTTTTCCTGCATAACGAACACTTCTTCGAGATTCGTTCCGACCAAGCCAGGTGGGGGATACTCAGCTTACTGCTGCTGTTCAACGTGTGGCTGGTGCAACGGCAGTGGGTGTTTCGCCGATTGCGAAGACACCTTACGGAAGGAACCGAAGACACGCAATCGACGGTGGAAGCAAACGATCCGATGCGAATGGACGCGGTTACAGGGCTGTACACTCGGGCCTCGGTTGAGCAGAGCCTTGGCAGGGAGGTTGTTCGCGCGCGGCGGAAGAATCTGCCGCTGAGCCTTGTAGCGTTTCACCTGGATGATTTCGCCGAGCTTAACAAGCGCTGTGGTCGCGACGCTGCTGAGTTGGTACTGAAAGAGTTTGCCAACCGTTTGAGGAAAGCGAGCCGCGGCTGCGATCTTTGCGTGCGTCTGGGGGATGACGATTTCCTGGTGATCCTGCCCGAATGCAGTCTCGGGGACGCCAAAATTGTTTCTGATCGCCTGGGCACGTTGGAGATGAAGTGCGCGGGAGAGGATGTCACGGTCGGCTGGTCGGTTGGGTGGATCGACTACAAACGGGGCGAGGTTCCCGCTGACCTGTTTAAACGGGCGAAGGACGTTCTTCAACTCTACAAAGCGGCCAGCAAGGATAGTTCCGTACCAACGCTCGTAATCCGATAGCGGTCCTCTAGTCCCGTCCTGGCGGTATTCGCAATTAGCTCCATTCGATGTCGAGAGACCACGGGAACCTATTGTCTGGTGTCCGGTTACGCGACAAGGGACTCCCGCAAACGGACAAGGTGGGCAGCCGCCGGGAATCATTCCTGAGATAACATACTAATACCACGGTAGTTAGCAAATCACGCCTTCGGAATCCGATCTGCGTATCGCAGACATAGAGTTGCCAGGGGTGTGCCGATGAAGAGGCTCATGCAGGATGTGCGATACGGGTTGCGAGTCCTGAGGAAGTCGCCGGCCTTTGCGGCGATAGCCGTGTTGACGCTGGCGCTGGGCATCGGCGCCAACACGGCCATTTTCAGCTTCGTGGATGCGTGGATCATCAAGCCGATCCCCTATCCGCAAGCGGACAGGCTGGTGGTGTTGCTGTCGCACGACAAGAAGAAGGGCTGGACCAGCAACGGCGTGAGTTCGACGGCGGATTTTCTGGATTTTCAGAAACAAAATATATCATTCGAGCAAACGGCAGCATGGACGAGCTGGGATTTCAATCTGACGGGCGACGGTCCACCGGCGCTGGTGGATGGCGGGCGCGTAAGCTGGAATTTTTTTGATACTCTCGGCGTCAGGCCACTCCTGGGTCGGACCTTTACGGCCAGCGATGACGCGGCTGGAGCGCCGCATGTGGCCATCCTCAGCGAAGGATTGTGGAAGAGCCGCTACGCGCAAAATCCCAAGATCATCGGCCGCAGCATCAACATCGGTGACGAGGCGTACACCGTTGTCGGCGTGATGCCGGGAAGATTTCAATTTTCGCTGCTGGGGATTTGCAACATTTGGACGCCGCTCGCGCTGACGGATAAGGAGCGCAGCGACCGCAATAGAGGGTGGTTCTCCGCTTTTGGCAGACTGAAACCGGGCGTTACGCAACAGCAAGCAGCCGCCGAAACGACGGCGATTTTTGCGCGCCTCGAAAAACAGTATCCGCAGACAAATACTAATATCACTGGGTTGCTCAGCTCAATGGCTTATGAAATCGGCCAAAACCAGGGAAATCAGCAGGTGACGCTTTGCTTCTGGATTGTGGGACTGATTCTGCTGATTGCGTGCACCAACGTGGCGAACTTGATGCTGGCGCGAGCAACGCAGCGCACGAAAGAGATGGCAGTACGGGGCGCGTTGGGCGCGACTCGGGGGCGACTGGTGAGACAACTGCTGACCGAATCGTTGCTGCTGTTTCTGTTCGGAGGGCTGGCGGGAGTGCTGTTTGGGGCATGGGGAATGAGCTGGATTGAGTCGATGATTCCGGGTCACATTCGGGGATACCTGGTGAATTACGGTGAAGTGAATTTGGATTGGATGACGCTGACTTTCACGCTGGGAATTGCGCTGCTATGCGGCGTGGTTTTTGGACTGGCGCCGGCGTTTGAGAGTTCAGGGATCGACTTGAATCGCGCGTTGAAGGAAGCGTCGGGGCAGGCTTCCAAAAGCGGACGCGGCGCGCGGATGCGACGGATCTTCGTGGCAGGAGAAATCGCGCTGGCAGTGGTGGTGTTGATTTCGACGACGCTGCTGGTGAAGAGCTTCATCATTTCGGTGCGGTCGAGTCCGGGATTTAACCCGGCGAACGCGATGACCGCGCAAGTTGCGCTACCCAAAACGAAATACACCAGCGATGCGCTGACGCGGAATTTCAGCGACGCAGTGCTTGCGCGTATCCGTGCGCTGCCGGGCGTGACGTCGGCGGGTGTTGCCAGTGCGATTCCGTTCGGCGGTTTCGGGCAGACGTACACGGTCGAAGCGGTGGGGAAACCCGCTCCGCAGCCGGGCGAAGAGCTTGGCGCGCGTTGGACGGCCGTCTCGCCCGATTATTTCGCCGCGATGCAGATGGGATTGCTCAAAGGGCGGGCGTTCACTTCTGGCGACGGGCCCGGAAATGCGAATGTAGCGGTGATCGATCAGACGCTGGCGCGGCAATTTTGGAGCAAAGAAGATCCTGTTGGGCAAAAACTGACGTTCGGGCCTCAGCACCTAGTTTGCACGATTGTGGGCGTAGTGAATGACGTCAAGATGTACAACTTGCGCGGGCGGCCCGAGAGGCAGATGTACGTTCCACTGGCACAATTCCCCTCGCCGACGCTGGGATTTGTGGCGCGAACGGCGGAAAGTTCTCCGGCCATAGCGACGGCGATTCGCGACGCGATATGGGCGGTGGATGACCAACAGCCGGTGTCTTCGGTGGAGCAGCTGACAACACTGATGGCGATACAGGACAGCGGGAATCGCGTGATGATGAAGCTGATGGTATTTTTTGGGGCGCTGGCGCTGTTTCTGGGCGCGATTGGAATATATGGAGTGATGGCGCATACAGTGGCGCAGCGCACACATGAAATTGGCATTCGCATGGCGTTGGGCGCGAACCCCGCGCAGGTGATGGGCATGGTGGTGCGTCAAGCGATGACGCTGACGTTGATTGGAATTGCGATTGGCGTGGCGGGAGCGTTTGCGGTGACGCGGTCGTTGTCGTTCATGTTGTACGAGGTGACGACGACCGATGCATCGACGTTTGTGGGTGTGGCGGTTTTATTCACGTTGGTGGCGATTGCGGCGTGCTATGTGCCAGCGCGTAGGGCGATGCGAGTGGATCCGATGGTGGCGCTGAGGTATGAGTGAGAAGAGGTGGTCAGTGGTCAGTTATGAGTTAACGACGAAAGGGAAAAGCCCCACCCTTCGCAAAGTTCGCTCCCTTCCTGCGTCAGTGTAAACAGGAGGGGGTACCCGAAAAGGCAAAGCGGCGTCGAGCCGCCGCGCTCCACAAGAGACAAGACCGCGGCGAAGGGAAAATTGGCGAGGTGAAGGATGAACACGCTGGTGCAGGACATTCGGTACGGGATGCGGATGCTGGGGAAGGCTCCGGGATTTACGGCGATTGCGGTGTTGACGCTGGCGCTGGGGATTGGCGCGAACACGGCGATTTTTTCGGTAATTAATTCCGTGCTGCTGGAGCCGCTGCCGTTCAAAAATCCCGCGCAGCTTGTTGATTTGGGCGAAACGGAAAGCGCACCGGGGAATTTTCCGCTCGATGGCGCGGATTATCTCGACTGGCAGACGCAGAACAAAACTTTTTCGTCCATGAGCCTGTACGCGTTTCCGCGGGGATACAACGCCAGCGGCGCGGGCGAAACGGAATCGGCGGCGGCCGTCGCCACACAGGCGAATTTTTTCGACACGCTCGGCGTCGAGCCGCTCATCGGTCGCGCGTTTGCGAAGGGCGAAGATCAGGGAACGCATCACGTGGTGATTCTGAGTTATGGATTTTGGCAGAGACATTTCGGCGGGCGTCCGGATGCACTGGGGAAAACAGTGGAGTTGGACGATCAGCCGTACACCGTGATTGGGGTAATGCCGCGCTGGCTGAATTTTCCGGTGGCGACGGATCTCTTCATTCCGCTGGATATGACCTCCAAAGATGTACACAGCCGCGGCAACCATTGGGCGCAGGCGGTGGGCCGCGTGAAAGACGACGTGAGCATTGAGCAGGCGCGTGCCGATTTGCTGACGGTTTCCGCACGGCTCAACAAGCAATATCGCGGGCCGACCGATCAGGATATTCATTCGCTGGTGTTTCCGCTGAAGGAAAGGCTGGTGGGGAGTTCGCGGGGCGACCTTTTGATTTTGTTTGGCGCGGTGGCGCTGGTGCTGCTGGTGGCGTGCGCGAACGTGGCGAATCTGTTGCTGGCGCGGGCGACTTCGCGGCAGAGAGAAATGGCGGTGCGGGCGGCCCTGGGCGCGGGACGTTGGCGGCTCGCGCGACAATTATTGACGGAGAGCGTTCTGTTGGCGCTGGCGGGCGCGACACTGGGATTTTTCGGCGCGTGGTGGGGCGTTTCGCTTTTGCAGTCGGCGCAAACGCTGCCGATTCCGCGGGCGAATCCGATTCAACTGAATGTCACAGTGCTGCTGTTCACGATTGGCGTTAGCGTGCTGGTGGGAATTTTGTTTGGGCTTGCGCCGGCGCTGCAGACGTCGGCGGTGGATCTGAGCGAAGAACTGAAATCAAGCGCAAACGCGATCGGCAGCGCGACGGGCAGCGGACGCGTGCTGCGCAATTCGTTGATTGTCGGCGAAATTGCGGTGTCGCTGGCGCTGCTTGTGGGTGCAGGATTGCTTCTGCGGAGTTTCGCGCAAATGCGCTCGACGAATATCGGCGCGAATCCCAATCACATTCTCACCACGCGCGTCAATCTGCCGACTGCGAAATACAACACGATTGCGTTGCAGCGCGGCTTCTTCGATCAGTTGCTCGAGCGCGTGCGTCAGGTTCCCGGCGTCACTTCCGCCGCTGTTTCCACGCATCTGCCGCTGGAAGGCGGCTCAAATGGCTACATCAAAGTGCCGGGAAATACCAATCCGGCGCTGAACAATCAGCTTGTCGAAGTGCACTGGATTACACCGGACTATTTTCACGTGTTCGAAATTCCGCTGATCGAGGGACGAACGTTCAGCGAAGAGGATGCGCAGCAGGTGATTGACACGAACGCGGCGCTGATGGCCATCAAGAAAGCAACGCCGAAGGGCGCTACGCCGAAGCTTCCGCCGAGCTTGGCGTACACGGTGATTATCAACCAAGCCATGGCCAAGACGTTTTGGCCGAATCAGGATCCGATCGGCAAAGAGTTCACCGATGAAGGCGGCGGCGTGCCGTACAAAGTGATTGGCGTGGTGGGCGACGTGAAGCAGTACGCAATCCGCGAGAAGGCCGTGCCGGAGCGCTATTTTCCGTTGACCGCGGCGATGAGCAGCGAGGGAATGTTTTACGGAATCGGCGCAACGGTCATCGTGAAAGCGGCGGTCCCGCCGCGCAGCGTGCTGGGCGCGATTCAGAAAGACGTGAGCGATCTCGACAGCACGCTCGCTGTGTATCACGTGCGCACCATGAACGAATTCATCGCGGCGAGCATGCAGGACACCACCGTGCAAGCATTTCTCCTTGGCATGTTTGCGGCGCTGGCGCTGCTGCTGGCGGCAGTGGGACTGTACGGAGTGATGTCGTATCTGGTGACGCAGCGGACGCACGAGATTGGGATTCGCATGGCGTTGGGCGCGCAGCAGGGCGACGTGTTGAGGCTGGTGATTGGGCAGGGAATTAAATTGATCGTCACCGGCGTCGCTATCGGAATTGTTGCGGCCCTGGCGCTGACGCGATTGATGGCCGCTCTGTTGTTCGGGGTGACGGCGACGGATCCCGCAACCTATGTGGGTGTCGCGGCGTTGCTGACGATTGTCGCCCTCGCGGCGTGCTACATCCCGGCGCGACGCGCGTCGCGCGTCGATCCGATGGTGGCGCTGAGGTACGAGTGAGAAAGGCAGTGGCTAGTGGCGAGTAGCTGGTGAAAAGCGAAAATTCCCACCCTTCGCGCTATTGTCCACGACGGGCGCTCAGGATGGGGCACCCGCAAAAGGCAAAGACGAAAAGTAAAGGCGGAAGGCGAAACGTCAGGTGCGAGATAAGGAGGAGCCATGGCGAAGATGGAGCGGGTACGAGAAGTGATTCACGGGAAACTGGATTTGGATGATATGCAGCGGAAGTACGCGGCGGGATGGCGACTGGCGGCGCTCGAATGGGAGCGGGAGGGCGAAGGCGCAGGGGGAGAGGATGCGGCTCCGGCGCGGCGACTGGAGGAACCTCCGTTTGGATTCCGCGTGGCGAGCGACTGCGCGCACTTGGAAGAGGACCCCGAAGAGATGCGCACGCTCAACACGATGATGGAACTGATCGTTCAGGATATCTCGCTGCCGCGGATGGCGGAAGAGTTGAACCGGCGCGGATGCGCGACGCGGGAAGGGAAGCCGTGGAGCGCGGTCACGATTTTCAATGTGTTTCCGCGATTGATCGACGCGACGCCGCGGATTTTCTCGGGGAGCAATTGGCCGGAGCGCCGGCGCGAAATTGCGCGAGTGACGTGGAATTCGTAGAGGGCAGTGACGAGTGACTGGTGACGAGTGGTAGTGAAAAGCACAGAGCGAAAAGCAAAAAGCAGATCCCTCACCACCGTTCGTCAAAGGCGGGCGACCGGGTTCGGGATGACAACAAAACATTAAAGCGAAAGACGAAAAGACCCCACCCCTCGCGAAGAACGCTCCCTTCCTTCGTCAGGGTAAACAGGATGGGGCACCCGTAAGGGCGAAGGCAAAGGCAGAGCCCTCACAGGCCATCGGCGGTTTTAAGGGCGACTGGCCAGAGTGAAGTCAGCGCCAGGATATGTCTATTCAATTATCGACCATGCGACGCTCGGTTGTTTTCATTTCTCTGGTGCTCATGGCCTTGCCGCTGGCATCCGCGCAAGAACGATCGGAACTTCCGAGCGCACGCCGTCAGTTTCTTCAGAAACTGGTCGCCGCTGCCATCGAACGCACGCGCCATTCAGTGCGTTACGATCCCGCATATGTTCGCATTCCTTATCCTGACGGGGACGTTCCTTCTGACACTGGGGTTTGCACCGATGAAATCATTCGCATCTATCGCGCGGTTGGTGTGGATCTTCAAAAAGAGGTTCACGAAGACATGCTGCGTAATTTTTCAGCGTATCCGGATGAGCGCCTCTGGCATTTGACCCATACGGACACGAATATTGACCATCGCCGAGTTCCTAATTTGATGGTTTTTTTCGCACGCAAGGGAGAGGTGCTTCCCATTACGACGCAGGCGAATGACTATGTCCCGGGCGATCTGGTGACGTGGGATTTAGGGGGCAACATTCCTCACATCGGCATCGTTGTTGATTCTAAGTCGCGTCGAACCGGGCGTCATCTGGTGGTTCACAACATAGGCCGTGGTCCGCAGATGGAAGATGTGTTGTTCAGTTGGAAAATTACCGGTCATTACCGGTATCTTGGCCCAGGGCCTTCGAAAAAATAGCGATTGACAAGCGAGTGGGCTATCTGTTACACAGTGTAACGCTACAGAGATTAACGTAGACAAAAACGGCAAGCGGGTGACGGGAATGAAGAATGGCGAGGGATTCGCGGGGAAGGGGCGGCCGAGGAATTTAGGGGAAGTGGAGCAGGCGGTGATGGACTACGTGTGGACGCACGGGCCGTGTACGTCGGAGGCGTGCCGTGAAGCGCTGGCCGAGGAGCGTCCGATGAAGGAGTCCACGATACGGACGGTGCTGCGACGGCTGGAAGAAAAGGGATACGTGGCGCATGAGACGAGCGGGCGCACATTTATTTACCGCGCGGCGGAGGCTCGGCAGAACGTCGCGGCGCGCGCGGTGAAGAGCATCATTGACCGATTTTGCGGCGGTTCGGCGGAACAGCTTGTGATTGGGATGGTGGACAACCAAGTGCTCGACAGAAAGATGCTCGAGCGGCTGACGCGGAAGATTCGTAAGGGCAGTGAGAAGTGAGGGCGTAGGAGAGAGTTGATAGTTGATAGTCGAGAGTTTAGAGCGAGAGACAAAAAGGCTTAGGGGCTGGATGAGTGCTGAGAAAAACCCCACCCTTCGCCAAAGACGCTCAGGATGGGGCACCCGCAAAGGCTAGTGACAAGTCATGGTCGAAAGGGTGAAACGAGGGACACATGGCGGCTGACGCGGAAAGATTCACAGCAATCGGGAGGGAGCGATGATGCCGATTACGATGGGACAAGCGGCGGCGGGCTTCTTGAAGTATTTGGCGGAGCCGGCGGCGCGTTCACTGGCGTTGGGCTGCCTGGCGGCGATCGCGCTGGCGGCGTTTCGTGTGAAACGCGTTGGGCTGCGGCTGTTCGTATGGACGATGGCGCTGTACGCGGCGCTGGCAATGCCTTTTCTAGGAGCATTTTTGCCGAAAATGGCGGTTCCCGTTCCTGCGCAGACAGCGGCGCTCGTGCAGAGTGTCGAGCACAGTTTTGCGCAGAGTTTCCGGCGAGGCGTGGTGCGCACGGCGCAGGCCGAAGGCGCGGGTTCTTCTGTTTTGGCGAGTCGCGTTACGAGCGCGGCGGCCGCGGCGCACGACGACATAGAGGCAATTAGCGGCGATGCGAGGCCACCTCACACTGCGTCCGTGAGGCGACAACAAGA
>DASYYI010000361.1:0-6099 GCA_035933995.1 Candidatus Acidiferrales bacterium | reverse complement strand
ATGGCACTCGCCGCGCTGCTCGTTTTCGCCGCCGCTTTTTCCGCCACCGCGGCGGGAACCGTTTCCGGCGCCGTGAACAACGGCACCACGAACACGCCCGTCCGCGGCACGGAAGTGATTCTGATGCAATTGCAGGGCGGCATGGAGCCGGTCGCTACCACAAAGACCGACGCCTCCGGCCACTTCACCATCACGAACGACGCGCTAGGTGCTGGCCCCATGTTGCTCCGCGTGCCTTATAAAGGCGTCCTCTATCACGAGCCAATCGCTCCCGGAGCTACCACCGCAAACGTGACCGTCTACGAGCCTACCACTGACGCGCATTCGTTCGCCGTCACAACGCGCGCCATTGTTTTGCAGCCGAAAGGTTCCGACTTGCTGGTCGGTGAAGAATACACAATTCAAAATCAAACGCATCCTCCCGTCGCGTATTACTTGAAAGACGGCACGTTCAAGTTTCAAGTTCCTCAGGGCGGCCAGCTCAATCAAGTATCGGCTTGGGGCGCCACAGGCATGCCCGTGATTCAGGGAACCATCGACAAAGGCAATGGCGTCGAAGCTGTCGACTGGCCATTCCGGCCCGGAGACAACGGCGTGCGCCTTTCCTATCAGCTCCCGTACGCTTCCAATCAGGCGAGCTTCCATACAGCTTCCCTTTACAATGTCCAGCGCGTCTTGCTTGTCGTGCCGCCGGGACTTCAGGTCTCGAGCCCCGGATTCACGCCTGCGGGTACGCAGCAGGGCTATGACATCTACACGCGCGATTCCGTTGCCGCCAACGCTCCGTTGACAATTTCCATCTCCGGAACGGCCTCAGAGCCCCCGCCAGCCGACAACTCGCAAGATTCGTCTGTGAATTCGCGCGCGGATGCAAACGGCGAAGCCGCCGCCACCACCACGCTTCCTCCGCGCCTGAGCAACAATCTGCAATACATTTTAGTCGTGGGATTTGCCGCGCTGTTTCTGCTCGGCGTGATTTTTCTTTGGCGCCGCCCGGTGACTGAAACCATTCCTCCGGCGGCCGCGAATGCGATGTCCCCCAAAAAGGGCCGCGACCGGCATCGCGACACCGCCTCCGTAAATCCGCCTGAGCAGCGCAGCAATGCTCCTCAGAGTGTCGCCGAAGTCGAACGCGAAGTTACCCACAGCCTCGATGAATTGAAGGAAAAACTGTTTCGTCTCGAATTGCGCCGCCAGGCCGGAACGATCAGCGAAGAAGAATACGCGCGCGAGCATCAGCGCACCGAAAAGATTCTGCGCGATTTCGTGAAGGGCTGAGCGTATCGCCTTGGCGACTCCGCACTCGAAAGCCTCACCCGGCGTAGCATCTCTCGGCGTCTCATCGCTTGGCGTAACATTTGACCAAATCGAAAAGCGGTTCGGAGCATTCGTCGCGCTTCGCCGCGTTTCTCTCGCCATAGCGCCCGGCGAATGCGTTGCCTTGCTCGGCCCGAATGGCTCCGGCAAAACCACGCTCTTGAAAATGGCTGCGCTCTTGGCACGTCCCACCTCGGGACACGTCACATTCACCGGCGACGCAGCCGCCCACGCGGACACTGACCGCCTCGCCCTCAAGCGCCAAATCGGCCTCGTCGGCCACAACATCCTCGCCTACGACGAACTCACGGCGAAAGAAAACTTGGAATTTTTCGCGCGCCTTTACGATTTGCAAGACCCGGCTAAACGTGCAGCCGAAGCTCTCGACGCCGTCGGTCTCGCTTTGCGCGCTGATTATCTTGTCCGCACGTTTTCGCGCGGCATGCGCCAAAGGCTCGCGATTGCTCGCGCCTTGTTGCCATCGCCCAGCCTTTTGCTCCTCGATGAACCCGCCGCGGGCCTCGACCGCCAGGGCGTCGCATGGCTTTCGCAAACTCTCGAGCGTTTGCGCGCCGAAGGCCGCACCATCGTCATGAGCACGCACGCGCGCAACGAATCCCTTGATATTTTCACGCGCGCGGTCGCCATCGCAAACGGCCGCGTTGAGCGCGACACGGGCGCTGGCGGAAATCCACGTCCGCTTTTCGAAGAATTGCGGGCGGAGGCTTGATGAACGCCGCGCGCGCCGCCTCCATCGTCTTCGGCAGGGAAATCCGCGCCGAGATGCGCACCCGTGAACTGTTGCAGACCACCATCGTCTTCGCCGTAATCGTCGTCGTGCTTTTCAACTTTGCCTTCGAGCCCACCGTCGGCGAAGCTCGCCGCTTCGGCCCCGGCCTCATCTGGATCGCTTTGCTTTTTTCCGCGTCTCTGATGCTCAATCCCTCCTTCGCTCGCGAACAATCGAACGACACGATTTACGCCCTGCGCATGGCTCCCGCAAGTTCCTTCGCGATTCTGCTCGGCAAAACGCTCGCCAATTTATTGTTTCTCTGCATCACCGAATTGATTTTGCTGCCCGTTTTTTCGGTCCTCTACAATGTTCCGCTGCTGCCGGTGATTGGCCGTCTCGCGCTCGTTCTTTTCCTCGGCACATTCGGAATCGTCGTCGTGGGAACCGTTTTCTCCGCCCTAGCCACGCAGGCGCGCCTGCGCGAACTGCTTCTCCCGCTTTTATTATTGCCAGTGCTCATCCCGCTTCTGTTCGCCTCCGTCGAAGCCACCGCGGGCTTGCTCGAGGATGCACCCGCGCTCGACCGCACATGGATGGCTGTCCTCATCGCCTTCGACGTGGTATTTTTTACCGCTTCATGGTTGCTGTGCGATTATCTGTTGGAGGAGTAACCGCGAAATGAAACGTTACGGAATCGCGAACGTGATCACAGCGGCGCTGCTTTTCTTCGCGGGGTACGCCGCGCTCTTCATTGCCCCCGACGAAGCCACCATGCACGCCATCCAGCGCATTTTCTATTTTCACGCCTCGTCCGGATGGGCCGCGATGGAAGCGTCGTTGATCGTCTTCGTCGCCAACGTCGCCTATCTCGCCAAGCGCAATCCGCAATGGGACTGGCTCGCCGTTTCCGCCGCCGAAGTCAGCCTCGCATTTTGGAGCGTCATGCTCGTCACCGGCCCGATTTGGGCTCATCCCGTTTGGGGCGTTTGGTGGACGTGGGATTGGCGCCTGACTCTGACGCTGATTCTCTGGATTCTGTACGTCGCGTATCTCATTCTGCGCACCCTCGTCACCGATCCCGAGCGCCGCGCCGTCTTCTCCGCCATTTTCGGCATTTTCGTTTTTCTCGGCGTCCCGCTCGACTATCTGTCGATTCGCATTTGGCGCACGCAGCATCCTCAGCCTGTCGTGTTCGGAGGAGCGAACTCGGGCCTCGATCCCACCATGCTGAAAGTTTTTTTCTATTGTAGTGGCGTGATGACGCTGCTGATGATTTTGCTCGTCCGCCAGCGATACAAACTCGAGCGCCTGCGCTACGAAACCGAAGAGCTGCGCCTCGCCGTCGAAGAGCATGAAGAGCACGTTGACGCACGCGCCGGCGCGCCCGCATCCAGGGCAGGGAAGCCGTAATATGGTTTCGAGATTGTTTGACCATCGCCCGCCGCATGGCGCGAGTCGTAAGATTGTCATCCCGAGCCGCCGCGCGGCGATGGATCTACTGGTAACAAGAGTAAGTGAAAGATTGTCATCCCGAGGAGCCATGCGACGAGGGATCTGCTTTTGTCTCTGACGACGATAAGGCTCTCTTTCAATCTGCGTCAGGGCACGGCCTTAATTTATCCTGAGGCACGAAGAGCCGTGCCGTAACAGGCATAATGTCACTGCGGCTTCAGCCGCTGAGGATATGATTTTCGAATTCTTACAGGAACTCTTTAGCCGTGTCGAACCCAGGGGTTTTAACTCCTGAGGACCACCGTACTAACAAGGAGCGCTGCAATGCAAAATTTCGGAAGCCTCTTCGCCGCGTACATCGCCGTGTGGGCCATATTTTTTATTTACGATTTCACCATCGCCCGCCGCATGGCGCGCGTCGAAAAAGAGCTGGCCCAGGTGAAGCAGCAGTTGCGCCAGCAATAGCAAGTTTGGACCGCCGCTGCCTGTCCGGCGTTCCGCGACAAAAGTCGCCATCGCGTTAGGCTTGTCATCCCGCCTGCCCTGCTTGCCCTGTTTATCCTGACGCAGGAAGGAACGCAGGAAGGGAAGCAGGAAGGGAGCCGCCAAGCGACGCACATTTTGCGTCCCGATTCTCTTTGTCAGGACGAGGGATCTGCTGGCAACAGGAGTTAAGTTAGGATTGTCATCCCGGGGAGCCTGCCTGCCGAGGGCTGGTATTTGCTTTTGTTTATGCTAACGAAAACATTAAGTTGTCATTCCGAGGAGCCACGCGACGAGGAATCTACTTTTGTGTCTGGTCTACGTGGCACAGACTTCAGTCTGTGCACTTTCGGTGGCACAGGCTTCAGCCTGTGTGCTTTCCTTTCGTAGGGGCGGGGTTTACCCCGCCCCGTCGGCGCACAGCGCCGACTTTTTTCGTTTTCTAGAGGCTGCCACCGGCTCGACGCCGCTTTGCCCTTCGTCTGGCCCGGGCGGACGCCCAAGCGAGGTTTTGCTTTTCCGGGTGCCCCATGCTCGTTTTGTGAGCGTGGGGCTTTTCCAACCCGTCGGCGCAGCCCGCTCGGGTTAATATTCGCTACTCGCGACACCAGGAAACTCGCACATGCCATCGCGCAAAAAAATCGGCGTCGTATTATTCCAACTGGGCGGCCCGGACACCCTCGACGCAGTCGAGCCCTTCCTCTATAACCTTTTCTGCGATCCCGAAATCATCAGCTTCATGGGCGCCGGACTCGCCCGCAAACCTCTCGCCAAATTCATCGCCCGAAAGCGCTCCCAAATCGTTCGCGAACATTACGCCGCCATCGGCGGAGCCTCGCCCATCGTCGAACTCACCAATCGCCAGGCCCGCGCCCTCGCCAACGCGCTTGCGCCCGACTTCGACGCCACCGTCGTCGTCGCCATGCGCTATTGGCATCCGCTCACTGCCGAAGCCATCGCCAAACTTCAAGGCCTCGCTCTCGACGAACTGATTCTCCTCCCGCTGTACCCGCATTATTCGTTCGCGACAACAGGAAGCAGCCTCAAAGAATGGCAGCGCCTCTATCGCCCCGATAAAATGTTGCGAACCCCTTCCGCTCAAACGTCCTCAGTAAAAATGGTAAACGATTTTCACGATCACCCCCTCTACATCGCCGCCCTCGTCGAACGCATCAATGAAGCACTGCAAGGCCTGTCGCTCCCCAACGAAATTCATCTCGTCTTCAGCGCCCATGGATTGCCGATGAGCCTTGTCGAAAAGGGCGACCCGTATCCAAAACAAATCGAAGCCACGGTCAATCTGGTAAGACAATCCGGCGCTTGGAAGAATCCGTGCACTCTGTGCTACCAAAGCCGCGTCGGCAAACAGAAATGGCTCGAACCATCGCTCACCCAAACCATCGAAAAACTCGCGAACTCCGGCGTCCACCGCATGCTCGTCATTCCCATATCCTTCGTCACCGAACACATCGAAACGTTGCACGAAATCAATATCGAAGCCCGCGAACAGGCGGAGGCCCTCGGCGTCGCCGAATTTCGCATGATGCCCTCGCTCAACGATTCCCCCACCTTCATCCGCGCCCTCGCCGATCTCGTCCAGCAAGCCGCCCACGCCACGGATGTGTCGTGATGCAACCTCCGCGAAATTTTATGCGCGAGAGCGCTTGACAGCAGTTGCCGCGCATCATATAAAAGTAGCTTCGCAAACGTACTTATAGAATTTATTTTTAATACTTCGAGCAGGCGAAGCAGTTAATCCCGATGCCGGAAAACATTCAGCCGAAGACTGCTGAAAAATCTAGCCCCGCGGCGGCGCCTTCAGCGCCCGCGAAATCGAATTCTCCGGATTCTCCTGAGGTCGTCAACCGCGTGCGCCGCCGGCTTCTCTGGACGGGCATTTGGGGTTACCTCGGCGTCAATCTTCTGATGTTCTTGCGCTATTTTTTTCCGCGCGCGCTTTTCGAGCCTCCCACGGTATTCAATGCCGGCTACGTCTCCGATTACAGCCTCGGCGTTGACCAGCGCTTCTTGCAATCGGAGCGCTGCTGGGTGGTGCGCGAGCCGGGACGCCTCTTCGTGATTTTCGCCCAGTGCACTCACCTGGGCTGCACCCC
>DASYYI010000358.1:0-8927 GCA_035933995.1 Candidatus Acidiferrales bacterium | reverse complement strand
GGGGAGTACGAGTTCCGGCGACTTCCCGATTTTATGTTCGTTGCAGGGATTCAGCGGAACTCAGGACGCATTTCTGAGTGCGTTGAATCCCACAATTGGTGGAGCGGCGTCGCTGGTCTACGCGACTTTTTTGGGCGGCAGCGTGACCACCGAAGCAAACGCCGTGGCGGCGGACTCCGTCGGTGACGCAATTATTTTTGGCGACACGATGTCGCACGACTATCCGCTCGCAACAAATGCGAACAATGGACTTCAGCCGACGTGCACAAGCTGCGCCGCAACGACTGCGTTCGCGGATGCGGTGCTGACCAAGGTCGCAATCGGCACAGGCCCAGCGGCATGCGCGGCGTTTAACCCGGCAGTCGTCAATTTCGGAGCGTTGCCCACAGGCACCGCGTCGCCGCCCGTGAACATTTTGCTGACAAATGGAGGCGACGCGAATCTGCATGTCAGCGGGGTGACGATTACGGGCGCGAACAGCGCCGATTTTTCCCAGATGAATACTTGCCTCTCGAATTCGCCTATTGCGCCGGGAGGGAATTGCGGTTTCGCCGTCACGTTCACACCTGCCGTTGTTGGAACAGAAACGGCGGCATTGCAGATGGCTGACGACGGAGTGGGGACGCCCCAGACGCTGACGCTGACCGGTACCGGAGCATCCGGGGAAGTTACGTTGTCGCAGACGTCGCTGAATTTTGGCAACGTCGCACAGGGCACGACAACGGCGCCGAGCACCTCGATCTTGACCAACACAGGAAACGCAACGCTGAGCATCACCAATGCAAAGATTTCCGGCGCAAACGCCACGGATTTTGCCTTTGGAGGAAGCAACACATGCATCGCGGGCGCGGCAGTTTTGCCCGACGCGAGCTGCACAATCGCAGTCGACTTCGCTCCCAACGAACCAAATCCGCCGCAGAATCTGACGGCGCAAGCGGTGATATCTTTCGCGCAAAACAGCAATCAGTCGTCAGGCACCGCCGCAATTGCGCTATCCGGAACCGAAGCGACCGCGGCAATGCCTGCCGTTGGTTTGGCAAGCACCACGCTCAATTTCGGAAGCGTCAACGTTGGCGGCTCGACGAGCCAGCCTCCGGTGCTGCTCAAGAATATGGGCAGCGCGGCGCTGTCCATTGCCAGCATCGGAATCACGGGGCCGAATGCGAGCGATTTCGCGGAGACCTCAACGTGTCCGCTGGCGTCAAGCGGGACCTTGGCTGCGGGTGCGAGCTGCACAATTTCCGTGACGTTCCAGCCTACTGCGGCCGGTTCGCGCACAGCCAACGTCTTGATTTCCGACAACGCCAATCCCCCGCAGCAGACGATCGCGCTCAGCGGGACAGGCGCCACTGCTAGCGTGTCGCTGACGCCGGCGAGTCTGACCTTTCCGACGCAAAATGAAGGCCCGCCGAGCGCGGCGCAAAGCGTGACGCTCAAGAACACGGGCGCTTCGCCCGTCACGATTTCGTCCGTCAGCCTCGGCGGCGCGAATCCCAGTGATTTCGCGCAGACGAACAATTGTCCCCTGGCGCCCTCGGCAACGCTCAACTCCGGCGCGATTTGCACGATCTCAGTAACCTTTCAGCCCACGGCATCAGGACCGCTTTCGACCGTGCTTTCGGTGGCGGACGATTCGACGCCGTCGCCACAGACAGTCGCCGTCAGCGGCACAGGAACGACTCCGACAGTTGGCATAGCGCCGGCGTCGCTGCAGTTCAGCTCAACGCTTGTGGGAATCGCGAGCGCACCTCAGCCCATTCAAGTCAGCAACAGCGGCACCGGCGCGCTGGTCATCAGCAGCGTCAGTTTTGGAGGCGCCGACGCCGGCGATTTTCAAGCTTCGGGCAGTTGCGTCGGAGCGAAAGGGGCGAACATCAGCGTGGCGGTGGGAGCGAACTGCACGGTCAACGTCGATTTTCTCCCGCTGGCGGCGGGCACGCGTACGGCGACGTTGGCGCTCAACGACAACGCGAACGCGAATCCGCCAATCACGTTCACCGGGACCGCCACCGATTTCCAGATGGGGCCGCCGGCAGGCGGAACGACTTCTGCAACCGTGACGGCAGGGCAAACAGCCACCATAGCGCTGCAATTAAGCCCCGTGAACGGGCTTACGGGGACGGTCACATTAGGATGCACGAACGCGCCGCCCGCGGGCGGATGTAGCGCGTCGCCAAGTTCCGCGCAGATTTCTGGAGCGGCGCCCGTTCCTTTCACCGTGAATGTGACCACCATGGCGCGCAGTTCGATCCTGCCGATCGGTAGACCGGCCGGGCACCGACGGATGCTTCCCGCGATGCCAACGGCGATTATGTTGCTGTTGGCGCTCACGATTCTATTTTTCGCGGGTCCGCGTGACACTAAATCTCGCGTCTTGCGTCCGATTTTGGCGCTCAGCCTTCTCCTGCTTGCGTCTTGCGGAGGAGGCGGAAGCAGCACGACTCCGCCGAGCGGCACGCCTGCGGGAACCTATACCGTTCAGGCGACCGCGACGATGGCTGGTGCCACGCGCACGATAAACCTGTCCATTACGGTGCAGTAGCGGGCGTTGTGAACGGGAAACGCGGCGGAGATCCCGAAATACTGAGACCGGGTGTTGGGCCAGTTTGAATTTCTTGATCGCGACACGAAGATTCAAAATTCAAACCAGGTGCGGGTCAGTTCGAATTTTCTTGATCGTGACACAAAACGTCAAAATTCAAACTGATCCATTACCCCCGCCGTGCCTTCTTGTAGCGCGAGTTTGGCCGTCTTTGCCAAGTTCTGCGGCTTTCGCTTTTTTGGAGTGCGGCGTCTCGACGCCGCTTTGCCATCAACCCGCCGGCTCCCAGGCTTTCTCTCGTCCAGCGTCGGTACCAGATTTGCCTTGTGCGCTTTTGCGGGTGCTCCATGCTCGTATTCTGAGCGTGGGGTTTTTGCCTTCGCAGGGGCGGGCCCGCCCGGCGCGTCGCGACTCCCGAGTCGCGTTCCTCGTTTTGCTAGCGCAGGTTCTCAGAACAAGGAGTTTCAAAGTTCAAATTGACCCATTATTCCCATTACGAAAGCTCAAAACTGCTTGATCGCCAGGTCGCGCGGGCTGCGTCCCACGGGGATCATTGCGATCAGGCATCCCGCTGTGCTCCCCGGTTGCGAGCAGCCTACCGTGCGAATGACCGCCAGGTCGTCGGAAGCAGTGTCCACCACCAGCAACATACCGCCGACAGGCGTGAATTCCAGTGTTTGGGGCTGCTGGCCTGTCTTGATGACGTCAAGATTCAGCACCTGGCGGAAATTAATCTGGATGGGGACGATTTCGGATGCAGCGGAGTCCGCGACGTAAAGAAACTGACCGTCAGGAGAAAGAACGGCCCGCGTGGGCGCGGAGCCGAGAAGAACGTAATCGCTTACTTCGTTCGTCCACGTATTGACGATGAGCAGGCCGTGAGCATCGGGCGAGGGGATATAGAGTTCGCCGCCGTCGTTTTTCCGCACGAAGCTGCCGGCCGACCCGCCGAGGTGCAGGTTCGCAATCAACGCGGGCTTGCGAAGGTCGACTACGGAAATTTGATCCGAATCGCCCGAAGAGATGAACGCCTTCGAGCTGTCGGGAAGAATCGAAATTTGCTCGGGTTGCGGCGCCACATGCACCACGCCGAGCGGCGCCAGCGTCAGCGAGTTCAGCAAAGATACAGTGGAATCACCGCGATTGGTCACCACAACCAATTTGTCATCGGGCGTGACGTGCGCGATCCACGGACGGCGTCCCGCGCGGCCGCGCGCAACGACCTGCCGTGAGGCGCAATCGATTGCTACCACGGCGTCCGATCCTGACGCCGCCACGTAAGCCCGTCTCGCATCGGGAGAAAAATCTATGGCGTAAGGGTTGGCTCCCACGGGAATGCGCGCGACGATTTGGCTCGACCGCGTGTCAAGCACCCATGCGTACCCGCCCGAAGTGCTCACGCCCCAGATCTCGTTGCGTTTCGGGTGCGCGCGTATTCCGCTGGGTGACGGCCCCACCGGAATGGTGGCCACCGCCGTCAGGCTCACCAGGTTGATCGCCGTCAGCGTGCCGTCTGCCGTGTTCGCTACGTATGCGTATAAATGCAGGCCCGGACGGAGGAACGAGGGCCGATGTTCGCGGACAATTTCAACGATCGAAATCGCCAGCAGAATCACCAGAACGAAGACGAGCCGGACATTCCAATTGAAATTGCGTCCACGCGGCGGGGGCTGAGCAAAAACGGATGGCGGGGTGGCCACGGGCGGGCTAATTCAGCGTGCGATGAACCACGGAAGCGATTTGGCGGACTTCTTTCATCAATTGTTCGAGCTCTTCGGGAACGATCGACTGCGCGCCGTCGGAAAGGGCGTGGTCCGGATCATGATGCACCTCCACGATCAATCCATCGGCGCCCACCGCAATCGCGCCGCGCGAAAGGGGAAGAACTTTGCTGCGTCGACCGGTGCCGTGGCTCGGATCCACCAGAATCGGCAAGTGGCTGCGCGATTGCACCGCTGGAATGATGCTCAGGTCCAGAGTGTTGCGCGTGTGCTCGGAGAAAGTGCGCACGCCGCGCTCGCACAAAATCAGCTGATAATTGCCTTCCGAAAGTATGTACTCGGCCGCCATCAAAAATTCGTCGAGCGTTGCGGACATGCCGCGCTTCAACAGCACGGGCTTCGACGCCTTGCCCGCTCTCTTGAGCAGCGAAAAATTTTGCATGTTGCGCGCGCCAATCTGAATCACGTCGGCGTATTCCTCCACCAGATCCAGGCTCTCGTTGTCGATTGCTTCCGTCACGATGCCCAGGCCGAACCGCTCGCGCACCTCCGCCAGGATTTTCAGACCCGGCTCGCCCAGGCCCTGGAAGCTGTACGGCGAAGTGCGCGGTTTGTAAGCGCCTCCGCGAAAAAGGTGCGCGCCTGCCTTCTTGACGCACTGCGCGACGGCCATTGCCTGCTCGCGATTTTCGACGGCGCAAGGTCCGGCGATGATGGCCAACGCCGCGCCGCCGACGCACACTTCCCCCGCGGGAGTGGGGATGCGCACAACGGTATTCTCTTCCTTGGCGTCGCGGCTTACCAGTTTATAGGGCTTGCTGACGGGAATGCATTCCACTACTCCGGACATCGCTTCGAGCGAGCCAATATCAATGGCGCCGGAATTTCCGGTGATGCCAATAGCGGTGCGGTTTGAGCCGGGAATCGGGTGGGCGCGCAAGCCGAGCGATTCAATGCGCTCGCAGACCGCGCGGACTTGCTCCTCAGTGGCGTGGGATTGCATTACAACCAGCATTCAATCAGTCTCCCTGGATTCGCAAAATCGTTGGCGCGCGGACTTGGTGCGCGCCAGCGCGTCAACCAATATTTCATTGAAGCAACGAGTGTACTGCATCGCGCGGTAACGCCGCAATCCGCGCTGGCGCTAGGTGCTGGGTCCGTGTGAATTTTCTTGACCATGACGCAAAGCGTCAAAATTCGGCGTGGGACAGTTTGAAATTTTCTTGCTCGTGACACAAAGAGTCAAAATTCAAACTGACCCAATACCCGAAATTCAAACTGACCCATTACCCAAAATTCAAACTGACCTATTACCTTGCTAACCGGGGAAGTCATCGCGCACCTTGTTCTGAATCAGCCCCGTCGCCGGCGGGTTCGAGCAGCAATTCCGCGGTGACGCGCCGCGACTCGTCAAGGATGCGTTGAAAGATCGCGACCACAGCCTTGGCGTCGAGCGGCCCGGGATTGTAGCGCTGGGCGTGACGGAGAATATCCTCCTCGCGAGCCTCATCGCGCATGGGCAAGCCGTTTTCCCTTTTGATCTGCGCGAGCTGAATCGACATTTGCGCGCGCCGATTCAGCAAGCGGACAAGTTCGCGGTCCAGCTCGTCGATCCTTCTTCGATGGTCGTTCAACGTCATTTGCGTTCTCCCTTTTTGGAAAATATTCGGTGAGGCAATTGCCGTCCTCATTTCTTCCTAACAGCTTGTTGAAAAACCTCATTTGCTGTCATTCCGAGGAGCAGCCGCGACGAGGAATCTGCTGTTTCCTTGGATTTGTGCGAGCTCCGGTTCGCTCGAGACGGCAAAGATGGCAATCAGAAGCACTTTTTCAACAACCCGCTTGAGCAATGCAGTTCGCAAAAAAAAAGCCGCAAACCCTGTCGAGGTTTGCGGCCCATTTCGGTGAACTTTGTCTGCGCTCTGCTGTTACATCCACTCAACTCCCGCGCGCATGCGCTTCACCGTGGCCGCTACCCCGTAAGGATAGCGGTAAGTAAAGCTGCAATAAAAATAGCGCGTTGCCGTCAGAGCCTTCATTTTCAAGCCGAAAGTATAAGATACCGCGTGTCGCAGGTCAACCGTTACTTGCGCCTTCGCCGACGCGCACGCCAGCCGCATAATTGTGTCGCGGTGAACGCCGATAATGCGCTCAATCTGGTGAATCCCAGAACGTTACGCTAGTGCACTGATTACTTGGGGTGCAATTACCACACTATGAGAACAGCCCTCACCACTGTAATCCTGTTGACCGTTTTCATTGCAGGTTATCATCCCGAGCAAAAAACAGCCCAAGCCCCTAATGTTCAAAAAGCAGCTGAGCAGACCCCACCAAAAGCCAGTTCTTCTGTAACTAACTATGCCCCAAAGAAAAGAAGCACCCCACCTACCAGAAGATAAAAGCATATCTGGGGAAGGCTTTCGGGCCAGAATACCTCGCCGCTTGGGTTCTGGTTATCATTGGGGTTGGCGGTGTCTGCGCCGCTCTGAGAACTCTGGGAACGATTGAAAGGCAAACGGGAGTGCTCGCTGAATCTCAACGTCCCAGAATAATTGCCGAAGCTGCTCAAGATCCCAGCAAAACCTTTGGCGACACGGATGCTCCTAGGTTGGTATTGAAGGTTACTAATAGAGGCTCGACGCCCGCTACCGACTATACGTATGAAAGCTGGATAGAAGTGCTGCCCGATACGGCTGGAAACTTTACTAGCGCCGCAGACCATTTCAAGTTTGGAACCAAGTCTGTCTTGTACCCAAATTCTCCCTTCACTATCAATATTCGGCTGCGCAATGGCGTCAGCGACCAAGACCGTTTTGAGGTTAGAAATCTGCGAAGATATGTGTGCGTAAGGCTCCGCGTCGAATACCAAGACCCCTTCATAGCTCGGAGACGCTCCCACGCTGATTTTGGCTTTTATGTAACTCCAGACGGCCTCGGTTTTCTCAGTAAACACAACGGCATGGGGTATGAGGAAAGCAAGGAAACATAACGAAATTGGGACACCGCCCAGCGCCGTTATCGTTTGCGGAAGCGCCGCGAATCCTGTAAAATGCACGTTCTCGCAAAATTGCGAAGCGTTTAGAGGGAATGGAAGAGCCTCAGCACAGTTCAACTCAGGCGTACGTCCCCAGTGATGAATACCGTCCCGAACCTGTAACCAAGCCGCTCCTGCCTGCCTGGATGGATGGCAGCATCCGCATCGGAATCCACACATCGATCGCGGGCGACATCACGTCCTCGCTCGAAATCGCGCACAGCCTCGGTGCCAACGCGCTGCAAATATTTTCGGCCAGTCCGCGAATGTGGAGCCGCGGCCCGAGCGGTTCAAATGTCGCGGATGCGGGCGCGCAGCGTTTCCGCGACCGCCGCGTCGAATTGGGCCTGGGTCCTCTCGTCGTTCACGGCAATTATCTGATCAATCTCGCTTCGCCGGAGCGCGTCCTGCGCGTCCGCTCCATTCAGGCATTCCATGACGAACTGGTGCGTGCGGCGGCTCTCGGCGCGGATTTCCTGGTCGCCCATCCGGGATGCGGAAAGGGCGCGCGCATGAGTTCGGCCATCGCCGCCATCGCGGATGGATTGAAGCAAGCCGCGCGCGGCGTGAATTTCAACGGCCTGCGCATCCTGCTCGAAAATACCGCGGGGCAGGGAACGTCCGTCGGCTCGCGATTCGCGGAACTGCAAAGCATTCTTGACCTGTGCCCCGATATTCCGATGGGCGTGTGCGTGGACACCGCGCATCTGTTCGCCGCTGGACATGATTTGTCCCGTCCTGCAGGACTCGACGGCGCGCTGGCGGAAATCGAGCAAACGGTGGGACTCGAACGCATTTTCGTTGTACACGTCAACGATTCGAAAGCCGCGCTCGGCTCGCGCGTTGATCGCCACGAACACATCGGCAAGGGAAAAATCGGCGTCGAGGCGTTTCGCAGGATTCTGAATCATCCGCTCCTCGCCGGACGCGCGTTTATTCTCGAAACGCCGATTGATCGCCCCGGCGATGACCGTCGAAATGTGCGCATGCTTTGGCGTTTGGTGGGCATAACACCGAAGCGCACGGGCAACGTAGCAGATGGTTTTCCCGTGCGCCGGTCGAAACGCAAAGCGGCGAAAAAACGCGGCGACACGGCAAGCGCGCGACGCGCAAAAGCTAAACGACACAAGAGGTGATTGACCCATTGAGCGAGTACGAACCGCAGGCCATTGAAGCGAAATGGCAGAAAATCTGGGAAGAGCAGGGAGCCTTCCACGCGGACCGCGATCCCAAGCGGCCGAAATATTACGTCCTCGAAATGCTGCCGTATCCTTCCGGCACGTTGCACATGGGCCACATGCGCAACTACACGATTGGCGACGCGGTGGCTCGTTACAAACGCATGCGCGGATTCAACGTGCTGCATCCGATTGGCTGGGATTCTTTCGGACTGCCCGCCGAAAACGCCGCCATCAAAAATAACATTCCTCCCGGCGAATGGACGCGCTCGAACATCGCGCAGATGAAAGCGGTCTGCAAACGGTTCGGCTTCAGCTACGACTGGCGCCGCGAAATTTCCACCTGTGAACCCGAATACTATCGCTGGAACCAGTGGTTTTTCCTCCGCATGCTCGAACGCGGCCTGGCGTATCGCAAGCGCAGCAAAGTGAACTGGTGCCCGCAGTGCCAG
>DASYYI010000267.1:0-2992 GCA_035933995.1 Candidatus Acidiferrales bacterium | reverse complement strand
GCGTACGCGAACGCTTTCCAGGGCTAGCATGTCCGTCGTTTCAAAATGCGCGAGACTACTCCCCACATTACTCCATCGATCCCTTCGGTGCGATCCACTTCGGCTCCGTGCTCTGAATGTCGCTGATGAGCTTCAAATCTTCTTCCTGCGGAAACACTTCCTTCAAATGCTCCGCGAATTTCGCCGGCGATAGCAATTCACCCGTGACGCTGTATGGTTGATTCGCAAACTCGCCGATATGCCGATTGAACTTTGGATTCGGAACGTAAAGCGGAGTCTTACCTGCGGGAACGTGCTTGTTGATTTGCTCGATCAATTTTAAGCATTCCGCATAATAGAGATTGCGATTGTGCTCGTTCATGTGGCCCAGGTCGGCGGCCTGCTGATTTTGCGCTTCGTCGTAACGTCCCTTCAGGCCCCAGACATAGAACCAGTGGGCCGAACTCGACTGATCGACTCCAAAAAGATCGTTGCTCACGGGAATCCACTTGTTGATGTATTTCTGCACCACTGGCAGCGGAACCACGCCGGCCTTCACGATGCGCTTGATGCCATCGTGACCCGTGCCCAGGTGAAAAGACTCCTCACGCAACATGGGAATCATAGACTGCGCGAGCGGCGCGAAGCCGGAATAGCTGAGCATCGTGAGCTGGAATTTGCCGTCGCGATCCACGAAATCCGTGTAAGTAAAAAAGTCGAGCCAGTTGCGCACGTCCTGGTTAAACGCCCCCAGCAGACGCTTCTGCTCGAACGCGCGCCGCTCCAGCATTTTTTGCGCTTCCACGCGCCCGCCATAGCCGAAATGCGAAATCAGCAGCGTGCACATCTGCCACCCGTGGCGCATTTCTTCGGTCACCACGCGGCACAGCGATTTGCGGTCGTGCTCGCTCGGGCATGCCTCAAAAAGATGGCGTTGTTGCTCAACCGATGCGAACTCAGTGTCGCCCTGATAGATAATCAGGTTCATCAGACCGTCGCGTATCCGCTGGTCGGGAATTTCCAAGACTTTCTGCCACTTTGCGCGGCCCTTGAACGCGCCGAATTCGATTTCGTTCGAGCGGATCGGCCCGAATTTCGCCTCGAATTTGTAATTCTCGATTTCGGCGTAGTTCACGCCGATTTCTTTGCGCCACGAGCCGAATAAATCCACCCAGTCGTCAAAAGTTGCGATTCGTGTTGCGGGCATTGCTCCATCTCCTTCCGCGGATCGTCCAGTTACCAGAGCCTATCAAAAATAGAAATTGTTCTTTCAGTTTCCTCGAAATCGCGGCTCGCGTTTGGCAAAAAACGCATCGAGTCCTTCCGCGCAGTCAGCCGACAGGAAACATTCCATCTGCTCCTGGATTTCCGCGCCGAGCGCGCGCTCCAAGTCCTCGCGTTCAGCACCAAATAAGGCATGCTTGATCGCGCGAATCGCCATCGGAGGGCCATCAGCCAATCGTGTTGTGAACTGCTTTACGTTGTCGTCAAATTTTTCGTGCGGCACCACGCGATTGACAATTCCGAGCCGCTCCGCTTCAGCCGCGGAAATCATTTCCGCTGTGTAAAACAACTCCGCAGCCTTTGCCGCGCCAACAATCTTCGGCAGAAAATACGTCCCGCCGAAATCCGGGAACAAACCCACTCGCGTGAAAGTCTCGCCAAAGGTCGCCTGCTCAGAAGCGATGCGAAGATCACACGCCAGTGCTAGATTCATCCCAGCTCCCGCCGCCGGCCCATTCACCGCGGCAATCACCGGTTGCGGCATGGTGCGAATAGCCATCGCGATTTCTTTTCCCGCCCGCAATAAGCCTTCGAGCTCGTGGCCGGCATTTCGCGAACGCGCGTCGCGAAGCACGGCCAGATCTCCTCCCGCGCAGAAACCGCGGCCCGCGCCCGTCAAAATAATCACTCGCGTCGAACCATCGGAAGCTGCGCGCCGGAGAGCATCGACAAGCGCACGGCCTAGCTCTACATTCAGCGCATTCAGACGCTCGGGCCGATTCAGACGCAGGGTCAACACGGCACCGTCGCGCTCCTCGAGAACCAGGGTTTCTCCCACCGATTTTTGCGTTGCACCTGACATCACAGGTTGGCTCAATTGCCCATCCGTTTCAAAACCGCAGCCAGCTTCCTGAAATAACGCATCTTCACACCCCGGCCCTTCGCATTCAGCGCGCTAGTGGAAGGCAGCACAAAAACGTCCGCACCGTAAAGCTTTTCCTTCTGCAAACCCAGCATGCAAGGTCGGCCTGCAAATTTCTCGTAGACCATCTTGCCGTTGAACGCCACCAAGCGGGGCCGGAACTCCTCGAGTTTTTGCGCGAGTAGCACGCGACCTTCCGAAAATTCCTCGCGTTCGATGTCTTCAATTCCCTTCGATGGCCTCTTGACCAGATCCGTAAGCCCGATGCCAAATTCGACCACGCGGCGGTCGTCGGAATAAGCGATCGGCTCGGGAATCACGCCCGATTCATAGAGCAGCGGCCAAAATTCGTTACCGCGGCCCGCGTAATAGTGGCCCACACGCGCCGAACGTTCGCCGGGATTGCATCCCACGACCACGAGCTTCATACCTCGGCGAAGATAATCAGGCAACGTGCGCATCGTGTCGAGCAGACTCCCTGTTCACAGTCGATCTTTCAGATTCACCCAAACGCTCTTCACCTGCGTATAGCTCTCGAGCGCGTGCATGCTCAATTCGCGTCCGTAACCGCTCATCTTGTAGCCGCCAAACGCCGCGGCGGGATCGTAATTGTTGTACGTGTTGATCCAGACGGTCCCGGCCTCCAATCGCCGCGCAATCCGGTGCGCTTTGGCGATATCACGCGTCCACACGGCGGCCGCGAGTCCATAGGGATTTTTGTTCGCTTCGCGAATCGCTTCGTCCACATTCTCAAATTCAATCGTGCTGAGCACAGGGCCGAAAATTTCCTCGCGGGCAATGGTCATGTCATTCTTCACACCATCAAACACCGTTGGCTGGACGAAATAGCCTTTGCCGTTCCCGAAT
>DASYYI010000263.1:0-13043 GCA_035933995.1 Candidatus Acidiferrales bacterium | reverse complement strand
GCGTACGCGGAACTGGAATCGGAGGGACTTGTACAAGGTTTCGTCGGGCGCGGAACGTATATCAGCGAGTCCAGCGCGCCGCGAGAATTCACGCCACCACCACGCGAGCAGGGCGGCGTGTTGCGATGGGAAGCGTTGTTCGCGGACGAGCGTGCGGGGGACGGCTTGAGCCGATTGATGCCCGAGGTGCCGGAAGGGACGATTGCGTTCATCAGCGCGCGGCCGTCGGAGGAATTTTTTCCTGTCGACGATGTGCGGACGTGCGCGAACGCAGTATTGAAGCGCGAAGGGCGGGAGATTCTGCAACTGGGCGCGTCAGACGGCTACGGGCCGTTGAAGCAAGTGCTGCTGGAAATGTTGCGCGCCGAAGGGATCGCCGCGCAGGAGCGTCAACTGCTCATCACAGACGGCTGCCAGCAATCGCTTGACTTGCTTGCCAAGGCGTTTCTGCGACCGGGCGACGCGGTGCTGGTGGAAAATCCGGCGTATCCAGGCGCGCTGTCGATCTTATCGGCGGCGCGTGTTCGATGCTTGCCCGCGGCGGTGGAGACGAATCGTTCGAGGCAGAGTTACGCGGGGCTGGACATGAAGGCCGTGGAAGCAGTGCTGGAGCAGAACCGCGTGAAAATGATTTTAGTCACGCCGGATTTTCAGAATCCGACGGGAACGACTTTGCCTGTCAGCGAACGGCAAAAGCTGCTGGAGCTTGCAACGCGGCACAAAGTGCCGATTGTCGAGGATCATATTTATGCGCGATTGCGGCTGCGCGGGAATCCCGTGTCGTCATTGAAGGCGATGGACCGCAACGGAATCGTGATTCAGATCGATAGTTTTTCAAAGGTAGCGTTTCCGGGATTGCGCGTCGGATGGTGCGTGGGGCCGGAGCGCGTGATCGAGCGGCTGCGGTTGCTGAAACAATCGAGCGATTTGCACACCGACCAACTGGCGCAAGCGACGCTGGCGGAATTCGTGAAGCGCGGAATGCTTGAAAAGCACATGAAGCGGATGATTCGCGTGTATGCCAGACGGCTGGAGGCGTTTGAGAAAACGGTGGCGAAATATTTGCCGCGTGGAGTGGAATGGACGCGGCCCGACGGCGGAATGTCGGTATGGGTCACACTGCCGCCGGGGCTGGATGCGGGCGAGTTGCTGATTCATGCGCGCGAGCGCAGCGTGCTGTTCGTGCCGGGAAGATATTTTTATTTTGAGCATCCGCAAACGAATACGCTGCGGCTGGGATTTGCTGGACTTGAAGAAAGGGATATCGTGCAGGGACTCGCGAAGCTGGGAAGCGTGATTGACACGGAGATGCGAAAGAAGCAAAAAGGCGGCAGGCGCGTGCTGGTTGAGCATCCGCAAGAGGCGAGATCGCGCGTCGCGCTGATCTAAGATCAGCGATTAGGTGATGAGTGACAAGCGACGCGTCACGTTTACTGTACAATCGCGAGTTGCTGGAATCTCCCTTCGTGAGCGGCGTCAAATGACTCTGGCGGAAAAAACAAAACTCGGGCCGTATGAAATTCTCACGGCGATTGGTGCGGGCGGGATGGGCGAGGTGTACCGCGCGCGCGATACGCGCCTTAGCCGCGACGTGGCGATCAAGATTCTGCCGCAGCATTTGACCGAGAAAGCCGACGCGCGGCAACGATTTGAGCGCGAGGCGCGCGCCGTTTCTTCGCTGAATCATCCGCACATTTGTACGCTCTATGACATTGGTCATCAGGACGGCACCGATTTTCTCGTGATGGAGTGTCTGGAAGGCGAGACGCTGGCGAAGCGTTTGGAAAAAGGGCCGCTGGCGACCACGGAATTGCTGCGCATCGGAATTGAGATTGCGGATGCGCTGGAGAAGGCCCATCGCGCCGGCGTGATTCATCGCGATCTGAAGCCTTCGAACATCATGCTCACCAAAGGCGGCGCGAAATTGCTGGATTTCGGCTTGGCGAAAGCGGAGGAAGAGAGCGCCGCTCCGGCGCTAGCGAGCCTGACACAGCCACTCAATCCATCGGCGCGCAGCACGCCGGTGACGGCGGACGGCACGATTGTGGGGACGTTTCAGTACATGTCGCCGGAGCAGATGGAAGGGAAAGAGGTGGATGCGCGGAGCGATATTTTTTCGTTTGGCGCGGTGCTGTACGAAATGGCCACGGCGAAGCGCGCGTTCGAAGGAAAAACGACGGCGAGCGTGATTGCGGCGGTTCTGGAGCGTGAGCCGCCGCCGATTTCGAGCGTGCAACTGATGTCGCCGCCGGCGTTGGACCGTGCGGTGAAAATTTGTCTGGCGAAGGATGCGGACGAGCGGTTCCAATCGGCGCACGATGTAAAGCTGCAACTGGAATGGATACGCGAGGCGGGCTCGCAAGCGGGCGTGCCCGCGCCGGTCGTTGCGCGGAGAAAAATGCGGGAGCGCTTCTGGATTTCTGCAACGACGCTGGTGACAATCATCGCGGCGCTGTTGGCCATTGGCTACATCGCCCGCGCCCCGATTCCCGCGCGCGCCATTCGCGCCTATATCAAACCAGCGGCAAATTCAAACTTCACCAGCTTCAACGGCGGAACCGCGGGCTTTGCCGTTTCACCCGACGGCCTACGCGTGGCCTATGTGGCCACAATGCCGGATGGAAAATCCGTCCTGTGGGTCCGTCCGCTCGGTTCGTTGGAAGCCCAGCCACTCGCAGGGACCGAAGGCGCAAATCTTCCATTTTGGTCGCCGGATAGCCGCTTCATAGGATTCTTTGCAGATGGGAAATTGAAGAAAATCGAAGTTGCTGGCGGCCCGCCCTTGACCCTTTGCGATGCTTTGGGGGGACGCGGCGGCACGTGGAATCGGGATGGGACCATCGTCTTTTCACCGTTCTTCAGCACACCGCTCTTTCGCGTGTCCGCCGCTGGTGGCGCAGCCACGCCGGTCACCACCGTGGACCGCTCAAGGAATCAGTCCACAAACCGCTGGCCCTGGTTCCTCCCCGACGGCCGTCACTTCCTCTACCTGGCGGGAAATCCGTTTACGCCGGAGGAGAGTCCCACCAACTCAATCATGGTGGGATCGCTCGATTCGAAAGAGAGCAAATTTCTTTTTCATAGTCACTCGAATGCCATCTTCGCATCGGGTCACGTCCTTTTCCTGCGCCAGAACACTCTGATGGCCCGGCCGTTCGACACAAAGCGCCTCGAGTTCACGGGCGATGCCTTCCCCATTGCCGATCAAGTAGAAGATGTCAACGCACGCGTCGAGGGCGAGTTCTCCTCCTCCGAGAACGGAGTCCTCGCCTATTTTGAGGGTGGTGCCGTCGGGAGCCGGCAGCTCGTTTGGCTTGACCGCAGCGGAAAACAGGTCGGGGCGGTTCCCGGTACAGACAGTTACTCCGACCCGCACATCTCGCCGGACGGGAAAAAGCTCGCTTTTGAGCTTGAGTCGCCCGCAGGCGACATCTGGCTTTACGACATGGCGCGCGACGTGAAGACTCGGTTCACCTTCAGCTCGGGTTCGTCCGCCGCGAATTTGTCGCAGATATGGTCGCCCGACGGCCGTCGCATCGCTTACGCCTCCATTCGCGACGGTGGATTCGGCATTTATGAGAAGGCCGCTGACGGCTCGGGGAGCGAAGAACAACTGGTCGAGCCGGGTTCAGACCAAAGATATCCCATGGATTGGTCCCCAGATGGCAAGTTTGTTCTCTATATCGACTGGGAAAGCAGGGGAGCGGATATTTGGGTCCTTCCGCTGCAGGGTGACCGCAAGCCATACATATTGAATCAAGCCCAACAAACTCAAACTCTATCCTTTTCCGCTCATACGACGGCCCGTTTTTCACCCGACGGCAAATGGCTCGCTTACTCCTCGAGCGAATCGGGCAGGTTCCAGGTGTACGTCACGCCCTTCCCGGGTCCGGGGGGAAAGTGGCAGATCTCGAGCGATGGCGGCTGGTTCCCGCAGTGGCGGCGAGATGGCAGGGAGCTTTTCTATGTTTCGCCTTTGGATGACAAAATAATGGCTGCCGAAGTGAAAGCAAACGGGTCAAGTTTCGATGTCGGTGCCGTGCGTCCACTTTTTGAAATCAGGCCATATTTTGGCCTTTACACTGCCAACTTATTTGATGTCACGCCGGACGGCCAGCGCTTCTTCGTCGTTGACGATGTGCCGCGATCGAACGCGACCCTCACCCTCGTTGCCAACTGGCCCGCGCTGCTGAAGAAACAACCATGACGGTTGCATCAGACGCGAAAATGCTGACGAGTCCGCGAGTGCGGCAAGACGAACAGACAAAGGCTACAGGATGAACGCGGGAGGTGCGGGTGGCTAACGAACCGGCGGGGACAAGGTCGAACACGGAGAGCAATTGTTTTTACGGCCAGGGAGCTAGTCACGGACTGCGGGTCACGGAATAAGGCTTTTGGCTCTGACTTTCTGATCGCTGGAGGACGCTATGTGGCAGGACATTAAGTTTGCGGTGAGGATGCTGGCGAAGGCGCCGGGGTTCACGGCGGTAGCGGTGCTGTCTCTGACGCTGGGAATTGGCGCGAACACTACGATTTTCACGCTGGCAAAGGCGGTTTTTCTGCACTCGATTCCCGTGAAGGATCCGGCACGCGTGATGATTCTCTACTCGACGGCGCTGGATCGCAGTGGCCAATTACAGGAATATCTCGCCACGCCCTATCCAAACGCGACGGATTACCGCGACAACATCAAGTCTTTCTCCGGCGTTTCGGTTGCTTTTCCGAACGGTTTCAACCTCACCGTTTCGGGCAAGCATGTGCAAGTCTTCGGCGAGTTGGTGAACGCGAATTTCTTCGACCTTCTCGGCGTGCATCCGTTTATGGGGCGCGGATTCTCGCCCGAGGAGGACACCACGCCGCGCCCCGTCGCTGTGATCAGCTACGCGTTGTGGAGCACGCAATTCGGCAGCGACCGCGCGATTCTGGGCAAGACGATCCAGTTGGACCAAATGGAATATTCCGTAATCGGCGTAGCGCCGCGCGATTTTCGCGGCGTCGGCAATTTGGGCAGCCCCGACGTTTGGATACCCGTTTCGCTAGCCGACGATGTCCTGACGGGCTTGGCTAAGACGTTCTTGCATGAGCGCGGCTTCCGCGCGGTGAACATGGTCGCTCGTCTCAAGCCCGGTGTAACCGTGGCGCAGGCAAGCGCCGAAGTTCACGCGATGGGGTTGCAACTGCAGAAGGAATATCCGAAGGACAACAATGGGCGCAATGAAGAAGTTGTGCCCATCAATGAGACGGCGATTCCGCCGCAGTTGCACAATGTTTTCGCGCTGGCGGGCGCGCTGATGATGGGAATCGTCGGCTTGGTGCTGCTGATTGCGTGCGCGAATGTAGCGAACTTGCTGCTGGCGCGCGCGACGCAGCGTCAGCGCGAGATCGCGGTGCGGCTGGCGCTGGGCGCATCGCGGACGCGGTTGATTCGGCAACTGCTGACGGAAAGCCTGATGCTGGCGCTGCTCGCCGGAGTGCTGGGCATTTTCTGCGCGTACTGGGCAAAATCGGTGCTGGTGTCGCTGCTGCCGGGCGGGTTGGTGCGCAATCTGGATTTCACGCTGGACGCCCGCGTTTTTCTCTACACGATGGCGCTCGCCGTTGCGGCCACACTCTTGTTTGGACTTGTGCCCGCGCTGCAAGCTTCGCGGAGCGCGAGCGTCGTGGCGCTGAAGGATCGCACGGGAGCGCCGACAGGAAGCGGGCGCTGGTACGGGCTTCGCGGCGTGCTGGTGATGATTCAAGTGGCCCTGTCGCTGATCGCACTTGTAGGCGCGGGCCTGTTCATCCACAGTTTGCGCAACGCGGAGCAAATCAATCCCGGCTTTGAAGTGCAGCACGAAGCAGTGATGTTCCTGAATCCGGGAGCGGAGAAGTACGCGCAGCCACAAGCCGAAGCGTTGTATCGCGATTTAGCGCAGCGGCTTGACGGCTCGCCCATGATTGCGGGCGCGAGCCTTTCGGATACTCCACCGCTTGGCGGCGGCTTGGCGCGCACCACATTCACCGACGGCGTGGACACCAGCGACCCGCGCAATGGCAAGTTGACGCCGGTTGTGGCCGTCGCACCGGGATATTTTTCGGCCGCGGGCATAACCCTGCTTGAGGGACGCGATTTCGCGGAAAACGACGACGCCAATACCGCCATGGTCGGCGTTGTGAATCGCGAGGCCGCCAACGTTTTTTGGCCGGGGCAGGATCCCATCGGAAAGCATTTGCATTTTCTGGGCGAGACGTGGGACGTAGCCGTGGTGGGAGAAGTGAACACTGTGAAATACGCGACGCTCGGTGAAGCTCCGCAGGCGGTCGTATATATGCCGCTTAAGCAGCACTACTCACCTGCCGTGATGCTGTATGTCCGCGCCAAGGGCGATCCGGCGAAGGCGATTCCCCTTGTGCGCAGCACGCTGCAGTCGCTGGCTCCGTCCGTACCGCTCCTTCAGGTGCAGACCATGGAGCAGGTGCTGGTGCAGTCGCTCACCGCGCCGCGCATGGGCGCTGAACTTCTCGGCACGTTTGGATTGCTGGCGCTGGTGCTGGCGGCGATTGGGACGTATGGCGTGATGTCTTACTCCGTAAATCAGCGCACGCAGGAAATTGGCATCCGCATGGCGCTGGGCGCGCAGCCGGGCAACGTGGTTCGCCTGATTTTGCTGAACGGAATGGCGATGGTAGTTGCTGGAGTCGTGGCGGGGCTGGGGCTTTCCGTTTTATTGGCCAAGAGCATGAACACGCTGCTTTACGGCATTGGCATGTTCGACGCGCCAAGTTTTCTGAGCACTGCGGCGCTGCTGATTCTTGTTGCCCTTGGCGCGTGCTACATTCCCGCGCGGCGCGCGATGCGCGTCGATCCGATTGTAGCGCTCAGGTATGAGTAGTTGATACGCCAGAGTTGATGGTTGAAATTCGAGACTCGAAACTCGAAACTCGAAAAACGAAGAACGAGGAACGAAGAACGAAAAGTGAAGAACGAAGAACGACGTGACGGGGCGGAGAACGAATGACGATCGAGAGACTGGAACCGAAGGCGGATAATCCGTGCTTTGGATGCGGCGCGGCGAATGCGCGTGGAATGAAGCTCGTGTTTGAAAGAAATAATGACACGCGGCGCGTCGTCGGGCGATTTCGATTCGGCGTGGAATATCAGGGAAGCAACAGAGTCTTGCACGGAGGGATTATCGCGTTGCTGCTCGACGAAGCGATGGGGAAGATGAACGGGTTTCACGACGTGCGTGCTGTCACGGCCGAGCTGTCGGTGGAATACTTGCGGCCAGTGCCTGTCGATGAGGAAATTACGGTGGAGGCGGAGGAAATCTCGCGCGAGGGAAGGAACTTGCTCCATCGCGGCGAGATTCGGAATGCCTCGGGGAAAGTGCTGGTGCGGGGGAAAGGACGATTTGTTGTTGTGGGCGGGAATGGCAGCGCGGCAAAAGCAGATCCCTCGCTGCATGACGGCTCGGGATGACAAATGTGTCTTTAACGCTAGAAAAGGAAAACGGCTGGCGCGCGCGAAGAGCAGGTTTGTAGCGGTCGGCGAGAAAACGGAAAGGGAAGTGATTGCGGGGAGGGTTCGACAGTGATCGAAGACCAAAGCACATTGGACGAGATCGGGTCTGTTGTTGCCGGCGGCGGACAAGCATCAGCAAATGCAAAACGAATTGCGCAGATCATCCGCCAGTCTCGCGCATATGGCTCGGTTAGCATTTATGCAGTCACGGAGACGGAAATCGTGGCGCTGGGTTGGACAGGGTCGGAGGAGCCGGCGCACATGAGGTTTGCGGTTACGAAAGGGCTGACGGGCGTGGTGGTGAAGCAACGCGCGCCGCTGGTGATTGGAAACGTGAGCAAGGATCCGCGTTATTTGGTGGCGTACACGAAGATGCGCTCGGAGATGATTGTCCCGGCGCTGGGAGGTGGAGGAGTAGTCGTTGGGACGATCAACATCGACAGCGAGAGAGAAAACGCGTTCAGCGAGAAGGACGTGCGATTCGTCGAACAATGCGCGCAGAAAATGGAGCCGCTGTTCCGGATGCCGGGGATTTCGTAGTTGCGGCGCGGAGGTTTTGGTGGAGATTCGGGAAAAAGATACGCAACAGAGACATAGTTCATCTAACAAGAGAGAAGGGGAAAAGCGATGAAAAGCGGAGAGCGGAAAAACGGGCACGAGAATTTGTGGAGAGTGAAAGTCGGGCTGGCCGAGATGTTGAAGGGTGGCGTGATCATGGACGTGACGACCGCCGAGCAGGCGAAAATTGCCGAGGACGCTGGGGCGTGCGCGGTGATGGCGCTCGAACGAGTGCCGTCGGACATTCGCAAGGACGGGGGCGTGGCGCGCATGGCGTCGCCGCGAATCATCCGCGAAATCATGGCTACGGTGACGATTCCGGTGATGGCGAAAGTACGCATCGGGCATTTCGCCGAGGCGCAAGTGCTCGAAGCGCTCGAAGTGGACTACATCGACGAGAGCGAAGTGCTGACGCCGGCCGATGAGGAGAATCATGTGTGGAAGCACGCGTTCAAGGTGCCGTTTGTTTGCGGCGCGCGGAATTTGGGAGAAGCGCTGAGGCGCATCGGCGAAGGTGCGGCGATGATTCGCACGAAGGGCGAGGCAGGCTCGGGCAACATTGTCGAAGCCGTGCGGCATATGCGGACGATTGTCAGTCAGATGAAAAAGCTGACGACGCTTGGTGAAGAAGAACTCATGCATCAGGCGAAAGAATTGGGCGCGCCGCTCGACTTGGTGCAGCAAGTGGCGAAAATGGGCAAGCTGCCTGTGCCGAATTTCTCCGCTGGCGGAATTGCGACTCCGGCGGATGCGGCGCTGATGATGCAATTGGGCGCGGAGGCGGTGTTCGTTGGATCGGGGATTTTCAAGTCGAGCGATCCGGCGAAACGTGCGAAGGCGATTGTGTACGCGACGACAAATTATCAGGACGCGAAGAAAGTGCTCGAAGCGTCGGATGAATTGGGCGAAGCGATGAAGGGGCTCGACGTGAGGCAAATGGAGGAGAAAGATTTGATGCAGACGCGCGGATGGTGAATGCGAAATAGTGCTGCGTGACTCGCGAGAGTCGAAGATCAAAACTCGAAAAGCGAAAAGCGAAAAGCCCCACCCTTCACAAAAGGCGTTCAGGATGGGGCACCCGCAAGACCCAACACTCAAAGCTCGAAAAGTGAAAAGTGCGAAATGAAGATTGGCATACTGGCGATACAGGGGGATTTTGAGGCGCACGCGCGCGTGCTCGAAAAATTGGGCGTGGAGTATGTGTACGTGCGGACGCCGGAGGATTTGCAGGGAATCGACGGGCTGATTTTGCCGGGAGGAGAGAGCACGACGCACATGAAGATGCTGGCAGAAACGGGCCTCGACGAGGCGATCCGAAAAATGGCGGCGAATGGCGGCGCGTTTTTTGGGACTTGCGCAGGCGCGATTGTGTTGGCGCGCGAAGTGAAAGGACCGCCGCAGGCGTCGCTGGGATTGATGGACATCACGGTCGTGCGAAACGCGTACGGGAGGCAGCTCGCGAGCGACGTGTTTCTGCTGCCGACGAAATTGAGCGAAGCGCCGCTCGAAATGGTTTTCATCCGCGCGCCGGTTATCGAAGCGATTGGCAAGAATGTGGAAGTGCTGGCGGAGCGCAATGGCAAACCCGTGCTCGTTCAGCAGGGGTGCATGATCGCGGCGACATTTCATCCCGAATTGACTGACGATACGAAAATCCATGAACGATTCGTGAAGCTTGTGGAAAACACGGCGATGAGCGAGGGGAGTTCACAGTCGAGGGTTGCGAGCCGAAAGTAAGACAAACGGAGAAAAACGAGGAACGGCGGCGCGAAGGAGCGCGAACAGGAAAGAAAATCAGAGACTCCACCGCGGAGGCGCCGAGGAGGTAGAGGCTTCAGGGCTGTCGACGAGAAGCGGGACACAGGCCATCTGAATACTGCGAGCGAAGGGAGACGCGGAAATGTTTTTCACTCCTTACATTGTGCATGGGTATTTTATTTTGCCGTTTGTGTGCCTGGTGATTTCCGCGAAGTGGACGCGGGAGCTGGGCTACGGCCTGTTGTGGCAACTGGTGGCCGCGATTTGCGGATTCGTGCTGGGGCCGATCATGTTGCTGCTGCTTTACCTTCGCGGCGCCTGGCTATCGCGCCGAAATCCCAAGCCGGTTGCGTTCATCTGAACGATGGATCCCGTGGGACAGAAACCGCAGCGAACGAAAGTGCTTTTCGTGTGCGTGGGGAATTCCTGCCGCAGCCAATTGGCGGAAGCGATTGCGCGTCATCACGCCTCCGACGTGGTGGAAGCGGAAAGCGCGGGAACTTCGCCGTTTGGATCCGTGGCGGCGCCGACGCTTGCGGTGTTGCAAGAAAACGGGATTCGCGCCGAAGGACATTATTCGAAGGGCATCGACGAGGTCATTGAATTTTTCGAGCCGGCGATTGTCGTGAATATGTCGGGCCGCACAATGAACGGAATATTTCCGGGCGCGAGCGTGGTGGAATGGGAGATTGACGACCCGTTCGGTAGCGACCCGGAAACTTACCGGCGCATTTATGCGCAGATCGAGAAAGGTGTGGGCAATCTGGCAGCCGAGTTGCGAAAAAAGGAAAAACAGTGAGGCGGGAAAGGACCAGCGTCTCGCAGGAAGATTACTTGAAGGCGATTTGGGAAATTGTCCTGGAGGAGCAGGTTCCCATCAGCGCGCGGCTGGCGGAAGATTTGAGCGTGACTCCTCCGGCCGTGACTGCGGCTCTCAAGCGAATGACGCACGGTGGATTTTTGCGCGTCGCGCGAAGCGGGCGGATCGAATTGACCGCCAAGGGAAGAAAAATCGCGCAGCATTTGGTGTTGCGACATCGCTTGTCGGAGAAATTGCTGACGGATGTGATCGGCCTGGATTGGAAGCGAGCACACGAAGAGGCGGAGCGGCTCGAGCACGGCGTCTCGCCCGAGGTGGTTGCGCTGCTGCTAAAGCGATTTGGGCGCGAGAGCCGCTGCCCGCATGGCGTCCCGCTATTTGGCGGGATGTCGAAACTGCGGAGACGATATGGCGCCATCCAGCTCGCGGATGCGCCCGCGGGACGCGCATACGAAGTGCTGCGCGTTTATGAAAAAGAGCCAGAGTTTTTGGCTTTCCTTGCGGGACTGAAACTTTTGCCCGGCGCGCACGTGCGCGTGTTGAAACGCGAGTACGATGAGACGATGACCGTGACGCTCAGTTCCTCGGCACGCAAGATTTACCTGGGAAAATCGGCAACGAGCCGCATTTGGGTAAGAGATAATCGACAGTTGAAAGTTACCGAAAATCCCCACCCTTCGCGGACAACGCTCCCTTCCTGCGTCAGGGCAGGCAGGATGGGGCACCCAAAAAACCGTAAACGGAAACGCGGCACGAGAACGGCTTAGCATAGCCGATTGATTCGTGCAGAAATGGGGCGGCGAAAATAGTTCGTGCGTGTGCTGGTGCGCGATACTAGTATCGATCCTCATGGTGTTTCACTCCGGATTCATTGCGATTCTTGGGCGACCAAACGCGGGGAAATCCACGCTTGTAAATAAATTGGTCGGCAGGAAAGTGGCGATTGTTTCGCCGCGGCCGCAAACGACGCGCAATCGCATTCAAGGAATGCTAAACCGCGAGAATGGGCAGGTGGTGTTGATTGACACACCGGGAATCCATCGCGCTACCACGGCGCTGAACCGGCAAATGATGCAGGAAGTAACGCAAGCCGTCGATGGGGTGGACATCGTGTCGCTGATCGTGGACGCCACGGAGGATTTTCAGGCGGCGGATCGCCATTCAATCGAATGGGTGAAACGGTTTTCGGGCCCCGTGTATTTGCTGCTCAACAAAGTCGATCGCACTCGCAAGGATCGGTTGCTCCCGTTAATTGACCGCTGGCGGCGTGAACATGATTTCGAGGAGATTTTTCCCGTTTCCGCGTTGACGGGCGAAGGTACGCTCGATCTGGTGGAGAGTTGGATCGCGAGGCTGCCGGAGCATCCGGCGTATTTCCCCGAGGACCAGTACACGGACCAGCCAGAAAGATTTTTGGCGGCGGAGATCGTTCGCGAAAAGGCGATTTTGCTGACGCGAGAGGAATTGCCGCATGCCGTCGCGGTGCTGGTTGACGATTTTGAGGAAGGCGGGAAGTTGCTGAAGATTCGAGCAACGATTTACGTGGAGCGGGAAGGGCAGAAGGGAATTCTGATTGGGCGCGGCGGGTTGATGATGAAGGAAATCGGGACGGCGGCGCGCAAAGAGTTGGAAGAATTGCTGGGCGTGAAGATTTTCTTGGAATTATTCGTGAAGGTGCAGGCGAACTGGCGAGGGAATCGCGCCATGGTCAAGCAACTTGATTGGCACCGTCAACTCGAACAGATGAGCGAAGAGTAAAGTTTTGCCAGCGGTGATTGCGGCTACATTCGTGTCGGGGCGATTCCAAGCGATTTCATCTTGCGGTAGAGGTGCGTGCGTTCGAGGCCGACGGCGGTGGCCGTCTTGGTCATATTCCATTGATTTTCTTCGAGTTTGCGCAGGATGAATTCGCGCTCGTAAGCAGAGCGCGCCTCTTGAAGCGTGGCGTAGGGATGCTGTGGGCCGCGTGCGGCGTCGCGGAAAACCTCGGGCGGGAGATGCTGCGGCTCGATGTGTTGCGCGGGGGACATGATCACCAGGCGCTCGATCAGGTTTTTCAGTTCGCGAACATTTCCCGGCCACGGATAACGCAAAAGCACTTCCATGGCGGCGGAGGTCAATTCCTTAGGCTTTTTTCCGTACGTGCGATTAAACTCCGCGAGGAAGTGGCGCGCGAGGATGGGAATGTCCTCGGTGCGGTCGCGCAGCGGCGGAACGGTGAAGGGAATCACGTTGAGCCGATAGAACAGGTCTTCGCGAAAGGCGTTGCGCGAGATTTCGTCTTCGAGTTTTTTGTTCGTGGCGGCGATGACGCGAACATCCACAGCTGCCATTTCGCTCGAACCGATCGGCTCCACGCGTTGCTCTTCGAGCGCGCGAAGCACTTTCGATTGCGTTTTCAGG
>DASYYI010000222.1:0-1746 GCA_035933995.1 Candidatus Acidiferrales bacterium | reverse complement strand
TGTGACCGTGGAACCGGCGGCGATATACGCGCCATCGCCAACGGTGATGGGCGCAACGAGCGCGGAGTCGCTGCCGATGAAGACGCGCTCGCCGATGCGCGTGGGATTTTTTTTCACGCCGTCGTAGTTGCAGGTGATGGTTCCCGCGCCGATATTCGTGTCGCGGCCAATGGTCGCGTCGCCGAGATAGGTGAGGTGCATGGCTTTCACGCCTTCGCCGAGGACGCTCTTTTTTGTTTCTACGAAATTGCCGACGCGGGCACCTGGCCGCAATTCCGAGCCTTCGCGAAGGTGCGCGAATGGACCGACGATGGCGCCGGAGCCGAGAACGCTTGACGTGATGACCGAATGCTGGCGAACGAGGACGTTGTCGGCGAGCGTGGCGTTCGCGAGGATAGTCCCGGCTTGAATCGTGCAGCGCGAGCCTAGGCGCGTTGCGCCGAGCAATTGAACACCGGGCTCGATGACCGTGTCGTGCGCGATCTCGACGTCGGGATCGATCAAGACGGTCTCCGGCAGATAAATGGTGACGCCTGCGTCCATGAGAGCCGCCGCTTTGCGGGCGCGAAAGGCGCGGTCGATTTCCGCGAGCTCGGCGCGCGTGTTGCAACCAAAGGTTTCCCTGGCGTCCGCGGCTTCGACGGCGAGAACGCGTTCGCCTCTTTTATTGAGCATCGCAATCGTGTCCGTAAGATAAAGCTCGCGATGCGCATTGTCAGGGCGCAGCTCGGCGAGGCAGGGCCAAAGTTTCTCGAGCGAGAAACAATAAATGCTGGAATTGACTTCGCGAATTTCGCGTTCGGCGGCGCTGGCGGATTTGTCTTCGACGATTGCGGCGACGCTGCCGTCAGGCTTCCTGACAATGCGGCCGTAGCCGGCGGGATTGTCGAGGTGCGCGGTGAGAATTGTAGCCGCGGCGCGGCCGGAGCGGTGCGCGTCGAGAAGAGCTTGCAATGTTTCCGTGCGAATCAGCGGCGCGTCGCCCGGAAGGACGATTGCGAGACGCGCGTTCGCGTCGATTGCTGCGCGCGCGATGAGCATCGCGTGGCCGGTGCCGCTTTGCGGACGCTGCAGGACGGTGGAAGCGCCGAGCGGCGCGACTGCATTGCGCACGTCTTCCGCTTGATGCCCAACGACCACCAGAATATTCTTTGCGAGCGGCAGACAGGCGCGCACGACGTGCTCAACAAGCGGGCGCCCACCGGCGCGATGTAGCACCTTGGCGACGTCGGATTTCAGGCGCGTGCCTTTGCCCGCAGCGAGAATGACGACGGTGAGATCGTTCGCAGCCATGAACTTGTCATTGTCTCTTTACCGTTGCGGTTTGGCAATCAAGCGCGTCCCCGCATTTTCCAACTTGGAAACGCGGTTAAATGAAGCCGTTGTTCGAGGCTGAATGAGCGAGACGGATTTGTGGCGTAGATTAAGTACGCAGGAAGGTCAGTCGGCGTGGACGGGAGAGGTTTCTCGAACGGTGTGCGCGGACGATTCGGCAGGAGCGGTCTCGGTTGTTTCGATCCAGTGGGAAGGCTCGGCGAGGAGTTTGGAGACGAGACGCGTGTGCAAGGCGTGCCCTGCTTTGTGCGCGACGACGAGCGCCTGAAGCGGCAGGCCAATGAGCGCGAGGTCGCCGATCAGGTCGAGCGCTTTGTGGCGGCTGAATTCATTTGGGAAGCGCAAACTGCCTTCCAGGAGGCCGTCCGGCGTGAGCACGATGGCGTTTTCTAGCGAGCCTCCGCGAATCAG
>DASYYI010000220.1:0-18464 GCA_035933995.1 Candidatus Acidiferrales bacterium | reverse complement strand
TTCGTCCGGGTCGAAAGGGGTTTACACTCCGAAAAGCTTCATCCCCCACGCGGCGTCGCTGCGTCAGGCTTTCGCCCATTGCGCAATATTCCCCACTGCTGCCTCCCGTAGGAGTCTGGACCGTGTCTCAGTTCCAGTGTGACCGATCGTCCTCTCAGACCGGTTACCGATCATTGCCTTGGTGAGCCGTTACCTCGCCAACTAGCTAATCGGCCGCGGGCCCCTCTTCCGGCGCATTGCTGCTTTGAATCCCCCAGTCGTAACCAGGGGAATGTTATGCGGTATTAGTCTCGCTTTCGCGAGGGTATCCCCCACCGAAGGGAAGGTTGCCCACGTGTTACGCACCCGTTCGCCACGCGCCCATTCCCTGTATTGCTACAGGAAACTGCGCGTTCGACTTGCATGTGTTAAGCACGCCGCCAGCGTTCGCTCTGAGCCAGGATCAAACTCTCATTTGAAACTGGTGCTCGTCAATTTTTCGCAGAATTTGCATTCCGAAAAAAACTGAAAAGCGAACTGTTGATCGCTCGGTTTCTCAAAAAAACCGAACGGGTTCTGGCTTGTTTTATCCGATTGTCAAAGAGCAGGAACTTCCTGTCCAGCAGGAAGGAGTACAGACAAACCCCAATACTACAGATGAGCGGAGTATCTGTCAACCACGATGATGCGGCCACAAGAGAGAATTTCGCACAGGGTATTTTGCTATGTACCGGAGCGCCTCAATTCGTTATTGAAGAAAATGAGGCGCCGGTTTTGCAGAGGAAAATTAACCTCTGCGCGCAACTTGCAAATTGTTGGTTACGGAGAAGACGTTCGGCACGGAATTGGCGCGGAGCGTGGCCAGATGGACGTCGGCCTCATTGTCCACGTAACCGACCAGCGTCACATGGCCGTTATTCACGATGATGTGAATCGAGGGATTCACGCCCATCGAGTAGTAGCTTAGCGACGCTTCCGAAAAGATCGCGCGATACTCGGCGCGGCGGATTTGATTGTCAAACGCCGACGGCGGCAACACGGTGATGTGGTCCACGACTTTGGTGACGCCTTCGATCCGTTTTACGGAGCCGAGTGCATCGCTCTTCGTCACTGGCCTGACGACCTGTCCGGTAAGCGTCACTTCGGTTCCATTGATGCTGTACGCGAGGTTGTCGAACACGCCATACCACGGCAGCATGGCGAGGCGGTGATGCACTTCCTTGTTCAAGTAACTGCTGTACTTGGCACTGCTGGCCGTACGGTCCTGCTGCGGCACGGTGCCTGAAGTGGCAAAACCCCCGGGAGCCGCCATCAGCAACGTGGCGGAGGCCAAAGCGGCCATCCCAGCCCATTTCGTAAGTCGATTCGTGAGGTTCATAATCCATCCTCCCGTCTTTGCTGTGATTCCCCAAGTCCGTTGTCTCTAATCTATCTTTCATTACGTTAGATGCAGATTCATGGCGAGGGGACGCCAATGTAACTGCATGTATAAAAGCAACATAGAGCATATTTGCGGTGGTTGAAAAGAACCACTTCTTAGACGGGGAATGGGAAGGATGGTTTGGTTGGGATAACCGGCAAGACGGGATGATTCGGGGTTTGGCGATCCAATGATGAGAGGGGGAATTACTGCGCTAATCCGACGCGACGGAGGAAGGCTTGGAAGCGCGGGTCGGTGCGAAAAGGATCGTACATGGGGTCAACTTTGAGAGCGACGAGAGAATTGGAGCGTTCTGCGAATGCCTCCTGCAAGCAATCGAAGAGTTTTTCCTTGTCGCCCATGCCCGCATAAGCGAGGGCAAGCGCGACGGGAAAATCCACTTGTCCGCGTCGATTCGACTGTTGGAATCTTGCCAACGCGCGCCGAGCCTGTGCCAACCGACCGGCGCGGCCGTACACGTAGGACTCCATGGCCCAGAGTCCGGGCGAACCGTTCATGCGGCGCCATTTCTCAGTGTCGGCCAAGGCCTGTGCGAACCGACCCTTCTGAACGTAGGTCTGAATAAGAAGGCCGTTGGCCCGGGGGAAAGTTGGTTCCATATCAAGGACGGTGTGAAGTTGTTCAATCGCGCGGTCGTACTGCCGGGAGTAATAGAGAATGGCAGCGTGATCGGTGGTTATGATCAGTGACAAAGGATCAAGCTGGCGTGCGCGTTCGCTCTCCGCAAATGCTTCATCGAAGCGCCCTTGCCAGGCAAGGTACTCGGCATACCACTGGTGAGCTGTGGGGTAGTTGGGATTCAACTGGATGGCTCGGCGGAATTCTTTTCCGGCTGTTTGCCAGTCCCAATCGTAATTCTCGGCAATCAGAGCGAGCGCTGTGTGGGCTTCCGCCAAGTTTTCGTCAATTTGCAGGGCACGCAACGCCGCGGCATGCGCCTTGGGGGGAAACTTCCCGCCCGGGTCCAAATTGTAGCTGCTGGTGAGCGCATAGGAGTCAGCCAGGCCAGCATAAGCCAGGGCATAACGGGGATCCTTGGCGATGGCCTGCTGAAAATAGTCAATTGCCTGCTGGAATCCCAGTGGTGTTCTCTCGTTCAGGAAGTAGCGGCCTTTGAGATAGAGGTCATAGGCTTCGTATGAAGTCGGGGAGGTGACAGGGCCACGGGCGGGAACGATGCGTCTGGGGCTGTCGCCGAGAGTGAGCTGTATCTCACCGGCGATTTCTTGCGCGATTTCCTGTTGGAGAGCGAGGATGCTGGTAAGTTCGCGATCATATTCGCGCGACCAGACCGTCCTTTGATCGCTGATTCGAATCAACTGGGCTGTGATGCGCACCTTTTCGGGATCGCGGCGGACGCTGCCTTCGAGGACGTATTGGATTCCCAGATCGCGAGCGATTTGTTGCAGATTTTGATTGTGGCGATAATGCATCACAGACGCGCGCCCGATGACCCCGAGGCGTTGGGGATCGAGTTGTCCGAGTTGGGCGATCATTTCCTCTGTGAGACCATCGCTGAAATAATCCTGAGAAGTGTCTCCTGTAAGGTTTTCGAAAGGAAGGACGGCCAGCATTACGTGGCCTGTGGGCGACCGAAGAGGAATCGGGGAACGCGAGCGCAGAAGATAGGCACCGGTCGAAACGATCAAGACAACAGCGATGGCCGCGAAAATCGGCCAAAAGCGAAGAGCCCAGTTTCGCCGAGTATCGTGCACCGAAATGCTTGTGTCGCCTGAATTTTCGGGAGCGATTTGCGGAGCAGAAATGGGCGCGTTCGCAGGAGGCTCGACGACGTCCACCGGGGCGATGAAGCGATAGCCGACGCGTGGCACGGTTTCGATGAATCGCTGTTCATCGGCGGAATCCCCCAGAGTGCGACGGAGTTTTTTGATTGCGGTGTTTACGCCGTGTTCGAAATCGACGAAGGTGTTCGCAGGCCAGAGCTTCGCTTGCAATTCTTCGCGAGTGACCACCTCACCGGGATGCTCCAGCAACAAGAGCAGGATTTCAAAAGGCTGGCCGTGAAGTTTAATGCGAATTCCGTGCTTGTGGATGCTGTGGGCGCGTGGATTCACTGTAAAGTCACGGAAGTTGAACAGGGGCAGGTCTTTGGCCTGAGGCATTGTCGGTAAACAAAACTCCAAGATTGTGCGGAAGTGTACACTGGCAGGAGACCAGAAGGCAATAGGCTAAATCTAAGTCATGTACAATGAGTGGATTGGAGGGTCACCTTCTAGTTCTCAACAAATCACCCTGCTTCCATTGCCTCTAAGGAGGCTTGGCCGGTAAGGTTGCGCAATTTAGCGGGTGTGCGTTCTGCAAACACACAGAGAGTTTGCCCAGGAGCGGAACAGGTAGCTGATGGATGCTACTTGAATAGTCATGCTTAGCGCGGCTTTTTGAAGTTTCCTATGGAGCCCAGGAGGACGGGGATGTTGAAGAATGTAAGAGCGCGGGTGAGGAGTTTTTTAAGGAGATCCCAAGTGTGGCTGGGAATGGTAACGCTCGTCGGTGCGGCGACGGCCGTGGCTGCGGCGACGATTCCGAACCTTTTCCCATTTCTGGATTCAACGGGAGCGGTCGCTACGTTTACGTCGGCAGGTAAGTTCGACGAGAGCGGGCCATTTTTTCAGAGCCTGGGGACGAACGGGCGGACGTGCGCAAGCTGCCACATTGTAGGGAATGGGATGGGGTTGAGCGCGGCGCACGCGGAACACGTTTATGAGCAAACGAATGGAACGGATCCGCTGTTTTCGGCAGTGGACGGGGCCGTGTGTCCGACGGCGGCGCCGGGGCAGCCGCTGAATTTCAGTTTGCTGCGGAACAACGGATTGATTCGGATTGGACTCCAGCTGCCGGCGAGTTTGCAATTCACGATTACGGCGGTGCACGATCCCTATGGATGCGCGCTGGTCACCGATCCAGTGAGCGGAGTGCGAACGGTCTCGGTGTACCGAAGGCCGTTGCCCTCGACCAATCTGGGATTTTTGAGCTCGGTGATGTTCGACGGACGGGAGAACATTGTACCGCTGAATAGCCCGGCGACGTTTTCGGCGAACTTGATAACGGATTTGAAGCATCAGTCGGTCGACGCAACCACAGGCCACGCGCAAGCGCCGCTTCCGGGGCCTTCGGACGCGGTACAGACGCAGATCGTCAATTTCGAGCTGGCGCTGAATTCCGCGCAGGCGTTTGATTTCGAGGCCGGCGATTTGACGGATGATGGGGCGAACGGCGGCGCGCGCTTCTTGTCGACAGTGTCATTCTTCCCGGGGATCAACGATTCGCTGGGGCCGCCGGCACAGTTCACTCCGAACGCGTTCACGATTTACGCGAAATGGCGGTACTCGGGAAATGCGCAGCGGCGTTCGATCGCGCGGGGCGAGCAGATTTTCAACACGCACGCTCTGACAATCACGAGCGTGCGAGGGCTTAATGACGCACTCAACGTAGCGGCAATTCCCGGAACGTGCACAACATGTCACGATACGCCAAACGTCGGGAATCATTCGCTTCCGGTGCCGCTGGAAATTGGCACGAGCCGCACTGTGAACTACGAAACAGATTCGACGATTCAGGCGGCGGTGAGCCAACTGTCAATGCCGGATCTGCCCGTGTTCGAGATCGTATGCAATCAGGGACCATACGCCGGACAAGTTACCTACACTTCTGATCCCGGCAAGGCTTTGCTGAGCGGGTCGTGCGCCGACGTCGGGAGAGGGAAAGGGCCAATCCTGCGCGGGCTCGCGGCACGAGCGCCGTACTTCCACAATGGGGCGGCGGCGACGCTGAGCGAGGTGGTTGATTTTTACAATGTGCGGTTCCAGATGAATCTGACGCCGCGGGAGAAGCGCGATTTGGTGAATTTCCTGCAAACGCTGTAGGAACTCGTGGTGGCGCGAAAGAGTGGGCCGGAAATGAGAACGAGAAATTTCTGGCCTTGTTGACCTCGATTGCGCCACTTCAACGAAGAGACGATTACCGCCGCGCAATTCGGTATTGGGTCAGTTTGAATTGTGACTCTTTGTGTCACGACCAAGAAAATTCAAACTGACCCACCGCTCGCAATTCGGTATTGGTCAGTTTGAATTTTGACTCTTTGTGTCACGACAAAGAAAACTCAAACTGACCCACCACCCGCAATTCTGGCGACAGTAGCCGCTGCAACCATCCCCCACGGATGAGCATCCTCAGTAGGGCATTCTTCGAGTTCTCATATATTTATATAAATGCTTCGCGCGTTTCGCTTAAACTTGGGACGGTATTGGGTGAGTTTGAATTTTGACTCTTTGTGTTCACGATCAAGAAAATTCAAACTGACCCAGCACACTTGGGGGCGTGAAGTGGAGCGGATTAAGCGAGTGATGTAAACTGCCTGTCCCATTGCGGTGCGCTTGGCAGCGTAAACCGCGGGGGAACCGGGGGAATTAGGCATCCGATCGAGAACCATATACCGCAGCCTGGCCCGCAATCCAAAAATCGATGGAGGAATTTTAATGAGTTTGAAACGTTCGTTGATGGTGGTCTTCGCGCTGCTGCTGGCGCTGTCAGTTAATTTCAGGCGCGTCGCGGGCCAGACGATGACGACGGGAGGCATCGCCGGCGTGGTGACGAATCCGAAAAATGCGGTGGTTGCGAACGCCACGGTTACTTTGCAAAGCATCGCGAAGGGCACGACGCAAACGACGACGACAAGCGACACAGGGACTTATCAGTTCGGATTGCTGGATCCGGGTTCTTACACGGTGACCGTGGCGATGACCGGCTTTCAACCGGCGAGCAAGGAAGTGACCGTGCCGCTGGGCCAGCCAGTGATGGTGGATTTCCAGCTGAGTGTGAAAGCGAAGCTGCCGACGGAACGCGTGGGGCCGGGACTGGTTGAAACGGAAAATGGCAACCTGGACATCACGCTAACGCACCAGCAAGTTCAGCAAGTGCCCAATCCGGGGAATGACATGACGTATCTTGCGCAGCTTACTCCGGGCACGATGATGAACACGCAGGGAGGGACGGGAAATTTTTCGAACTACGGCATGCCGGCGACTACGAACCGATTCAGCCTGAACGGGATGACCGACAATGAGCCCTTCGAGAATATCAACAATTCCGGAGCCATGCGATTGCTGCTGGGCACGAATGAGATTCAAGAAGTGAATATCGTGAGCAATGGATACACCGGCAATTATGGAGAATTCGCGGGTGCGACGGTTAATTACGTGACGAGCTCGGGCGGAAACAGACTTCACGGGAATGCGAATTACACCTGGAACAGCCGGATACTGAATGCGAACGATTTTTTCAACAACGCCAGCAACACACCGCGGCCATTCGATACGGCGCATCAATGGTCCGCGTCCCTGGGCGGGCCGGTGAAAAAGGACAAGATGTTTTTCTTTTTCAACACCGAGGGACTGCGGGTGCTGATTCCGACGAGCCCGCTGGTGGTGACGCCGAGCCCGCAATTCGAAAACGCAACCATAACCAACTTGCAGAACGCCGGGCGACCGGATGTGGCGAGCTTCTATCAGGATTCAATTTTTAATGTTCTGAATAGCACGCCGAATGCGAACAGCGCGCTCGATAATCAGTTTCCCGGGCAGTTCACGGATACAACCGGCCAAGTGGTTCCAACCGGGGACGGTTGCGGGGCCTTCAACCAGAATTCTCTATTTTTCGGTGCGGGCGCGCAGCCATGCGCACTCGGTTATCGGGCGGCAGCGAGCAATTTTTCGCACGAGTTGCAATTCGCGGGGCGGGTCGACTACATTGCGGGCGCAAAAGATCGCTTGTTCGTACGTGTCCAGCGCGACTTCGGCACGCAGGCCACTTACACTGACCCGATTAGCTCCGTATTTAATGTGCAGAGTTCGCTACCGGAGGGTCAGGGGCAGTTAGGATGGACGCACGCTTTTGGGCCCACGACCGCGAACCAGTTTCTTGTTGCCGGGCAGTGGTATTCGGCAATATTCAACACCGCGAATCCTACTTCCGGGACTTTCCTGACAACACTGGCGCTTGCCGACGGAACGTTTTTCAATACGGCAGGGCCTAATCCGTGTTCGAACGCGCCGCTTGGTCAAGGCCCCGTGCTTCTGGGAGGGCAGGACTGCGTGCTTCCGAACGGGCGAAGCTCGACGCAGGTGCAAGTGTCGGATGATTTGTCGAAAACGTTTGCGAGACAGACGATAAAGATTGGCGGGGAATTCCGTAGAGTCGATGTTAGCGACCACGATTTCGGCCAACTGCAGAGCGGCCTGCTGACCGTCAACACGATTAATGATTTTTACAATGGAGGGGCGACGGGCGACGCATTTACACAATCATTTCCGCAGTCGCTCAATCAACCGATCGCGTATTACACGGCGGGCGGTTATTTAGAGGACGATTGGCGCTGGAGCAAGACGCTTAGCTTTACGTTTGCAATCCGCCTGGAGCACGATTCGAATCCGATTTGCAGGCATTTGTGTTTTTCGCAACTGGTGGCTCCCTTCTACGGAGTTGCGGGCATAAGCTGCGCGACAAACGCGGATGGAACGCAGACCTGCAGCGGAAGCAGGCAGGCGTTTTTGCTAACGATACCCTACAACCAAGCCATCAAGACGAACCAGTTGCAGGCACTGCCGGCGTTCGAGAATATTTTGTATGAGCCGCGATTCGGTTTTGCGTGGCAGCCCTTTGGAACGGAGAGCAAGACGGTGGTGCGCGGGGGCGCGGGCATTTTCTACAACTTGTTCCCGGTTTCCATGGTGGATAATTTCGCACAAAACCCGCCCAATGACGCGACGTTTGTGAGCAAAAACGATTTCATTATTCCCGCGGCGCAATCGTCGGACGGGACGAGCATCTTCGGAGATTCCACCGCGACCAACACAGCGTTTCAGAACGGGTTCCTAACCGGGCAAACGCTGGGCCAAATTGAAGCAAACAGTTCAGCGGGTTCGGCGTTCACGCCCCCGAATCTGTTCACTTCGGAGGCACAAACAAAGGTGCCGCGGTATTACAAATGGGACCTGGAGCTTCAGCACCAACTAGGTAACGCGACTTCCGTAAGCATCAGCTACGTGGGAAATCGCGGGAAACATGAGCCGGTGATCGACAATTCCGCGAACGCTTTCGGATCAGGATTTGGGACTTTACCAGCGCTGGCTCCGGACCCGCGATTTACGGGCGTCACGATTCTTTACGCAGGCGGCAGTTCGAAATACGATGGCGGCACGGTGACATTCATTCATCGCATAGGGGGAGTGTGGGGCGCTGGGATTGTGCAGGCGAGCTATACATACAGCCACGCTTCGGACGAAGTGTCGAATGGGGGGTTCTTTCCGTTCTCCTCGATCAGCCTGCTGAACCCGCAGGATCCGTTCAATACGCATGGGAATTACGGGCCTGCGGATTATGACGCGCGGCACTCGGTGACCGCGAATTACGTGTGGCAACTGCCGATCGGGCGGCTGGTGGGCGCGCGTTCCTCGAACCGGCTTACGGATGGATGGGAGATTTCCGGCACGGTGTTTGCGCGCAGCGGATTTCCCTACAGCGTGGTCGACGGAACGCTGAGCAGCAATTTGGCGGCAAACAACAATTATTTTGGGCAGGTGATTCCGCAATTCCTGGGAGGCCCGAATACGTGTCATGTAACCTCAGCGGGGCCGAGCTGTTTTGCGAGCGCTTCGGAGTTCAACGTGGGGGCGGAGCCTGGCTTTACGACGGGCCAGAGGAATATCTTTCGCGGGCCACGATACATTGACGCGGACGCGTCGGTGATGAAATTCACGAGGATTCCGGGATGGGACACGGCGCGGCTGGGAATCGGCGTGCAAGCGTTCAATATATTCAACCATCCGAATTTTGGCTTGCCGGTGAACAACGCGGCGAGCCCGAACTTCGGCGAAATATTGTCGACGGTGGGTTCGCCGACAAGCATTCTGGGTTCGCAACTTGGCGCGAGCAGTTCAGCGCGCGTGCTGCAATTGAAGGCGCAATTTATTTTCTAACAGGCTTTGGCAATATCGAGTAGCGCCGTTTCGGCGGCTCTGAGGGAATCAGAGCCGCCTTTTTTTTGCGCCCAGGCCGCGACCGTGGTTTGCGGAGGGCGCTTGTCGTGTGGCTTGAAGTTCATGCGAGTGTGCCAGGTCACACGGCTTGCGTAACATCGGGACGTTGGGATGCGTATGATAGGGTGAGGTCGCGGAGAGCCGAAATTCATGGCACGCAAGACGACACTGGCGTTCTGGGAAGCAGTGCGCATCGCACTGGGGAGTTTGTGGGCGCACAAGATGCGGAGCGTGCTGACGCTGCTGGGCGTGGTGATTGGCGTGACTTCGGTGATCGCGGTGGTGAGCATCATCAGCGGGTTGAATGGGTACGTCGCGGAGAAAGTTTTTAATCTTGGCGCGGACGTTTTTGTGATTAATCGCGGGCCGTCGATCATCACCAACATCGAGGAATACAACGAAACGCAGAAGCGGCGCAAATTCACGATGGATGACTACGAGGCGATTCTGAGCGGGTGCAAAACTTGCCTCGACGTGGGCGCGGCGATGAGCCAGCAGACCGCACAAGTGAAATACGGGATGGATTACCTGACGAACGTAAACGTGCGAGGGTGGACGCCATCGATGACGCGGATTTATGACACGGATCTGGTCTCAGGGAGGCACATCACGGAGATCGACTTGCAGCAAGCGTCGCCCGTTTGCACGGTGGGCATGGATATTGTGGAGAAGCTGCTGCCGGGCGTGGATCCGATGGGGAAGGAAATTCGCGTTGACAACGAAAATTGCACGGTGATTGGCGTGGGGAAAAAGCAGGGCTCGGTGCTGGGGCAGTCGCGTGACGACTGGGTGATCATTCCGATTACGAATTATTTGAAGATGTACGGGACGCAGGATCAATCGGTACAGATTTGGGTGAAGGGGTATTCGACCGCCCGCCTGGAAAATACCATGGACGAGGTGCGGCAGATTCTGCGAGGGCGGCGGCATGTGGAGTACAGCCAAAAAGATGATTTCGTAATGGAAACGAATCAGTCGTTTTTGGCGCTGTGGGGGAGCATCAGCGGCGCGTTTTTCGGAGTGGTGGCGGTGATCGCGTCGATTTCGCTGCTGGTGGGCGGGATCGTGATTATGAATATCATGCTGGTCTCGGTGACGGAGCGGACGCGGGAAATCGGCTTGCGCAAGTCGATTGGAGCGCGGAGGACGGATATTTTGTTGCAGTTCCTTATCGAGTCTTCGACAATCGCGGCGATTGGAGGGTTGTGGGGAATTTTGTTCGGCATAATGTTGGCGAAGCTTGTTTCGCTGATCACGTCGCTGCCGAGCGCGGTCGAGGGATGGTCGATAATTGCGGGGTTGCTAGTGGCGACGAGCGTGGGCGTGTTCTTCGGAGTGTATCCGGCATCGAAGGCGGCGCGGCTGGATCCGGTGGTGGCGTTGCGGTCGGAGTAAAGAGCGCGGTCTCGCGCGGGACTATGCATACTGAGATTGCCCAAAAAAAAGCGCCGGCGGAGAATCGGTTGCGCCGGCGCTTTTCTCAGATGGCGTCGCTGAATTGCTAGAAGCGGAGAATCAGGCCAAGGTTGGCTTCACCCTGATTGGCGTGGCCACTGGCTTGGTAGCAGCCGAAAGAGCTGCACACACTTTGAGGCAAGGTGCGCGTGGGTGCATAGCGCAAGTCAAACCGCAGACCGGCGTACTTGCTGAAATAGTATTTTACGCCGCCGCCGATGTTGTACGAAAAACGGTTATTGAAGCCGAGGAAAACGTTATTGGGATTATCCGTATTCGTGAAGTTGGTAAAGCCCAACCCCCCGGCGACGTATGGCTTGAGTTTCGCGTCAACGGGCTTGAAAGAGTAGGCGGCTCCGAAGGTAAACGAATCCAATTTGGTGTCGGTAAGCGTGGTGAGGGTGTCGTTGGTGAAATCGTGGGCGCGCAAGTCTGTCGGCTGACGGACCCACATGATTTCGGCCTGAAAGTTGTCCCAGATGGTGTAGTCGAAGAAAGCGCCGTAGTCAATGCTGCTCTTGATCGCCAGATAGTTAATGGTTGGGTTGTTGGGGTCGTTTACGGTGATTTTGCCGCCAAACCTGGTGCCGGCGAAGGGCGTCAACTCAATTTTCTGAGTGATGGATTCCTGCGCCAATGCGCATGATGCGCCGAAGCTCAGAATAAAAACGAGTACCAATATTTTCCGCGTGAGCATTCTGTTCTCCTCTGTGTGGGATTGACTCGCTCCCCAGGGAACGCGTTTTTCCCGGCTCTTCGTGAGCCCGGCACAACCATAAAAAGTCTACAGCACGTCCCGTGGGCGCGGAACTTGTGAAGCTGACAAAGTGCTCAAAATTAGACGGTCTTTATCCCGTCGAAGTTGCCCGCGATTTGCGCCTTTGTTACGCCAGGGCAGGGATGGGGTTCGGCAGCGGAGCTCACTTGGAGGAAACTTTAGCGGAATCCATGCGTAACAATGAAGCAGGCGTAACAGGTTAGAATAGCGCTTAGGATAATGCTCACTAAGGGGTCAACTCGAAGCTCGGGCGAGATTCGCGAAGCGGTGGCGTTGGCGTTTGACGCGCTGCGGCGGAATCCGATGCGGTCTTTTCTGACGATACTGGGGATCGTGATTGGAGTGAGCTCAATTATTGCGATCGGCTCGGTGATCAACGGGCTGAACTCGAACGTGATCGGGTCCATCGAAGATCTGGGCTCGAACATCATCATCGTGTACCGGTTTTCCTGGGCGACGCTGGGGCGTTTGCCGGGAAGCGTGCTGCAACGCAAAGAAATGAAGCCGGAATGGGCCGATGAAATGAACACGCTGCCGCACGTCGAGGCGGCGGCTGCGTCGTTGAGAATCTTCAACCCGCAGTTTCACGTGGGCAGTTCCAACGTGCAGCGCGGCAAAATCCGCGTCTCGAATGCGATTTTGCAGGGGAATCCTCCGGCGATTCAGCAGATTTTCAATATCGATCTGCAAGAGGGGCGGTGGTTCAATCAAGTTGACGAAGATCATCATTCGCCGGTGTGCATTTTGGGACACGACACGGCGGCCTCTTTGTTTCCGAATCCCGGCGAGGATCCGGTTGGCCAGGAAATTTTAGTCGAAGGGAAAGTGTTGACGGTGATTGGAGTGGCGAAGCACCGGAGGCAGGCTTTTGGCAACGGGGCGAATCCGGAAGACAATCAGGTGATCACTCCGCTTTCGACGATGGAAAAGATGCATCCGGAGTTTCACGATTTCGTGCTGTTCGTCAAAGCGGATGACGCGAAATATGTTCCGATCGTGGTGGATGAGCTGGACGAGTTCATGCGGCGCAAGAGGCGGCTGGCGATGGGAAAGGCCGACGACTTCGATATTTTCACGCCGGATTCGTTTATCGACTTGTGGCGGGAGATTTCCAGCGGGATTTTTTTCCTGATGTTCTCCGTAGGATCGGTGGCGCTGCTGGTGGGGGGAATCGGCGTGATGAACATCATGCTGGTGAGCGTGACGGAGCGAACGCGGGAAATTGGAGTGCGCAAGGCGATTGGAGCGAAGCGCAAAAATATTTTGTGGCAATTCCTGTTTGAAGCGGTGGCGCTGACGGGAATCGGCGGGGCGATTGGCGTGGCGATCGGCGCGTCGCTGGGACTGGCGGTGCGGCTGATTTTCCCATCGCTGCCGGCGACGATTACGCTGCTGTGGGTGGTTCTCGGCATTGGAGCCGCGGCCATGGTGGGAATCGGATTCGGAATTTATCCGGCGTGGAAAGCGGCGCGGCTGGATCCTGTGGAAGCGCTACGCTACGAATAGCGAACATGGATTGTGCCGGAGTGTAGTGGGTCAGTTTGAATTTTAACTCTTTGTGTCACGATCAAGAAAATTCAAACTGACCGGGCACTCACTCGCGTGTTCATCGCGCGGCGGGGATCTGCGCGGTTCCGGCGGCGAGGAGGCGCAGCGATTCTTCGTAAGGGGCGCGGGCGACGCCGCGTTCGGTGATGATGGCGGCGATGAATTTTGCAGGCGTGACGTCGAATGCGGGATTGGCGACGTTCACTTCGGGGGCAACGCGGACTCCGTAAACGTGCGTGACCTCGGCGGCCGCGCGCTGCTCGATAGGAATTTGCTCGCCGGAGGCGATCGAAAGATCGAGCGTGGAAATGGGAGCGGCGACGAAAAACGGAACGTGATTTTCGCGTGCTAGCACGGCCATCGCGTATGTGCCGATTTTATTCGCGGTGTCGCCATTCGCGGCGATGCGGTCCGCGCCGACGACAATCGCGCCCACGCCGCCAGTCTTCAAGAAATGTCCCACCATATTGTCCGTAATCAGCGTGAGCGGAATTTTATCCTGCTGCAATTCCCAGGCGGTGAGGCGCGCGCCTTGCAGATAGGGGCGCGTCTCAGGAACGAAAATGTCGAGCTTGTGGCCCGTTTCCATGGCGATGCGAATCACACCGAGCGCTGTGCCGATGCCGCCGGTGGCGAGGGCGCCGGCGTTGCATTGGGTCATCACGCGGCCGGTCGCGGGCATTAATTCAGCGCCGAAACGGCCGATGGCTTCGTCGGCGTCGCGGCGCTCGCGATGAACTTGCCGGGCCTCTTCGACGAGAGAGTCCTTGATGGCTTCGAAATTATTTTGCGCGACGTTTTGCGCCAGGGATTCAAACTTGCGGGTGAATCTGTCGATGGCCCAGAAAAGGTCGACGGCGGTGGGACGCGTGCGCGCAAAAGTGTCGCAAATGGTTTTGAATTCGGCGCGCAATTCCGGGAGCGTCTTTGCGCGCGAATGCGAAACGCCGAGCGCGATCCCCATGGCGGCGGCAACGCCGATTGCGGGCGCGCCGCGAATGACCATGTCCTTTATGGCGGCGGCGAGTTCGTGATAATCGGCGTAGGTGATGTAAACAACTTCGGAAGGCAGCCGGCGCTGATCGAGAAGCACGACTCCTTCATCGGTCCAGCGAATTGGTTCGACGTTGCGCAAATTGAAATTCTCCCCCCTAGCGCAAAAGTGATTGTACCTGAATCAGCATGCCAGTGGGTCTTTGCGTCGCCAGACTTAGATTGCGCGTATGTCTAACAGCTTGCTGAGAAAGTGGTCTTGGTTGCCGTCTCCACCGCCGGGAGGGAGTCGCGGCTCACAAAAATCCAAGGAGAATGCAGATTCCTCCTCGCGGTTGCTCGTCGGAATGACAACGAGAAGAGTTTTTCAGCAAGCTGCTAATGCATGGGCGGAATGTGTTTCAGGCCCTGCGTGCCGACGAAGAAGCCGAGAAACAGAAACGAATTGTAGCTGAGATGCACGAGATAGGACGCGAGAACGGAACGGGTGGCGGCGCGGACTGCCGTGAGAACGATGCCGACAAAGATCAGCATGGTGATTTCCACCCAGCCTCCCCAAAGTTGCGCGGCGTGCATGGCCCCGAAAAGGACTCCGGTAATGATGATGCCTGCCGGAACGCCCCATTTACGCGCGAACACGGGATACAAATAGCCGCGGAAAATGGTTTCTTCAAAGAAGGGAGCGAAGGCGATTCCGAAAATCATGACCCAGATTACGTTGGAGCGCGTGTGGAAAAAATCCTCGATGGGCAGATTGGCCTTCTGTCCGGCGAAGTGCGAAATGAAGCCGACAGACATCGCGAGCGTAATGCCGCCGAAAATGCAGACGAGGTAAACGGTGGACGCCGGGACGGTGCGGAGGCGCAAAGCGCTCCAGTGGAGCGAGCGCCAAAAGGGCGCGTCGTGATATCCGCGAATAATGATGAACAGGAAGAGCAGAACGACGGCGGACCAAAACGCCTGCAGGCCGACGGCGAAGGCGGCGTTCGTGGTGACGAACTGAAGAAGTTGGCGACGGCCAAAATGATAATGCGCGGCGATATAAGAAACGGCTATGAATTCGATGACAATGAAGGCAATGACGGCGAATCCAAAGAAAATGAGCAACTCGGCTCCGCCCCACGGAGTGCGGATGTCCTCCGGAACATTTACATTTTCGAGATGATGCGGCGAGAGATAGATTTCTGGCGGGACGGGTTCCGGAATTTGCGAGGCGGGAGTTTGCGAGGCGGTGTTTTGCGAATCGCTTACGGGCGAATCGTTGGGAGGCAATGGATTTTGGGGATCGGAGAAAGTCATCGGGTTCGCGGCGGGCGCTGGCGATGAGAAGGCTTCGACGCGCGGGCTGTTTTTTCATTCGCGGCGGGCTCATCGGCTTCGACAAGCGCGGCGGCGAGAAGCGGCAAAAGGATTTCGTGATGGCCGGTGATGGCGTAGCCGCGTGATTTTTCCGCTTCGGTTTCGCCATCGTCGCCGGGCGCGGCGGCGGTGGGGCGCTTTACAACATTTTGCAGCGGGCGATAGTGCTGGAGGAAATCGAAATTCGCCGTGGTGATGGGGCGAAGCGGCGTGCCCAGATTGCGCGCGACGGTGACGGCCTTGAGAAAAACTTCGGGCAAAATAACGGCCGAGCCCCAGTTGAGATAGACGCCGCCCGGGTGCATTTCGCGAACGAGCGCGCAGAACAATTTGAAATCGCGATGCGTGGCGGCGCCCAGATTTTCCCCCGACGCGGTGCGATGAATGTGCGAAATGTCCGCGCCGATGGCGAGATGCACCGTGACGGGAATTTTGGCGCGATACGCGGCGGCGAGCACGCTGTGATCGATATGCTTCGCGTGGATATTTTTTTGAGCGAGAAATTCTCCCGCCGCTTCGCCCAGGCCGATGCCGGAGCGTTTCGCGATAGCTGCCATTTCGTTGATCGATCGGCCCGTTTCCTCGGCCATGCCGAATTTTCCTTCGCCGAGAACGGCGTCGACATCCTCGGACGTGCCGCCGGCGACGGCGATTTCGAAATCGTGGATGAGCGCCGCGCCGTTCATGGCGATTCCGCTGATGAAACCGCGGCGGACAAGATCGATCAGCAGCGGACCGAGGCCGACTTTGATGACGTGTCCGCCGATGCCCCACAGAATCGTGCGGGATTGGGAACGCGCGTCGAGGATGGCGCGCGCGACGAGGCGAAGATCTTCGGCGGCGAGGATGCGCGGGAGCGAATCCAGAAATTCAGCAAAAGATGCGCCCTGGCGATGCGGCTTGGCGAACTGGCCGACTTGGACTTTGCTGGGGCGCGACGCGAGTGGATAGGTGCGCAGGCCGTGGAAGTTGAGCGGCTGAGTTTTGTAGAGGCTTGTGGTTTTGCGCGGCACAGTCTGACTGTAATTCAGGGCGAGGGAACTAAGCAAGCACAGGTAAATCAGCAATACATATGCGTATCTCTGATTTGCCGATTTGCCGCCTGCAGCAGATTCATTTTTCACACCCCTTGGCTTTCTCCTCAGAAAAATATGCGGACATTCGCTTACGGGCGGCGTCTTGTCGGTCAACTAGTGCATTTATTGCCTGAGTCGGCATCGTGGTCGACTTCAGGAGTGAGAAAAGTTGTACAGAAGCATTCGTATACTCATTTACTGAAGGAACGAACTGATCTAGCGACAGTAGTTCACAAGGGTCGTTCGCGGCAACTCCATCGCCACGTTCAGACGCCCCGGCAGATTGCAGCTTGGCGTTCTTGCTTTGAAGGTCATCCAGATAAGGCTCTCTCGCCAGATATTCTGTACGAATTGCTGACCAGTCTTTGCTCTTGATCGGAGCTTCAAGCGCTACGATATCTTCCCCGATTTTTAACCCCGCGTACTCGCCGTCCGAAGCATCCGTAATTGCGCCACTGTGCAATTTCGCATTAAGCGAAGGAGCGTGCTTCTCGACAAATTCCACGCTCTGTTCGGCAGCGAAAGCAAGAACGGCGGCCCAAATGATGACACCATAAATTAGTTTGAACTTGAGGCTTCCCGCTCCAACTGAGATTCGGGCAGGTGACGAATCGATCGGGACGTTGGCTACGACTGGGGAAGGTTGAGGCAGATTAAGAGACTTCGAGAACTGGACGAGGTTATTGAATAGAAAAACCGGAGTAACCAAAAACGAGATTACGCCCCACCATCCGAGAAATAGCGTCGTAAGCGTATAGGACTTAAAGTAAGCTCGGAGGCAGCGATGGCACATATATCCCGACGCCTTTGCCGTGCGCCTCGTAACGACCATCCCAATGTTCTGCCGGAATTCGACCCATTTGGTAGGGCCTTTCAGGCCGCACCTCACACACGGAGGCTCGGATGAGCCTGCAGCAAGCGCTCCATTAGGGGACACGGAATGGTCCTCCTTCATCAAGCAGAGGCGGAAAAACTAAAGATCGATGGGAAAAGGGTAGCACGATGAGTCCGGTAATCGAGACGATGAGAGTAACAGTCTGTATTCAATAGGTACTCAACTCATTATGGCAGTTTTTGTACGCCTAATGCTTGAGAGCTGTCAAACGGTTGATGCGTGCTGCCGTTGAGGGAGGGGGCGAGGGCTTGGCCGGTGTAGGATTTTTTGTTGCGGGCGACTTGCTCGGGGGTGCCGTGGGCGACGATGCGGCCTCCGTCTTCGCCGCCTTCGGGGCCGAGGTCGATGAGCCAGTCGGCTTGCTTGATGACGTCGAGATTGTGCTCGATGATGATGACCGTGTTGCCCAAATCGACGAGGCGCTTCAAAACGTCGAGAAGTTTTTTCACGTCGTCGAAGTGCAAGCCGGTGGTTGGCTCGTCGAGAATGTAAAGCGTGCGGCCAGTCTGGCGGCGGGAAAGTTCGCGCGCAAGTTTGGTGCGCTGGGCTTCTCCGCCGGAAAGCGTGGTGGCGGACTGGCCGAGCTGCACGTAGCCGAGGCCGACGTCGACCATGGTGCCGAGCTTCTGCTTAATCTGCGGAATGTTTTCGAGGATGGGCAGAGCGTCTTCGATGGGCATTTCGAGCAAGTCGGAAACGGAATAGCCTTTGTAGCGCACGGAAAGCGTCTCGGCGTTGTAGCGATGGCCGCGGCAAACCTCGCATAGGACGTAAACATCCGGCAGAAAATTCATTTCGATGCGGCGCAGACCGTCGCCCTGGCAGGCTTCGCAGCGTCCGCCCTTCACATTGAAGCTGAAGCGGCCGGGGCGATAGCCGCGTTCGC
>DASYYI010000214.1:0-1885 GCA_035933995.1 Candidatus Acidiferrales bacterium | reverse complement strand
TCATGCTGACTGCTATGGGAACCATCCGGGACCTGAGACTCTTTTGAACGAAAAATACGAAACTCACGAACACGATGTGCTCATCATCGGCGCCGGCGGCGCCGGCCTGCGAGCCGCCGTCGAGGCGCTCAATCAAGGCGCGTCCGTGGGCGTCGTGTGCAAATCTCTGCTCGGCAAAGCGCACACCGTAATGGCCGAAGGCGGCATCGCCGCTGCAATGGCCAATGTAGACGCTGGCGACAACTGGCGCACCCATTTCTGCGACACCATGCGCGGCGGAAAATTTCTCAACAATTGGCGCATGGCCCAGCTCCACGCGCAGGAAGCTCCCGACCGCGTCCGTGAACTCGAACAGTGGGGCGCGCTCTTCGACCGCACGGAATCCGGCGACATCATGCAGCGCGCCTTCGGCGGTCACAGTTTCAAGCGTCTCTGCCACGTAGGCGACCGCACTGGCTTGGAAATGATTCGCACGCTTCAGGATCGCGGCGTCAGCATGGGAATTGACGTCTACATGGAGTGCACCGTCACGCGCTTGCTCATGGACGGAGACCGCATCGCCGGCGCTTTCGGCTACTGGCGCGAACAAGGGCGCTTCGTGCTCTTCAAAGCCAAATCAATCGTCATTGCCACCGGAGGCATTGGCAAAGCCTGGAAAATCACTTCGAATTCTTGGGAATACACCGGCGACGGCATGGCGCTCGCCTACGAAGCTGGCGCCGAACTCATGGACATGGAATTTGTGCAATTCCATCCCACAGGCATGGTCTGGCCTCCCGGCGTGCAGGGAATTCTAGTCACGGAAGCGGTTCGCGGCGAAGGCGGCATCCTCCGCAATCGCCTCGGCGAACGCTTCATGGAAAAGTACGATCCCAAGAAGATGGAACTTTCCACGCGTGACGTGGTCGCCCGCTCCATTTACACCGAAGTCCGCGAAGGCCGCGGCACGGAACACGGCGGCGCGTATCTCGATATTTCGCACAAGCCCGCCGACTACGTGAAGCGCAAGCTCCCCGGGATGTATCACCAGTTCAAGGAACTCGCCGACGTCGACATCACCAGCGGACCTATGGAAGTCGGCCCCACTTGCCATTACGTCATGGGCGGCATTCGTGTGGACGCGGAATCCGCGCAAGCCTCGGTCCCCGGACTCTTCGCCGCCGGCGAAGCCGCTGCGGGCCTTCATGGCGCGAATCGCCTCGGAGGGAATTCGCTCTCGGACTTGCTCGTTTTCGGCCGCCGTGCTGGTGCCGCCGCGGCGAAGCACGCAAAAGAGACGGGCGCGCCGACTCTCGATTCCGCGCAAATCGAAGACGCCGCGCGCGAAATGCTCCAGCCCTTCGAGCGCAGCGGCGGTGAAGGCCCATACGAAATCCATCGCGAGTTGGAGAACACCCTCCAAAGCCTCGTAGGCATCTATCGCAATGAGGAGGACCTCAAGCGCGCGCTAACGGAAATCGAACACCTCAACGAGCGTGCCTCACAGGTTCGTGTCGAAGGCTCCCGGCTGTTTAATCCGGGATGGCATCTCGCGCGCGATCTGAAATCTATGTTGACGGTTGCCGAATGTGTCACGCTCTGCGCCCTCGCCCGCAAAGAGAGCCGTGGCGCTCACAGCCGTCTCGATTTTCCGGAATATGACGCAGCGTGGGGGAAAAAGAACAATATCATCGTTCGTGATGGCGCGGCGATGACGTTGCGCCAAATCCCCGTGCGTGAAATGCCCGACGATTTGAAGCAGCTCTTGGCCGATCAAAAATAGATACATCAAGCCTCACGGCTTGCGGAAAAATTAGGTACTTTAGAGGGTCGCGCCTTTAGGTGCGACATAACAGTCGTTTCCTTCAGGGGTTTTTGCCCCTGAAGCCGTATAGTAGATTGCTGA
>DASYYI010000190.1:0-2863 GCA_035933995.1 Candidatus Acidiferrales bacterium | reverse complement strand
CTCACGTCCTGGGAAGAGCCGCTCGTTGCCCATGCGGACGCGGAATCGGAAGCAGACGCGTGGGAAACGGATTTCGTTCCGCCCGCGAATGTTCTAAACGCGGATCAAAAGTCGGCGCTTGCGGCGGTCAGTGGATGGCTCGCCGAAAAAGCATTTGTAGCCAGTCTGCTGCATGGCGTCACGGGAAGCGGCAAAACCGAAATTTATCTTGGCGCGGTTGAAGCCGCTCTGGCGCAATCGCGCACGGCGATAATACTGGTCCCGGAAATTGCGCTGACACTGTGGCTCAGCCGTCTGGTGCGCGCGCGATTTGGCGGCATCGTTGCGGTGCTGCACAGCGGCTTGGCGGACAATGAACGCTCGCACGAATGGTGGCGCGTGCGCCGCGGCGAAGCGCGTGTTGTTGTGGGAACGCGCTCGGCGGTATTCGCGCCGCTCGAAAACGTCGGCCTCATCATCGTCGACGAAGAACAGGAGTCGAGTTACAAACAGGAAGAAACGCCGCGCTACAATGGCCGCGACGTCGCTATCGTTCGCGCGCGGTTGGAAGGCGCGGTCGCGCTTCTTGGCTCCGCAACTCCCTCCCTCGAAAGTTACCAGAATGCGCGCACCGGTAAATACCATTTGCTGGAATTGAAAACGCGCGTCGAAGATCGCCCGCTCGCCTCCGTCAAACTTGTCGACCTGCGCCAGGAATTCAAGCAAAGCCATCGCTCCGCGCCCGTTTCGTCGTCGCTCCTCAAGGCAATCGGCGAGCGATTTTCCGCCGGCACGCAGGTACTCATCCTGATTAACCGCCGCGGATATTCGTGGTATGTCCTCTGTAGGAGTTGTGGCGCGGGAATCGAGTGCCAGAATTGCAGCATCGCGCTTTCGTACCACAAGCGGCGCGCGCGCCTGGAATGCCATTATTGCGGATATTCAATCGCCGTGCCGAAGCTCTGCCCGAAATGCAAATCGGAATATTTATATTTTGTTGGCGACGGTGCGGAGCGCGTCGAAGAATATTTGTGCCAGCAGTTTCCGAAAGCGCGAATCGCGCGGCTGGATCGTGACACCGTGAAGACGAAGCGCGAGTATCAAAGAGTTCTTGGCGCTTTCGCGCGCGGCGATCTGGATTTACTCGTGGGCACGCAGATGGTCGCGAAAGGCCACGATTTCGAACGCGTCACGCTCGTCGGCGTGGTCTCAGCAGATCTCGCTCTGGGCCGGCCGGATTTTCGCGCGGCGGAACGAACGTTTCAACTTCTCACCCAAGTCGCCGGACGCGCGGGACGCGGCCGATTCCCGGGCGAAGTGCTGATCGAAACGTATTATCCCGAGCACTACGCCATTCAACACGCCGTGGACCAGGATTACGTAGCATTCTTCGAGCGCGAAATTCATTTCCGCCGGATGATGCATTATCCGCCGTTCATCGCGCTGGCGAATGTTCTGGTGCGCAACCACAAAATCGAAAACGCCATTCGCTGGTCGCGCGCCATCGCGGCGCATTTCGATTCACTGAAAATCAACGAACTGAAAGTCCTCGGTCCTGCCGCCGCCGTGCTTTCCAAATTACGCCGCGAATATCGCTTTCAGATTTTGCTGAAGACGCCGAATCGCCGTCTGCTCGCGCAAGTTCTCGAAGGCTGCCTGTCATTTTGCGAGAGAAAAGAAATCCCCGACAGCGCCGTGATTGTCGACGTGGACCCAACAAGCCTGCTCTGACCTTTAAAAATTTGTCAGGGATGCGGAACGCTTAGCGGCAGCGGCGTAAAGCACAGGAGAAAAATAATGAAGGCAACGATGGCCCAGGCGCGGCGTGTGCGGTCGAGCGGAGTCCACCGATCCATCAGCGCTGGATGACGAAAACCGAGAAGCACCAGAAGCGCCGCGAAGAAAATCCATCCATGCCAGAAAAACGTTCCCAGAATAATGAGGACAACGCCAAATGCGAGCGAAATGCGGCGATGCCGATTGCTGGCAACGCTGTAAATAATGTGCCCGCCGTCGAGCTGCCCAATAGGAAGAAGATTGAGCGCTGTCGCGAATAGTCCCACCCACGCAGCCAGCGCGATGGGACTGAACAGCATGTCGCTCAGCCGCACGCCGGGATGAAAAATGTCCAGAAACAATCTCATCAGCGGAGGACTGCCAAAAATCACCAGCGCATTTGATTGCACACCCGGCACGACTTTCGAAAGATAAACGCCCGCCGCGAGAACCGGGACAGCAAGAATAAATCCCACCAGCGGTCCGGAAAATCCCACGTCAAATAGAGCTTTGCGATTTAAAATGGGCGAGCGGATGCGAATGAACGCGCCAAACGTGCCAATCAGAGTCGGCGCCGGAATGAAATACGGGTAACTCGCATCGATTTTGTAATATCGGCACGCGAAGAAATGTCCCAGTTCGTGCGCCAGCAAAATCCCGATCAGCGTGAACGCAAAGGGAATTCCGGCCAGCAGCAATCGCGGATGCAATAGCGCTTCCCACGTGGGAGCGAACGGATTATCCATTCCCGAAAACGGCGCGCGGTTCTGCGCAAAAGACACGGAGAACTCACGGCCGACCGCGAGCGTCGAAATCAGCGTGAGAACAAAAAGCACCAGCGCGAGAACGAATTTCCTTTTTCGCGGCGGAGCAATCCTGGCCGCGTCCAGCCAAAACGGGTAGCGGTCGTCAAGCAGCTCGACCGGTGCCTTCCCATTTCCGTGTCCGTTTCCACTCTCCACTCTACTAGAGTACACGGACGCAGCGGCGCCCGCCACCGGAGAAGGACGCTTGCATCACTGTCCGTAACTTTTCGCGTACGTCCGGTGTCCAACTATCAGGCCTGACGTTTCGTGTGTGCCCGGCATGGCAACATCCGTTGACGTTT
>DASYYI010000141.1:0-22497 GCA_035933995.1 Candidatus Acidiferrales bacterium | reverse complement strand
GCAGGAGGAGTATGCTCGGATTGTGTTCGAGCGGCAGTTACCTCTGGCGCAGCTCGTTTCTGATCGATTTCCGACGGAACGGATTGGCGAGGCGCTGGAGCTTGCCGCGCATCCAACGGATAGCACTTTGAAAGTGGTGATTACGCATTCATGACAACGGATTTCATGGGAGTGATGACCGCGGCAGTTTTGTACGGCCGCGAGGACTTGAAAATCGAGCGCGTCGGGATACCCGAACTCGGCGAGGACGAAGTGCTGGTTCGCGTGCAGGTGGCATTGACCTGCGGAACAGACTTGAAAGTGTGGAAGCAGGGATCGCATCCGCGAATGATTCATCCGCCGGCGATTTTTGGCCATGAACTTGCAGGGGTGGTGGAAGAGACAGGACGGTCGGTTGACGGCACGATTCGCGCGGGAATGCGCGTGGTTCCGTCAAACTCGGCGCCGTGCGGCGCGTGTCTTTACTGCCGGAAGGGGCAGCCGAATCTGTGCGAGGATTTGCTGTTCAATAACGGCGCGTATGCGGAATATGTGCGCATACCGGGCCGGATAGTCCGGCAGAACTTGCTGGAGATTCCCGACCACGTGAGTTTTCGCGATGCGGCGATGGTTGAGCCGCTCGCATGTGTGCTGCGCGGGATTCACGAGACGGATATTCGCCCGGGTGACACGGCTGTGATCGTAGGTTGCGGCCCGATTGGGCTGAAATTTATTCGCGCACTTTCCGCGCGAGACGTGCGGGTGATCGCGTTGGGGAAGCGCAAAGGTCAAATACAAGCGGCCGAGCGTTTGGGTGCCTATGCGGCTTTCGATGTGTCGACGATGGACAGCCCAGTGCAGATCGTCCGGCAACTGACGGAAGGCGGGCGCGGCGCGGACGCGGTGATCGAAGCCGTGGGCTCCGCGACGACATGGCAGTGGGCCATGCAAATGGTGAGGAAAGGCGGCAAAGTTAATTTGTTTGGCGGCTGCCCGCACGGCACGCAAGTGCAATTCGATCCGGCGCTGCTCCATTATTCCGAGATCACCATCAAGGCGACATTCCATCACACGCCGCAATTCATTCGCGAGGCTCTCGAGACGATCTCACGAGGCGAAGTGCGCGCCAGCGACTTCGTCACGGGAGAAATTCCACTGGCAGAGCTGCCGCGCGCTTTCGAAGAAATGAAGCACCGCAATGGCGAACTGAAAACGGCGGTCAACCCCTGGGCTTAGCCGCCCGGCCCTCATGCTGGGACAACAAGAATTAGAAATTGCACGCTTGCTGCCGGCGGAAGGCTGTACGACTGCTGAAGCGCAGCGGTACACGCGCCGGCTGGCGACTCACCACTACGAAAATTTCCGCGTTGTTTCCTGGCTGCTTCCTTCGCGCCTGCACCAGCATTTCTACAACGTGTACGCGTATTGCCGCTGGGCTGACGATTTGGGAGATGAAGTTGCCGATCCGAAGCGCGCGGTGGAATTATTGGATGGCTGGGAAGAAGAATTGCAGCGGGCGTATCGCGGTGCGGCAACGCATCCCGTGCTGATCGCGGTAGCAGAGACGGCGCGCGAATGCGATATTCCGATTGAGCCATTCCGCGATTTGCTGATTGCGTTTCGACAAGATCAGACGGTACACCGTTATGCGAAGTGGGAGGATGTAATCAGCTATTGCCGTTACTCGGCGAATCCGGTGGGGCGGCTGGTGCTTTATTTGATGGGTTACCGCGACGAGGAACGGCAGAGACTTTCGGATGCGACATGCACAGCGCTCCAGCTTGCGAATTTCTGGCAAGATGTGGGGCGCGACCTCGAGAAAGGCCGAATTTATATGCCGTTGGAGCTGGCCACAGCTCGTGGCGTCACGGAAGACGATATCGTGTCGAAGCGATTCGATTCTGATTATGTGGAATTGATGAAGGATTTGATCGCACGCACGCGGGCGCTGTTTGCAGCGGGAGCGCCGCTGGCGGGCCGGGTGTCGCCGGAATTTCGCGTCGACTTGGAATTATTCAATCGCGGCGGCTGCGCCGTGCTCGATGCGATTGAGTCGATGGGTTACGATACGCTGCACAGACGTCCTGCGCTGGACCGCCGAGTGCAGGCGCGTTTACTGGGGCGCGCTCTGATTTCGCGAATTTTTTCGTCTTTTCGTTCGACCGATGATGGTGGCCAGAAGCCCGAAAACACTTCGCTGGCCGGCCGACATGCCTGACGTTTCCGGGGTTGCCGCTTCCTACGATCATTGCAGAAAGATAGCACGCAGTGCCGCGCGCAATTTCTACTACGGTTTTATGCTGCTGCCTGCCGCCAAGCGTGACGCACTTTGCGCGCTTTATGCATTCATGCGCGGCGTGGATGACATTTCCGACGAGCCGGGAGCCGTGAAGGACAAAACGCGGCGGCTGAATGAACGGCGGGCAGAGATGGACCGTGTGTTAGCTGGTGATGGTATTGTTGGGCCGGTCTGGCCTGCGTTTCGGCACACTGTGACGACATATGGCATTCCGCCGCGCTACCTGCACGATCTGATTTCGGGGGCGGAAATGGACCTGACCGTCGCGTCCTACGAGACATTCGACGAGTTGCGGGTATATTGCTATCGTGTCGCCGGGACGGTGGGACTTTGTTGTCTGCACGTTTTCGGTTTTTCCGAGCCGGGCGCGCCCGAACTGGCGGAAAAGTTAGGCATCGCGTTCCAACTAACGAATATCTTGCGGGACATCGCGCGCGATTTTGCGATGGGGCGCGTTTATTTGCCGAATGAGGATTTCCGGCGGTTCCATTGTGATGCGAGCGAACTCGCTCAGGGAAAAACGAGCCCGGAAATAACATCGCTGATGCGTTTCGAGGCGGAGCGCGCGTGGCAGTTTTATCGGGAAGGCTGGCAACTATTGGATCTGGTGAGCGAAGATAGCCGAGCGGCGCTTTGGGCGATGGCGCGGATTTACTCCGGCATTCTCGAAAAAATCGAAGCGCGGAACGCTGCTGCGAAGCCCGGGCAGCCGGCGCGATTATCAACGGGCGAAAAATTATGGATTCTGGCGCGCGCGCGGATGGGATGGCTGGGGGAAACGGATGCCCTGCGAAACCGTGATCGTGATTGGCGGCGGACTGGCGGGCCTGTCGGCGGCCACGGCACTCGCTGACGCGGGAGTGCGCGTGCAATTGCTCGAAAAGCGGCCGTATCTTGGCGGGCGAGCGACGTCATACGCGCTTCCGGACGGCAGCCATATCGACAATTGCCAGCATGTCACGCTGGGATGCTGCACGAACCTGGCTGATTTTTATCGCCGCGTGGGCGCGGAATCGAAAATCCGGCATTACAACCGTTTGTTTTTTGCGGACAAGGCCGGGCGGGTGAGTTCGATTTATTCATCACCGCTTCCGCCCCCATTTCACATGGGAATTTCTTTTTTGCGATTCAGCGCTCTGGCGTATCGGGACAAGCGGGCGATTGCGGAAGGTATGTTGCGGATTGCGCGTGCAGGCGGCAAGCTGGCGGATAGCGACGGCGCAACCATGCTCGAATGGCTGCGCCACAATGGGCAAACAGAAGTGGCCATCGCGCGATTCTGGCGCGTGGTGCTGGTGAGCGCGCTGAATGAGGAATTGGAGCGTACGGATGCGCGGTATGGCATCGATGTTTTCTGGAAGGCCTTTCTTGCAAACCGTCGGGGATATGTGGTGGGTATTCCGTCTGTGCCGTTGGGAGAATTATATTCGGGCTGCCGCCAGGCAGTTGAGGGCCGCGGCGGGGAAGTGCGAACGCGCGCAACCGTCCGCGGCATTGAATTTGCCAAGGGAGCATTTCGTTCGCTCTTGTTGGACGACGGCACCGAAATGCGCGCGGACGCCTGCATCGCCGCTGTACCGCACGACTTACTGTTAGAGATTTTGCCCGAAGAGATGCGAGAGCGGCCGCCCTTTGCGAACTTGCGCAAGCTGCGAACGTCGCCAATTACAGGCGTGCATTTGTGGTATGACCGAAAAGTGCTCGACAAACCGTTTTTGACGTTGCTCGATCACACCGTGCAGTGGATATTCAACAAGTCGCTGACCGGCGGCAATGCGGAGTCCTCTGGAAATGAGTCGGGGCAATATTTACAGCTGGTAATCAGCGCGTCGTATGAGCTGGTTGCGAAGACGCGGCAAGAAATCATTGACCTGTGCGTGAAGGAAGTGCAGGAGGTGTTGCCGTTGGCGCGCGAGGCGCAACTGCGGAAGGCGACCGTGGTGAAAGAAGTGCACGCCACGTTTTCGCCCGAAGTAGGTTCGGATGCGTGGCGTCCGGCGCAGGAGAGTGGTACTCCAGGTTTGTTTTTGGCGGGGGATTGGACACGGACGGGATGGCCGGCAACGATGGAGGGCGCCGTGCGCAGCGGGTATCTTGCCGCCGAGGCCTTGCTCAACTGTGCCGGAACGCCGAGGAAGTTTACTGTTGCGGACCTGGCCGCAGAAGGGTTTTGCGAACGGTGGGCAAAGGAGTAGAATCGCGGTAGCGTTTCCTGGGTAGCCGCCGAAGTAATCCCTGAAATTGTTTCACGAAGGATACGCGTCTACCGCGAAACGTCCGAAAGCATTCGTGCTGCTCGCCCGAAGCGTATTGACCTTAAAAAGATTTTGCTGCGTGCAATCCACGAACGGTTCGAGCTAACGCAAACCTGAATTTCCATCGCAATTCTGGAAATGTGCCGTCGGCAGAGACCTTTCGGAGTATTATGGGGCATCCCCCGGAGGAAATTTATGGAGCGGAAGTATAAGCATAAGGGGTATAGCGACCGGGATCGCGACGAAAAGAAACGCGATCGTCCATCCGCTGAGCCGCGTCCCCGTCAGGAGCAAATGGGTCCGCGCACTCCGCGCATGGTGGGAACGGTGATGCGCGCGCGGTGTTCGAACTGCGGGACGATTTTAGCGCCAGGATTCGATCAGAATGGCCAATGCCCGAAGTGCCACCTCGACATGCACTCCTGCAAGCAATGCGTTCACTTCGACACGGGGGCGCAATTCGAATGCACGCAGCCCATTCCGGAACGCATTCCTCGTAAAGATTTGAAGAACGACTGCACGTTCTTTGAATTTCGAATGACGGTGGAGAAAGATACTTCTCCGGTGAACTATTCGACGAGTTCGACTCCAGCGCCCGTGGCCAACTCACGGCCGGACGATGCCCGCAAGGCCTTTGAAGACCTCTTCAAGAAGTAAGAATCCGAAACCGCCATTGTGAGTCTATATTGTTGAACGAAGCCGACCGTCGGCTTGATGACGCGGGGCCCGCCAGATCGCGCGTGAATCGTGACCATAATGGGGAATTAATGACGATGAATACTGGCATTAATCGGGAAAGCATCTCAGCAATCGACCGGGTGATCCGGCCATACATACGGCGGACGCCAATTATTGAGGTCGAGGGTTACGAGTTTGGCTTGAAGTGCGCGAGCGTAATTTTCAAGCTGGAACTGTTTCAGCATGCCGGATCGTTCAAGGCGCGCGGCGCGTTTGCGAATTTACTGACTCGCGATGTGCCTGCCGCGGGAGTTGTGGCGGCGTCAGGCGGAAACCACGGGGCAGCAGTCGCGTACGCAGCGAAGAAACTCGGGAAGCCGGCGAAAATCTTTGTGCCGAGCGTCGCGTCAGCAGAAAAGATCGAGCGGATTCGGAGTTACGGCGCGGAGCTGGTAATCGGAGGCGAGCGCTACGCGGATGCGCTGGCAGCGAGCGAGAAATGGGCGAAGCAATCGGGCGCGCTGACGGTGCACGCCTACGATCAGATCGAGACGCTTTTGGGCCAGGGAACGGCGGGGCTGGAATTTGAAGAGCAGGACCCCGAGCTTGATTCGTTGCTGGTTGCCGTGGGCGGGGGCGGTCTGATTGGGGGAGTCGCATCGTGGTACTCGAATCGGATTCGCGTGGTGGGAGTGGAACCTGAGGCGGCGCCTACTTTGACGAATGCGCTGCAAGCTGGCAAGCCGGTCGACAGCCCCGCAGGGGGGATCGCAGCCGACTCGCTGGCGCCAAAGCGCGTCGGAGAGCTGATGTTTCCGATCGCGCAAACTGCGGTCGAACACGTGGTTTTGGTTCCGGACGAGGCAATCCTGCAAGCGCAGGACTTGCTCTGGAAAACGTTGCGCATCGTAGCAGAGCCGGGTGGCGCGGCGGCTTTCGCAGCGCTCTTGTCGCACCGCTATGAGCCAGCGACCGAAGAACATGTAGGCGTGCTCGTGTGCGGAGGGAATACATCGGCGGTTGACTTCGGCGGCGCGAGGGTTAAAACGCAATCGAGCGGCCGGGCTCGAACTTAGCGGGGCTCGATCGGGAAAAGTGTTGGCTCAAGGGCAGGTTCGCTGGCAATTTTTTCGAGCTCGGCGTAGTGATGGCGCAACGGTTCCGGGACCTTGACCTTGCCGTTGTTTAGCAGGTGAATCAGATCCAGTGCGTTTACCACGCCCTTGCCCTGATAGTGGTTGTTGGTGATAACAAACGTAGAATCCGCGTGTGTGGCAATCTTCTTGATGCGTTCCGCCCAGGGTTTCAGCTCTTCCTCCGTATAAAGATAATTGTAGCGTTCATACTTGGGAATCGCTGGATCGTCGGTGAACCAGGTGTCGTAGCGGCGTCCGTGCAATCGTACGTAACCCACGCTGGAAGTGACGCGCTCACCAGGCACGATGGAACGGCCGATTACGGGCTGGTCAATGTTGCAGAATCCGACGCCGAGTTCTCGAAGCAAGGTTTCCAGTTTTCGTTCATTCCACGACGAATGCCGCACTTCTACTACGAGTGGATAGTCGTGAAATCGCTTCGCCAAGCGTTTCACGTATGCCAGCGTGTCTTGCGTGTAATGAAAGGAAAACGGGAACTGAACAAGCACCGCGCCGAGACGTCCCGCGTCGCGAAGAACGTCAAAACCCAGGCGAACGCTTTTCTCGTCTTCGAGCGTTGCATTTTCTTCATGCGTGAATTTTTGCCAGAGCTTTGCCGTGAAGAGGAACCGCGGATTGGGTTCTATTTGCTCGATCCAGCCTTGCACCAATTGCGGACGAAGCGGTTGGTAGAAAGACGTGTTGATTTCGATTGTGTCGAAATACTGCGCAAGGTATGCCGGTTCATGAAAGCCGCGAGGCTTGGGGCTCGGATAGACGATGCCTTGCCAGTCCGCATATGACCAGCCGGCCGGGCCTATTCTGATTTGCTTGCTATGTTTCGATTTCACACTCTTTGTTTTCAAGAGCCAATTCCCTTGCACAAGCCAGCGTAAGCGGGGCCGCGAAAAGTGTCAATCGAACGGATTGCGCCGCGCGGGGCGCGCTGCTATTCTGTAATTGCTGGCTACGTCATGAGTAAGCCTTGCGGTTTCCCTTCCGCGTTCTCCAGTCGAGGAGATGTCGGTGAAAACCTCATTTAGTTATAAGCAGCCGGAATTGCGCGAACAAACAGAGAAGGAAGTGCAGTCAAACCTGAAGAAGCTGGAGCGTTTTGTGAAACGATTTGCTCCGGATCTTGTGCAACTGCACGGAGCGTTTGCGCACATACCGCATAAGAAGAGTTTTTCGCTGTCTTTGAACTTGTCTCTTCCGACAGGCACGTTGCACGCGACGGGAGAGGCTGATGATGTTCAGGGCAGCATTCGCGCGGCCTTTGCAGAAGTGATTTCGCAACTCAAGAAACACATGGCCAAATTGCGCAGGGACCACGAATGGAAGCGCAAGCGCGAACGCCGTGCGCCTTCGCTGGACGAGAGCCCGGCATCCTGATTCGAGTTCCACAGCGCTGAACGTTGGAACGGAGACGCTGGAGAAGAGCGAGGTCCGGTGTTGTTGGCTCGTTGCGGTAAATATGTGTGGATATGTACAGCGTTCTGCGAGGCGTTTGTTCACCAGTGTGGTTGCGACTTCGTGCCGCCCACGTTAGTATCGCTAAACCATTTTAGGGGCGTAGCTCAGTGGTAGAGCAGCGGCCTTTTAAGCCGAAGGTCGTGGGTTCGATCCCCACCGCCCCTACCAACATCTCCTTCATAGAAAACAGCTTGTGACTTTTCGAGGGGCCACAAGGGGCCATTAACGCTAGGCGACTTGCGCAGGGAGCACTAGGCGAACGACTTTGCTGTTCGCCTCTCGCAGCGCACTGGGAACGGCCTGCGTGTAGATGTTCATCGTCGTTCGAACATCCGCATGTCGCAAGAGTTCCTGTTGCACCTTGAGATCGACACCGAGCGCATGAAGTAGCGTTGAATGGCTGTGTCGGAACGTATGCCAGCCGATCCGGCCTATCCCGGCTTTTTCTGCAGCAGGGACGAGCCAGTTCTCCTGTATTCGGCCTGGCCAATATGGTTTTCCCGTTTCGGGGTTTGCGAATACCCAATCTTCGGACTTCGCCAGCGGAGCCAGTCTCGCCTTATGTTGGCGAAGCCTCTCTGCAAGCGAACGGTCAAGTGGCATCCATCGGTGAGAGGCCTGTGTTTTTACGTCGCCTTGCTTCCCGTAGACGTAAGCTTGTCGTACCGCCAAGCGCAGTCCTTCCCAGTCGATGGCATTCCATCTCAAACCGAGGATTTCGCTTACTCGTAGTCCCAAACACATCGCCACAATGCACATGGTTCGGAAAGGCTCGGGAATGTTCTCCAGCACTTTTCGAAACTCGTCCACCGAAAGTGCTTTCGGTTCCCGCTGTCTCTTCGAACCGTCTTTCACGCGGACGAGGCTCATGGGATTGTGCTGATAAGGAATCAGTTCCCACCGCATCGCCGCGTTGAACAACACGCGCATTAGGTTTTTGAGATGAGACTTGCTTTTCGGTGCCAAATTGAGCTTCTTGAGCCAGTCCTCGACAAGCAGCGGTTTGATCTGCTCAATCGGATAGTCTCGCCATTTCGGCTCAACATGGTTTTTCAGCCAGCACCGATACCGCGAGGCGGTCGAGGGTCTTTCGGGAATCTCTTCCGCTAGGTACCGGCGAATAACTGCGCCGAAGGAAACAGGTGTTCCGTTTGATGCTTCCGCGTTCATCGAAAATAACCAAGACAGAGCGGCCTTGCGTGCCTGGGACTCGTTCGGAAATTCCTTAACTGCCCCAATGGTTACGCTTCGCCTTTTCGCGCTTCCGTCTGGAAGATTTTCCCGATAGCGCAGAACCCACACGTCTGGACCCTTCTTTCGTGCCTTCAAACAAACCCAACCAAACTGAATCCGTTGCCGCTTATGTTCCATCCGATTTCTCCTGGTTTAAGCGGCACGGATGGCAAGCTGACTGTACATGAGAACGCATCCAGACTTCCAGATCAGAAACGCGGAATCTCCAATGCCGAAAATAGCGATAGGCGGGTATGCGTCCTTCTCGTGCCCATCGCTCGACAGTTTTAGGATGAAGTCCCCCGAGGACGACTGCGGCGGCGGCGCAGTCGAGAAGCGGTTCAACAGCTTGATGTGCCTCTGCGGTCTCAGTGGAGCGCAAATCGAATCTTTCGGCTGGCGGTGATCCCGTTTTCTGTTCCGCGTTTCCGGGAAGCTCTTCGGATTTCAACGACGACGGACTTACTGTAAGGCGCAAGCCATGCACTCTTGGCGAGTCTGGGTTCTTGCGCGCGCCGAGTTGGGCCGTGCGGGGTTTCATATTGACTTTCTCTGACTTCTCCCTTACTTTCGTATTCAGCTTGACTTTCTGTGGACATTGTAATATGTTTGCAACTCTAACGTCAAGATGCAACCGCTAGACGCAGGGTTGCATCTCACCCTACGAACAGGAGGTTTCCCCGGATGCCCAAGAAACCGGAGAACGAAGAACGACCGTTGCAGCAGCAAACCATCTCCCTACGCATCAGCGACGCCTTGCGCTCTCGATTGGAGCGTGCCAAGGAACTTATGTCCTCGAAGACCGGAGAGAGCGTCACGACTTCCGATGTCGCCAAGCAATTCCTCGAATCGGCGCGCGAGGACAGGCTCGAAGTTGTAGAGCTGATGGCGCAGCCCACCGAGACCCTTCTTCAGATTCGCCGGAAGGGTGAAGCACAGCACGTTTTGTCGCGAGCGGAATGGACGGTCCTCGCCTATTTTGTGCAGCAAGGTTTGGAAGCCTTTTCCGACCGAACACCTAATCCCGTTTCTCGCGAGTCCCTCACTGTGGTACTTGATGCCTTTCTCGCGGCCTATGAATTGCGGAAGGAACGCGCCTCAAAGCTCGATGAGTTTTATCTCGGCAATCTGCCCACGGAATTCCGGCCTGCTAGAGCCAGAGGAAGCGATGAGCAATTCACGGCTGAAACCGTGCGTAAGGCCGTGCTCGAAACTCGCAAACGCCTGAGCGATCTGGCAACGAAGGCAGAGCCATTGCTTGCTGGCCGGAATCTCTATGTCATTCTCGACGAGGAAAGACTCTCTGGGGCCGAAGCATTGGATCGTGCCCTTCGTCCCTTCTGGCCGATTCTCTGGCGGCTGGCGGCGCGAGGGCATTATTGCCTCAAGCACGAACCGCTTCGCTTGCCCTCGACAGCGAAGGAGTCCTTCTATCAGCCTCCCATCCCCTCGGTTAAAGAAGGCGAATTGTCGCTTTCGTTTGCCCGTGGAGAGGCCAGTGACTTCTCTCTGCTTCTGAGTTTCCTAGGGCCTCGCGGTCCGATGTACCCGATTGGCGGCTATCCGAAGATCACGGAGTTTCGCGCGATGCTGGCCGCGCTGACGACCGACGGCTCGGCTCGCTGGAACGGCGAGTACTTTTTCGGCTATGTCGCGCCATCGGAGGAGGGCAAGGGGAAGGACATGTGGTTTCGTGCCCACGCGAACGGCATCACGTTTGGTTTCTCGGAGAAGGAGTGGAAGTCGGTGCAGACGCTGTTTCGCCGGGCCTGGGAAATCCCCGAGGTGCGCATGGCGTGGGATGAATTGGCGCTCGAATACGGAGAACTTTGAAGATGCGCTGCTTCGCAGCGGGAGTTTTTTGGACACACCACCCACAAAGTGGTTGCTGCAAAGCGCCGTGCGGCGCTTTTGGTTAATGTGTTCTTGCGCTGCGAGTTACCGACTTGCGGGCGCTGGCGGTTAACTTCCGGCGCTCTTCGGTAACTTCTTTGTTTTGCTCGCACGTTTGCTTGCAGCGATCTCAGGGAAATCCTTTCAAAAAGGTGCTGACCATGACAGCCGATCAACTGCGAAGCCGCACTGTGGGATGCAAGATGACCGAGGCCGAGTATGAACGGCTCAATGCAACCGCCGAGGAACGAGGCGTGACGCTTGGGGAATGGTGCCGCGACGTGTTGCTGCAACACGCTAATGGAACGAAACCAGTCGCCGTTGAAGAGGTTTTGTTGGCCGAAGTAATTGCGCTGCGCACCATCTTGCTCAATGCCTTCTACAAACTGGCTCAGGGAGAAACGCTGGCAGCGGATGAGATGCAACGGCTGATTGAGCACGCCGATGAAGGCAAGTTCCGCAAGGCGCAGGAGCGCCTGAAAGCAGGTGGGGAATGAGCCAGCAATGGGGACGCAATCAACACGCGGGCGAGTGGCCGAATCCCAAGCCCGCTTGGATGATGGCAGCACTGCTTCTGGCAGCAGTGAGTGTGGCTGCGATTTTCGCCTATCGTTATGCCTATGTTCTGACACCGTTGCAGAGGTTCTATTTGGCGGCGTATATCCGCAGCGGATTGCGTGCTGAAATCGGCTTCAAAACTGGGCGCTACGCGCTGCTAAATGTTTTGGACAAAAAAGGCAAGCGATTGGCCCTCGACGAAGAGGTTATGCCGGTCAAGACGGCCACAGGCGAGAGCATATTCGCGCTGACCGAAACGGCAAAGCAACTGGGCGACCGGCGGCTCGAATGGCAGCAGGGGCAGTACAGCAATGCAGGACTCCATGCGTTTTTGGGGCATTGGGTCTATCGGGACCTGACCTTCCTCGACTTTCTAAGACCGGCCCTTTCTGGCGGCTTGGGAGTGTTCATTGTGAGTTTGCTCCTTGCCATCCCGAAGGACGCGGCCCGTGCCCGCGCAAGAAAAGAGGGGCGGCGACTCAAAGGGCCGGAGCTTGTCACCGTGCGCAAATTCAATCGAAGAAATCGCTCCGACGGCGTCGGCTTCCCGCAGACACAAACGCTCAGGCAAAGAATGCTCGGCAGGACGCCGATTTTGAGGCTTCCTCGCGCCGTTGAGCCTAGCCACATCCTCATCATGGGCGATACCGGGACCGGCAAGAGCACCCTGATCCGAAGAATCTTGGTGCAGATCGGGGAGCGCAGCGAGACGGCCATCATTTACGATCCGGCGCTCGATTACACGCCAGAGTTTTACTCCCCTAAGCGTGGCGATGCGATCCTGAATCCGCTCGATGTACGGATGCCCTATTGGAGTCCCGGCGAAGAGTTGCGCCACGATGCCGAGGCCCTGACGTTAGCCGCATCGCTCTTCCCCGACCGGCACAACGAGAATCCGTTCTTTGTCGAAGGCCCGAGGAAAATCTTCGCGCATCTTCTGACGTTCAGGCCGACGCCTGAGGAGATGGCTTGGTGGATGTGCCATGAGGAAGAAATCGACCGGAGAGTGAAAGGCACCGAGTATGCGGCGATGATCGACCGGCAGGCTCCGGCGCAGCGGAGCGGCGTGCTGGCATCGCTCAACATGATCGCCGACACCTTGAAGCTACTTCCCACAGAAAAGGAGACGACGACCCGATGGAGTGCGGCGAAGTGGACTGAACATCGCAAGGGTTGGCTCTTCCTGACCAGCACACCGGAAACGCGCAAGCGGCTCATTCCGCTAACAAGCTTGTGGCTCGATACCCTCGTATTGCGGTTGATGAATCAAGGGCAGACCCACAGTCAAAAAGTCTGGTTGGTTCTGGACGAACTCGCCAGCCTCCAGCAGTTGCCGCAACTGCATACGGCCATCACTGAAAACCGCAAGTCGAATAATCCCGTTGTGCTTGGCTTTCAGGGCCGCAGCCAGCTTGAGACCCGCTACGGGCATGAAGCCGAAGCCATGCTGTCGCAGCCCGCGACCAAAATCTTCTTGCGCACGAGCGAGCCGCGCGCGGCAGAGTGGATATCGAAAACCATTGGAGAGGTGGAAATCGAAAGGCTGCGCGAAAGTCGTTCGAGCGGACAAATGGGACGACAAAGAAATACCAAGAGCCACAACTTGGAGCGCCAGGTCGAGCCGCTTGTGATGGCCTCCGAGATCAGCGGCCTTGCCGACCTGCATGGGTATCTCAAGAAAGGCAATCTGGTTGTGCGCATGAACTTCCCGTTCATCCAGTTGCCAAGCAAGCAACCGAAGTACATCGAACGGGCCATCAAGAATCATTCTGAAACGCCGCCAACGCCAACAGTAATCGGAGCTACCGAAGCCAACGAGCAGAAGCTCACGCCGCAGGAAATCAAAAAGACCCATGATCATCACTTGGGCCGAAACGCATCGGCACAACAAGAGCACTTCTTCGAATAGGTCAAACCCATGCTGACGATTTCAAATCCGTTGAGTGCAAGCCAAGCGCAGGCGTACCACGTCGAAGAGTTCTCAAACGCCCGTGAGAACTACTACACGGAGGGCCAGGTGCGCGGCGAGTGGCACGGGAAGCTCGCCGCCGAGTGGGACCTCAAGGGCGAAGTCAGTGAAGAGCAGTTCCAGCGACTCTCCGAAGGCCAGCATCCGATCACATGGGAGCAGCTTGTCCGGCATCAAGCAACACGTGAATACCTGAACGAGCGCGGCGAAAAGGTGAAAACGATGCAACACCGCGCCGGGTGGGATGCGACCTTCTCCGCGCCGAAGAGCGTATCGCTGACCGCGCTGGTAGGCGGAGACGAGCGAGTGCGTCAGGCCCACCAAGAAAGCGTCGCCGTCGCACTCGATGAACTGGAACAATATGTCCAAGCCCGTATTAGCGGAACGCTGCCAGCAGAGACGACTGGCAAATGGGTCGCGGCCAAGTTCGAACATGACAGCGCAAGACCCGTGGACGACTACGCTGCCCCGCAACTGCATACGCATGTGGTTTTCTTCAATCTTACGGAAGCCGAGAGCGGAGACACCTATGCGCTACAACCACGAGAACTCTACAAGACACAGCAGTATGCAACGGCGGTGTACCGCTCGGAGTTAGCCATACGGCTCAAGGCACTTGGTTACGAAATTGAACGCGGAAAGAGCGGCCAGCCCGAAATCAGGGGCTATAGCGACGAATATCTTGCCGCATCCAGTCCGCGCCGCCAGCAGATCGAAGAGCATCTGGCGAAGGAGAATCAGCGCGGAGCCGATGCCGCACAAATCGCTGCGCACAAGACGCGCGAGGCAAAGCTTGATATTTCGCGGGATGAGATGCAGCAGCGCCATCAGCAAATGGCAAAGGCATTCGGAAGCCAGCCAGAGCATGTTGTGGAAGCGGCAAGACACCGACCGCAACAAATGGAGTCAGAGTCTCCATCGACGACAGCATCAGCGGCGATTACATTTTCAAAGGATAGGAACTTTGAACGCGAGGCGGTAGTTGACGAGCGCGAACTACTGCGAGATGCACTGCGGCGCTCTATGGGAGAGGCAACTCTCGCCGACGTTAGGGCCGAGTTCGACAAAATGACGAATATTGGTGGGTTTATCGAGGTAGAGAAAAGAGCAGACGAGCCGGGCCGATCATTCACAACCGAAGAGATGATCAACTACGAGCGGGACACAATCCAAGTTATGCGCGAAGGGCAGAATAAATATTCCGCCATTGCGGACTTCGAGACACGTAGAGAAATCGAGAGAGAACATCCGCATCTGAGCGACAGCCAGCGCCGAGCCGTGGAGCAAATCCTTACGAGCCGGGATCAGGTCACTGCGCTTGAGGGCGTTGCTGGGTCTGGCAAGACTACTTCCCTCACGGCAATCCGACAAGCAGCCGAGCGTGAAGGATACAAGATCGAGGGCTTTGCGCCAACATCACGCGCTGCACAGAAGCTCGCCGAGGCCGGAATCGAATCAAACACGTTGCAAAGACATCTGATGCGAGATGATAAACGGCAGGGCAATCAAAGGCATCTCTGCGTGCTTGACGAATCGAGTTTGGCAAGCACGAAGCAGATGAATGAATTCCTCCACCGCCTCAGACAACATGATCGCGTACTTTTGGTAGGCGACACGCGCCAGCACCAGGCTGTCGAAGCCGGAACCCCGTATCAGCAGCTACAGGAAGCTGGAGTCCCAACCGCGCGACTCGATGAAATTGTGCGCCAGCGGGACCCGGCGCTTAAAGAAGTGGTAGAGCAGCTTTCGCGCGGCCAAGTGACAGAGGCAATCCAGAAGCTCGACGCGCAGGGCCGCGTGCATGAAATTGTTAACCGCGATGAACGGTTGCAGGCAATTGCCGCCGAGTACGCGAACCAGCCAGACGGAACATCGGTCATTTCACCAGACAACAAATCGCGCATAGAACTCAACCGGATGATTCACAGCGTTCTGCAAGAAGCCCGACAGGTAGACCACAGAGAGCACAGCATGACCGTCCTGACAGCACGCCAGGAGATCACCGGAGCAGACCGGCAGTGGGCCGAGCAGTATGAGCCATGCGATTTCGTGCGTTACACGCGAGGCAGCAAAGGGCTTGGCCTCGAAGCCGGGGAATACGCTCGCGTTGAACGCGTAAATGTGAGAGAAAACCTCATCTCCGTTAGGCGGGAAAACGGCCAGCACGTCAGCTACGACCCGCGCCGTCTGCATGGCGTGACGCTGTACCGCGAGACGGAGCGCAAGTTTGCGAAGGGTGACCGCGTGCAATTTACCGCGCCGAACCGTCATCAGCACATTGCCAACCGCGAACTGGGTACCATTGAGAAGATCGACGCGCGTGGCAATCTCCAAGTCCGTCTCGACTCAGGCTGGACGGTCGCATTCAACATCAAGGAGAATCGGCATCTCGACCACGGTTATGTGGTGACGAGCCACAGCAGTCAGGGCCAAACCGCCGACCGCGTGCTCATTCACATTGACACAGAGCGAGCGGGAGAAAGACTCATTAACCGCCGCTTGGCCTACGTCGCCGTCTCCCGCGCACGCCACGACGCCCAAATCTTCACGAACGACAGGGGCCACCTTGTTGAGAAACTCGCGCGCGATGTCTCGCGCCGGTCCGCAATCGAGCCGACTCGTGAATCCGTGCCAGCCGATGGCATCAGGCAGTCTTTTTCACGAACCGAAGGGCAAGAACACACACAGACAGCAGGTCACGGCATCAGCAGATGACCGCCGGTTCTTCTCCTCTCTGGGTAAGAGGTGAGCCCACCGCGCAAGACACCTCGGAGACAGCCTTATGGTTGTCACCCGAGGTGATTCCGCAACCGAGGCCACTGCGGGAACGCGGAGCTTTCGTTCGACCGCGCCGGTCAGACGAGCAGAAGAGTTCTTCGCATTCACACCTGCGATGGATACCGCACGACCTACTACTGCACAGGCGGCAAAGGTAACTGCACAATCGTCAACCAGAGGCTTCCGTCACCATCATAGGGAAAGTCCTCCGCTCCTGGGGTGAGCGCGCCGGTGATCGGATTGATGTTCCAACTTAAAATGACGGAGGATTGGCTAACATACATATACTTCCCGGAATGATCAATCACAAAGTACGTGTTTTGCGACCCGAACGGAAAACCAGGAATTGGCGTAAGCGCCCCGCTGTTAGAATCGATAGCGTAGCCGGAAATGCTGCCATCTGTCGCATTGATGACGTATAGGAATTTGCCGGTGAATGTGAGGATGGCTGGACGAGTTTCGGCTGGGAAAGGGGAACCCGGTACGGGAGTAAGCACACCCGTGCTGTTGTCGATGGAGAATGCTGCAATCTGGTTCGAGCCGAGCAAGGAGACATAGACAAATTTGCCGGTGTCCACGATGCCGTACGGTTCGCTGTTCGCCACGGTCTGATTGGGAATAACGAAAGGTGATCCCGGCATCGGAGTCAGTGCGCCGTTAGGACTTATAGTGAAAGCCGAAATGCCGCCCGGGGGCTCGCCGTCGGAGACATAGAGGAACTGGCCGGAGGGATCGACGGTTAACTGTTCGTCACCTGCTGCTGCGAAAGGCGAGCCGGGAATTATGCTTGGAATTCCGGTCATGCTGTCCACGCTGAGCGCGTCAATCTGGTTGACATCTGGTACGTAGAGAAATCGGCCATTCGGCGTCGCCACCAGACCGAAGAAAGAAAGGTTACGCCCAAAAAAGAATGGTGATCCTGTCAGTGCCATTAGTGTGCCATCGGTCTGGTTGATAGAATAGCCAAAGATCTGAGAGTCAGTCGCGGTAGTGCGAGAAATGTATAAAAACTGAGAATTGACAGCGACCATGCCGCTGCTGATGAGCAATTCGGAATTCCCCGGCGATATAGAACTGAATTCCCCCGTGTTGAGGTTGATTGCCGCGCTCAGAGAGATACTAAAAAGGGTGTTGCTGGGGAAACCGTACAGTACTTCAAGGAAATTTGGAGGAGCCCCTCCTCCACACGAACTACAGGGTGGAGTGCCCGTGCTTGAACTGCACCCAAGCAAAGTCAGTGTGACAGTTAAAAAGAGCGCGAAGATTATGCGGGCTCGCTCAATCCTCATGTGATATAGCAGCTCAACGGGTCCTGATAAGAAGGACTCAGTATAACCGATTCCGTAAATCAAGGCCAACCGCTGCATCTCCTGGATGTATCGTTCTGCATGGTACGTTCGTACTGGGGTACTTCCGTACTAAGTATATATTTTCCTTGACAAGTTATAGCGTAAAGACTAGAAGCATGTGCAAATGTGATTTGCAATGGGAGGGAACCATGCGTAGCACGATTCGCGGTTGGATGTTCTTTCTAAATTTCTTTTTGTTTTTAACTATATCCACACAAGCACAGACGACAGCGCCTCCTACGCGACGGCTTATCACACAACCAATCGACGAGGGCAAGCTCGTTAGACTCGAAGGCAATACTCGGCCTGAAGCCACGGCTGCGAATGATCGCGGTCGCGTCGCCGATACGATGCCAATGGAGCATATGCTTCTGCAACTACGTCGCCCGCCAGAACTGGAGAGCGCGCTCGATAATCTGATCGGGCAATTGCACGATTCCAATTCGGAATCGTTCCACAACTGGCTCACAGCCGATGAGTTCGGGAAGAAATTTGGGTTGGCGCAAGAAGATATTGCGGCAATCACTCAATGGCTACAGTCGCACGGATTTCAGATCAACGTGGTTTATCCGAACAAGACATTGATTGATTTCTCGGGAACCGCCGGGCAAGTCAGAGAAGCCTTTCATACCGAAATTCATTTTGTCGCGGCACATGGAATGATGCATATCGCCAATATGAGCGACCCGCGAATACCTGCCGCACTCGCGCCTGCTGTTGTCGGGATTGTATCTTTGCATGATTTCCGACCGCACCCGACACACGTAATGGCCCATCCCAATTTCACGTTTCCTGGTGGCGGTTTTTTCGGGGTAGTACCGCCCGATTTGGCGACTATTTACAACCTCAATCCGCTTTTCTCCGCAGGCTATTCCGGCCAAGGCCAGACAATAGTTGTTATCGAGGATTCTGACGTTTATAGCACCTCAGACTGGAGTACATTTCGTTCAACATTCGGCCTCTCGGGCTACACGTCAGGGAGCTTTACCGAAGTCCATCCCGCACCTCCGAGCGGGCCCAACAACTGTTCGGACCCGGGAGTTGTATTAGGAGTTGACGACGAAGCAATCCTCGATGCGGAGTATTCCAGCGCTGCTGCTCCAAGCGCAGCCATTGAGCTTGCGTCCTGTACGACTACATCTACATTCGGGGGCCTAATTGCCCTCCAAAATCTTCTCAACGAGAGCGGTTCGCCACCCCCGATCGTAAGTGTGAGTTATGCGGAATGCGAGCCCAGCAATGGTGCCCCCGCCAACGCCGCATATAATGCCGCCTATCAGCAAGCGGTCACCGAAGGAGTATCTGTATTCGTTGCCGCAGGCGATTGGGGATCCGCAGTCTGCGACGCCAACACGGCTTATGCGCAGCACGGCATAACTGTTAATGGATTCGCCTCGACTCCGTACAACGTGGCAGTTGGTGGCACGGATTTTGAGGACTCCTACTTTAACCAAACTAGCACATACTGGAGTTCGACTAACAGTTCTACCTATGGCTCTGCCCTTTCGTACATTCCTGAAATTCCCTGGAATGACTCCTGCGGAAGCCAGCTGTTTTCAAACTATTTCTATGGAGGCATTCCGCCTTACGGATCGAGTGGCGTTTGTAACACCAAAGGACTGGCAGTGTTTGCTGCCGGCAGCGGCGGCCCCAGTGGTTGCGCTACTGGAACGCCTTCTATAAACGGTGTTGTGAGCGGTACATGCCAAGGATATGCGAAACCTGCTTGGCAATTCCTAATCGGGAATCCTAGTGACGGCGTCCGCGATTTGCCGGACGTATCGCTGTTCGCCTCTAACGGGGCTTGGAATCACGATTACATTTTCTGCTGGTCAGATACGGCTGCTGGCGGAGCCGCCTGCACAGGTTCTCCGAGCGGCTGGTCGCAAGCTGGCGGAACCTCTTTTGCATCACCGATCATGGCCGGTATTCAGGCTCTTATCAACCAACGCACCTCAACTCGTTGGGGCAACCCGAACTACCTTTACTACCGAGCTGCCGTCAACGAGTATGGTTCGACCGGGAGCACATCGTGCCAATCCAGCTTGGGCAATGGAGCGAGCAGTTCTTGCATTTTCTATGATGTGACCCAGGGCGACATGGACATGCCCTGCACTGGCACGCACAATTGTTACCTCCCTTCAGGGACTTATGGAGTACTGTCGACTTCTAATTCTTCGTACGCCATCGCTTACCAGTCTCTGGGCGGCTGGGACTTTGCGAGTGGGATAGGGAGCGTCAACGCTACTAATCTCGTGAATTTTGCGGAGATTTCGTCAACGAGCCCTCCTACTTTAACCTATACAGGGAGTCTAAATAGTGCTCGATACGGCCATACCGCGACGTTGCTGAACGATGGCTTGGTACTGATTGCCGGTGGCTCGAATAGCAGCGGTTACGTCACCAGCGCAGAGTTATATGGTTCTGGAACTTTCACGACTACCGCCGGAGGTTTTCTTAGTACGGGCGGTTACTATCCCGCGACGCTGTTAAACAGTGGGCTGGTTCTGGTCGCTGGCGGCGATGGCCCTTCCGGCCTCTCCGTTTCCAGCGCAGAACTTTATAACCCGTCCACCGAAACGTTCTCGGCTACGGGGAGCTTGCACACTGGCCGTGATGCCGAAACGGCAACGCTGCTCAATAATGGCGAGGTTCTGATTGTCGGTGGCTACAACTTCAGTACAAGGAGCTATCTTTCGAGCGCCGAGTTGTATAATCCCTCGACAGGAACATTTAGTGTCACCGGGAGTTTACATACCGCGCGCGAGCTTCACACAGCAACGTTATTACAAAACGGAATGGTCCTGATTGTCGGTGGCCATAACAGCACGGGTAATATCACTAGTTCTGAACTGTATAATCCTTCCACTGGGACTTTCACTGCGACCGGAAATCTCAACACGGGACGGGATTTCCACACAGCAACATTGCTACAAAGCGGAATGGTCCTGATCGCGGCGGGACGAAACACCAGTGGCAGCGATGTTGCCAGCGCGGAGTTATACAACCCTTCGAGCGGAACATTCACAACAACAGGAAGTTTGCATACGGCGCGGGAAAGCCATACCGCGACCCTGTTGGAGAATGGCTTGGTCTTGATCGCCGGTGGCGACGACAATGGCACTGTGCTTTCCAGCGTGGAGCTGTATAACACTGCGACCGGAGCGTTCACAGTAACTACAAGCCTGAACACTGCACGCAGGAGTCACACGGCCACATTGTTGCAAAACGGAATAGTCCTAATTGTGGGAGGATTTGGGAGTAGCAGCCAATATCTGTCCAGCGCAGAACTGTATCAATAGCTCTGTGGATACGCAGCGGGCGAAATGGGAACGTAGAGGAGGAATATCGTTTTCGTGCCCCGGAAGACTCCGCCCGGCACTAAGCAGGCCTTCGCCGAAAAGAATTTCGTCCATCTGTCGAGATAGCAATGTGTGTCACTCTCCCCGCCGCGGTGCCGGTTGGGATCATCGGACCTTCTGGAAGAAAAGAAGAGGAAGAACGCGCCGTGGGTGCCGCCGCAGCTTGCGGAGGGACCGAGCCCCGTATTTCTCTCAATTGATATCCCCTCAGTCGGCTTGCCATCCGCGCCGCGAAATTTGGGCCCGAAGCCGAGTTTGTCTCTAGGGCAGTGGTCGAAAAACTCACAATGAAGGAATCTCAGTGGCAGATAAAAAACGAGGGGCCTTTAAGGGGCCAATAAGGATTCCTTGGCATTCCCTATTGTTCTTTTTCAATGCCTTAGAGTTCCCCAGCATTTCTTCTAAGTGCCTGAAATTCCGACCGGTGTTGTTTTCGATCCCCACCGCCCCTACCAAAACCCAATAAAAACGACCGTTTTGCGCTGAGAGAGTCGCGGGGACGAAATCCTTGCAGAAACCAGTTGTATCGGCCCGGTTGGTGTTGACCGAGGTGCAAGAGTCTGCGAGTGGCGGCCCGCGCAGCGATGATGCGACCGCGATCGTCTTGAGCTGCGAATAGCTCTCTCCTCCCGGATGCGACAATCGTGCCCACCATATGCGGACACCTGCAACCACGGCCTGATTCTCACGTACCGAATCGTTTTCTAAGAGATCGTTGAAACGCCTCTAATTTCCGTGACTTCGTCTCGATGTCTCTCCGCGCGAATTAGAACGGCAGATGCATGTCCACAAACTGCTTATGTCTTTGTTCAGTGTGCCGAAAGCCTGTAGAATTCGCACGTGTCGTGTCGAAGAGCCGGCGTGGCGAATGGGGCATTGTGATGACGGATGGCGCGGAAGCGATACTGCGGAAGACACCGCTGTTTGCGAGCCTGACGCAAAAAGAAATGCAATCGCTCGTTGGCCGAGTGGCTAAGAAACGTTTCCAACGAGGCGAAATGTTATTCAGCGAAGGAGATTCCTGCACAGGCCTCTTCCTCGTAGCTCTTGGCAAAATTCGCATTTTCAAATTGTCGCCCGCCGGGCGGGAACAAGTCTTGGCGGTGGAAGGTCCCGGGAGTTCTTTCGCCGAGCTTCCTGTGTTTGACGGGGGTAATTATCCTGCGTCGGCGTCTGCGTTGGAGGACGCGGAGGTCCTCTTCATTTCGCGTAAGGATTTCCAGAATTTTTGCCGCGAGCATCCAGAGGTGGCACTCAAAGTGATTGCGGTGGTTGGTTCACGACTGCGACGCCTGGTGGGAATCATCGAAGACTTGTCTTTCACTACCGTGAGGCACCGATTGATCGCCCTTCTCCTACGATCGGCACGGGCGAGCGGAACGGCTTCGAAAGAGGGCGTCCGCGTGGAACTCACGAAGACACATCAAGACCTTGCGGCGGAATTGGGAACAGTGCGAGAACTCGTCTCACGTAATCTGAGCCGACTCCAAGCTGAAGGGTACCTAGAAGTGGACGGTCGCATAATTATAGTGAAG
>DASYYI010000135.1:0-1560 GCA_035933995.1 Candidatus Acidiferrales bacterium | reverse complement strand
CCACAATTCGCCGTCAACGCGAGCAACGAGCGCTTCTTTTTCCAGTCGAGGCGAAATTTGCCGCGCGATCTCCGCGGGAGTGGTCCCGCCCGCGACTTCGCGCTTCGCCCCGTCCGGCAGCGTGATTTGTATGGTACCCATCGCCGATTCGTTTCACTCAGAAGCGACACCGCGTCACTACGGTCAGTGTCGCCTCGGGAAACACCTAGCTTACTGGCGCTTACAGACATGGTCAAGCACGGGAGTCGCGATGTTTTCAAAATTTGGTTTCGTCGGTGGAGATGCTACGAACGGCCGGAGTGGCGCGGGCGCCGGGGAAGTCCGCAATGAGCACTTCTTGCGCTTCGATCACTGGAAAGCCCTTGGCGAAGGCCATAACTTTCGCGAGTGCCGGGTAGAAATAAAAATTCTGCTCACCTGCGCGCAAATCTTCGAGAGAGTCCCAGAGGGACATGACCCGCACGTCGGTGGTGGATGTGGCGCTTTCCACGCGCAGGACGATGGCAGCGCGAAACCCATGCTGCTGGTGTGCATGAGGAAGGGCGTCCTGAACGGCGGCAAGAAATGGGCCAAGCTTCTCAGGCACGATGTGAAACTGCGTCACGCGAGCGTACATTGCACCTCCTCCAGTAACTGGGCGGGGTTGCGACTAGCCTAACCTTATCCGCTGACGCAGTAAAGCGAGTTGAACAACCAGTGGGTCAGATTGAAATTCTTTGAATCTGAGGGCAATTCGGGCGTACTCTTCCCTCACATGGATAATCAGGCGAAGCCTACAAAATTGGGCAGTGATCGGTGGTCACGAATGCCTTGGTGGGCGTGGTTGCTGGTTGTCTTGTTTCCGATAGTGCTTAGGCCGTGGTGGGTGGCAATTATCTCAATCGCGCTGTTCGTTTTATTCTTGAGGCTTATATTGGGACCCTTTCCAGTAAAGCGAAATTCGAACTGACTCACTACCGAACAACCAGATCGATTCTTTTCAAGCACAAGCGAATTGTCGTTTTCGTCGCGGAGTTCGAGACAAAGCTTGTCCGCGCGCGGCAACCCACCTAACTTGGGAGTCAAGGGCAAACCACCGTGTGGACTTATCTGGCTGGACCAATTCTCGCATTTTTGCCGGCGCGCTTGCGAGCCGCATGTTGTGGTGACATTCAGGTAAATTGGTCGCGGGCAACGGTCTTTTCAGGAATCATTGAGTCCTTTCTGGCCTTGATAGCGCTGATCGCGTGGTATTCAATCTTTGTCACGCGAGCGGGTCCGGCTATCGGTAGGTCGATTCCGTGGCCCTATGCAGGCCCTATGGGGCTTTTGTCCATGTACATGCACCCGCTGACATGGCTGATTTGTTACTTCGGTGTGGAGGGCGCGGTGCGCGCGATGAGCGGTTTGGCGACGCATGAGGTCCCCGGGACGCTGCCGTTGGTGCTCCTCGATCGCGCTATTCGGTATGCGAAGACGGGTGAATGGCGCGTAAAGCCAAGGCTTGTGGAAGATAAAGTGATACGCGGCGAGGGAATTTGGGATTTGAAAGTTGCGTCCTGCAAGCCGAAGGCGCACTGG
>DASYYI010000111.1:0-18890 GCA_035933995.1 Candidatus Acidiferrales bacterium | reverse complement strand
CCGCGCGCTGATTCCCCGCCCTTCTCCACATACGCGGGAAAATCTGCCTTCTTCAGACTGCCTAATCCCGCCGCGTTCCACGGCGCGTCGTTCGAGTTGTAAATCCAGCCGCTCTTGGGATTCAGCAAGTGCGGAGTCTCGTCAAGCGTCAACAGGCCGTGCCAATCCGTCGCCGGATTGCTGCCATCCACCGGCTTCGTAAAATCGAAACTGTTGTCACGCTTGGGAATGAAGTTGGCCTGATAATACGCGATGTCGCCGTCGGAGTCAGCGAAGATGGTGTTGTTCGACGAGTCCGCCCGCAGTTCCATTGTTTGCAGGAAGGACTTGAAGTCGGTAGCCTTAGTGCGCGTGTAAGACTGAATGAGCGCCTTGATCGACTGCTGCATCAGCCGGATAGTTACCCACTTCCCTTTCTGCTCACCGCCCGTCTCTTCGCCAATTACCGGCCCATGCTCGGTGTAATACGCGGTGAATTTTCTTTCTGCCATGCCGTGGTCGGTAATGTACGGCACCGTGATTTGTTTCACGATGACCGGAAGCTCCTTGTTCCCGTACTTGTAATAATAGCGGCCGCCCTTCTTCTCCACCGTTTCCAGGTATTCGTCGACTGCGTCCACGCCGCTCGACGTGTGCATCCAGCCGACGTGCGGGTTGAACCCCTGATAAATGAAAAATTGCCCCCAGGTGACGGCGCCGTAGGCATCGAGGCCCTGCTCGCTCACCATTTGCAGCTCGGACCGGAAATAAAACGACGTGTGCGGATTGATCAGCAGCAGTGCGTGATGATCAACTGTGTTCGAAGGCGCGATGGCCATGCCGTTCGAGCCAGTCGGTTCAGGAATCGCATCCCGGTTCGCAGGCATTGCCTGAACAACCAGCTCGTGGCCGTAGAACGCCGCGAGATGCATGATGTTTACGCGCTCGATATCGCCACCGATGCTCCCTTCCGTAAAGCTCAGCGCCATCCACGGCTCGAATCTCTTGATGACTTTTGGTTTCACTTCGGGATGCTTGTAAAGGTAGTAGTTCAATCCGTCGGCGAACGCGTTCATCAGCGTTTTCAGCCATGCCGGACTCTCCGCGTACTGCTTCTTCAACGTTTCGGGGTCGATGAAGAGCTTCATCCGCAGGTCCTGGTAAATCGCGGACTTTCCTTCCGTCTCCGCCAGCCGCCCCATTCCATTGATGTAATTTGTCTCCACGCGATTGAAGTCGTCCTCGGCCTGCGCGTATTCCATGCCAAAAACAGCGTCCGCGTCCGTTTTCCCGTAGACGTGCGCGATCCCCCAATTGTCGCGGATGATGGTGACGTTCTGGGCCTCGTGCTCCCAGCGCGCGACGTCCGCCCTTTGTGCTCCCCATGCGGGGAAAGAAATGCACGCAACAGCAAGAATCAGAACAAACTTCTTCATGCGTTCCACCTTTAGCCGGGCCCCATGCCATAAATGCAGCAATCGGTGATGGGCGTCTAATAAAGCTATGAATCAAAGTTGCGGAGCGAAACGTTACGCTGTACGCAATGAATTTTCAAGCGAAGGTTGCAAGCAAATGTGAGTGCGCTTGCGCCCGCGCGACATAATCCGTCTGTTCATCTGCATGCAGTCGGTGCGGTACGAGTGAATGACGTATTTTGGGCCGGATGCATCGTCCTAGGAAGACGCGGTCCGCGGAATTCGAACACGGCGCTTCGAGTCGTACAGCGCGCGGTCAGCCGCATCGAAGAGAGTTTCGACGGACGGACCGTCATCAGGATAGACCGCAGCGCCTGCGCTCACGGAGATGGAAGGTTCCTTTCCGCCGGTGGCCACGCGTTCGCAGACGCGATTCGCCACTTCGCGCGCCGCAACCAGATCCGTCTCCGGCAAGACAAGAGCGAATTCATCGCCTCCGTAGCGCGCTGCCGTGTCGATGGCGCGGCAGTGAACGCGAAGCACGTCGGCGACCCGGCAGAGTGCGCGGCTCCCAACCAAGTGCCCATACCGGTCGTTGATTTTTTTCAACCTGTCAAGATCGAACAAGATAAGAGCAAAACGTCTTCCTGTGCGGCCTGAGCGCTGGATTTCGCTCTCGAATGCGTCCAGGAGACGCCGGTAATTTGCGAGTCCCGTCAGAGAGTCACTCACGGCCAGATGGCGCACTTTCTCGAGTAAGCGCAAGTTGTCAAGAAGAGCGCCGCCTACCAGTACTCCGTAACTCGCCAACTGGAGGACTTCCGCCAAAATGAAAGGCCTGTCGAGCCTGTAATCCGACTCGCTGGCAGCTAGGGAGCACGCCAAATTCAATACCGCGCTGAAATACAAAGAAAAATCGAATGGCGAGCTACTCTCCCGCAAGCGCCGATGAAAACCGATGGCCGCCACCAGGAAGAGTCCCGCGGGAACAAGATTCCCGGGGTGAGGGAAAATCCCGTTTGGAGAAAGAGTTATCTCAGCGGGCAATAGTTTATGAGCAGCGCTGAGCATTGACGTCAGCAGCACGACAGCCAGAAGGGCGAGAGCAATCTCGCGGCCGGTGCTCGGCGAAGTGGGGAAGCGCCGCTCTACGACCAAAGACGCCACAAGCAGCACGGCAAGCAGAGTCCGGCCAACAACCCACGGAAGCGGATCCGGAAGGCTCGAGCCAGGGTTCAAGCGAAAGAGATGCAAGAAACCGAAGCTGGCACCCACCAGTGTCGCACCGATGATCAGAAAGCCGCACGTGAGAATCAACGGGAGCCGCTCGCTCGTTCCACGAAACCGCACAACGGCGGCCGCAGCAAAAGTCAGTGCGAGGATGCCGCTAGTCATTTCAAGCTGACCGTAGAGCAGAGGATTGTGGATACTGGAAGGGCTTCTCAACCACCACGCCAACCCGACGATACACAAGGTGGCTCCGAGAACCAGCCACAACCCAAAGGTGGCTTTCAAAAAGACTCGAATTCGCTCGGCTTTGTTCATTCCGGCTCCCAAGTTCGGCCGGTTCTCAATGCTCTGAGTCTACGCGCAATCGCCTTTTGCGAAACACGCTCGTTCGAGACTCTCCCGTAACAGCCAACACCTCTGCAAGTCGCGCGCAAAAGAAAATGGCCCGGGTCGCCGAGCGTCCCGAGCCATTTGTCGCTTTCCGAATCTCATGCAGCGATTTGCTTGGAAATCGGCACAACTTTGATTTCCACCCTGCGCGGCATCGCCGCCGCGGCGACCGGCGCGCTGATTTCCAGCATTCCGTTGTGATATTCGGCGGCGAGTTTGTCGGCCACTACGCCCTCGGGAAGCGTGAGCGTGCGCTCGAACTTGCCGTACATGATCTCATCGTCCATCACTTCCTTGGACGTGCGAACCAATTTCCTCTCACCCTTGATGGTCAGCAGGTTGTCCTTGGTATGGATCTCCACGTCCTTGGGGTCAATGCCCGGGAGCGAAATGCGGCAGACGAATTTCTTGGCGTCTTTGTCGAGGTACGACTCCACTGACGGAAGAAAGTCAAACATCTTGTTGGGAATGAATTGTTCCCCGAGCAGTGGCTTGCCAAGAACGATGCGATTGAAGATCTGATCGAAATCCCGCCGGAAATCGAAGAGATCCTGGAAGAAAGTATCTTGCGGAATCAGATTCGCCATTGTTAATCTCCTTTCGAAATTCTATCGACCATGGAAGGTTATCTTTTCCCTTTGCTTGAACATCCCCAAAATTTTGTCCGAGCCAGCGAGTGCTCTGCGAAGCATCCGGCCCTGGAGGGTCGGTGCGTCGAACAATCGGGCGCTTCAACCTGGCTTCGCGCATCGTCGCCGACTCGGAGAGAAGTGGCAGAGATTCCTGCAAGGGTCATGCCCAAAGAGCGCCCACCCCATCCAACGTTCGTTGGGCGCAGACCGCAGGCTGGCCTCATACTTTCGGGCTTCCCGCCTTTTTGGCTGCTTCCCATTTGCAGTCTCCGTCTCTTCACGGCGCATTGATACATCATCCCGCAGAAGCGAAGCAGTGATTGCCGGCACGGTTCGGAGTGATAGCGGTCACGCTGGGCTCCCAAGCACAATTTCGAACGGGCAAGTCGCTTTCGTTTAGGGCGGGCCCTGCTGCAAACGCAAACTGTCTAATGTCCCCAGTGGTGGTGGACGGCGAAAGAATATTTGCGTCCCAGGTATTCACGGAAAATAAGCAGTGGCTGGGATAAAACGGCGCGCACACGTACGGCGCTTTGCATCTTGAGCAACAAAACTCGGCTGAACCAATCGAGCAGGACAAGCGCGAAGCAAAAGACTGCAACGGCAGCGAACACAAGGCTAAACAAAACTAGCGCGGCGAACAGTTCCTGAACAATATAAACTCGCAGAACTAAGAAAATGCACAACCCCGCCACAAGTGCCGCGACTCCCCCATGCATGAACCTCGAAATCATAAATCCCCCAGTGATCCCTGTCCGCACCAAATCCCAATTGGCCTTTCTTGCGCCACGCGCCCCGCGGACAGAGTTAAATCGTAGCTCGCGCCCGGCTCGTCGCCTGCGACAGGCATCACTCCTCAATGTGATGGGCGTCACGGCGCACAGAGACGCTGGAGGAGCTAACTGGGTCGTGTAGGGGGTGAATAATGAAACCAATCCTGGAACCGATCAGCGCGAGCACTCACGTTCAGATCAAGAATATCCTTTTCACCACTGACTTTTCGGACGCTGCGAAAACCGCGGTCCCTTATGCTGCCGCGTTGGTTAGGCGCTACGGCGCCAAGCTTTACGCTTTGCACGTGCGACCGATCGACAACACCGCAACGCTGCCGAAAAACTGGAGAGCTTTGGAGAAGGCCGCCGAAATTGAAGCGCAGCGGGAGAAATTTGCGCTCGTCCACACATTCGAGGGCCTGCACCCGGAAATCCTGATCCATGAGGGAGATCTTTGGCCCAGCATTAAGGCCGCCATTCAAGAACACGAAATCGACTTGATCGTGATGGGGACCCGCGGACGCTCTGGAATCGGAAAATTCCTGCTAGGCTCCGCAGCCGAGGAGATTTTTCGGCAGGCGCCGTGCGCCGTACTAACCGTCGGGCCGCACTCCCCTGCCGTACCGAAAAGTAGCGGTGAGATTACGCGAATTCTGCTGGCCACGGACTTTGGCCCTGAATCGTTGGCCGCCGCCTCCTATGCCATTTCGCTCGCACAGGAATGCCAGGCATACTTGACTCTGCTGCATGTGATTGACGCGCCGAAAACGGGCGACTTGGTTCACCCCTCCGAACTATCCTCATCGTCCGGGAGGATGTTGCGGAACCTGGTGCCGCTGCAAGCCGAGCTCTGGTGCGTGCCCGACTATGTTGTGGAATACGGCGCGCCGGCCGAAAAGATTTTGGAAATTGCAGCTAAGCGCGAAGCGGAGTTGATCGTCCTCGGGGTGCGCAAACCAGCCGGCCTTAAAGGAACGGCCACGCACTTGCCGATGGCCATCGCGCACAAAGTGGTTTCGCTCGCACCGTGCCCAGTCCTGACGGTGCGTGGCTGAATCGTTCGATAAGATTCACGGGAAAGCGTCATGTTGATCCAGGAAATGACTCGCAAGGCGAGTCTGGACCTGCTGGCGCGAACGCATCTCGGTAGATTGGCGTGCACGCAAGGTCCACAGCCGTATATCGTCCCAATTTATTTTGTCTGCGACGCTCGCTACATTTACAGTTTCTCTACCGTTGGACAGAAAATCGAGTGGATGCGCGCCAACCCACTGGTATGCGTGGAAGCGGATGAGGTGGTCACCCCAACACAGTGGCAGAGCGTCATTGTCCTCGGTCGTTATCAGGAACTCCCCAATACGCCTGAATGGCACGAGGCGCAGTTATTTGCATACAAGCTGTTGCACCAAAAAGCTATGTGGTGGGAACCTGGTTACGCGAAAACCATCCTCAAAGGCGCGGAGCGGCCCTTGGTTCCCGTCTTCTATCGCATTCTCGTTGAGCAGATCACTGGTCACTGCGCCAGTCCTGAGCCTGGGCACACAGTCTGAGATAACTTTTCGAATCTGCCGGTAGAACCAATCGCGCCAGCGAACCACATCGTCTCGCCTGCTCTCTTCTTCACGATGGGTCATCTCTAAGCAGGTTTGTTCAGCCTTCCCTTCAGCAGGCTGGAACCGTGTGCTCAAAATCGAAGCGGTTGTAGGATAATGCCCGCGCGGCACACAGTAGCGGAGAATGCTCGCGGACGCACGGGTAGACAAATGGACGGATTCCACACTCGCCTGCGCTCTGCGGGCATGAGCGGCGCGGAAGCGGCCAAAAAAGCGGCGCTGATGGAAGAGTTAAGCGCTGAGCTTCGCGGCTTGCGCCCTGTGGCGCTCGATCAGTTCAGCGCATTTTTCGTGCCGGGACGGCTGGAGGTTCTCGGCAAGCACACGGATTACGCTGGCGGCCGCGGCATCATCTGCGCAATTGAGTATGGTCTTGGCGTGGTCGCGGCGCCGCGCCTCGATGCGCTCGTGCGCATCCTGGACATGGGACGCAAATCCGACACCCACTTCGCATTGGCTCCCGACGCGGAGCCGGCCCCTGGCCATTGGTCGAATTATGCCATCACTGTCGCCCGGCGAATCGCGCGCGATTTCCCAGGCGCACGTACCGGGGCCGACATTGTGTTTTCCAGCGATCTTCCACGCGCGTCCGGCATGAGCAGCTCAAGCGCGCTGGTCATCGCCGTCTTCTTTGCGCTCGCCGAGGCGAACTCTTTGTGGCAAAGCGATTCGTATCGCGAGTGCATAGGAAGTCGCTCCGGAGGTAACGAAAGTCTGGCCGGCTATTTGGCTGCGGTCGAGAGCGGCGCGGGCTTTGCGTCTTTTCCCGGAGACAGCGGCGTGGGTACGCTTGGCGGCAGCCAGGACCACGTCGCGATTCTGTGCTCGCGCGCCGGATTTTTGCGTCAGTATTCTTATTGTCCCATTCGCCTGGAACAGGAAATCCCCGTTCCCGAGAAACACGTATTTGTGCTGGCAGTCAGCGGCAGCAAAGCAAAAAAAACCGGCAACTCGCGCGACTCCTATAATCGCGCCTCCTTGGCTACGCGCAAAATTCTCGATGTGTGGCGGCGCGCCACGGGCCGCGACGACGAATCGCTCGCCGCCGCGCTGTCTTCGAGTCCTGATGCGGCCACGCGGCTGCGCGAAATTGCGCGTAATTCCGCGGATTCCGACGTTTCCGCGGATTTCCTGCTGAACCGACTCGATCATTTTGCGGCTGAGAGCAACGAAATTGTTCCCGCGGCGGCTGAGGCGCTTGCGCGCAATGATATGGTAACCGCCGGCGCACTGGTTGACCGTTCGCAATTGCTCGCCGAGACTTTGCTCGGCAATCAAACGCCGGAGACCGTAGAGCTGGCTCGCTTGGCGCGCACACTTGGTGCGGATGCAGCTTCCGCTTTCGGTGCCGGATTTGGAGGCAGCGTGTGGGCGCTGGTTCCTTCGGCGCGCGCCGAGGAATTTCGCAACGTGTGGGCCTCAGGCTATCGCCAACTTTTTCCGGCGCGGGCGGAGGCTAGCCAATTCCTCATTAATGGCGCGGGGCCGGGGCTGATTCAGTTCTAATTGCAGTTGCCGTTAGGAGGCTAGCTTGGGCGGGAGCAACAATTCACGGAAACTTGATAGTCCGCTGTCGCGCAAACTCATCACTCGTCGCGATTTTCTCGGCGAGGCGTCGCTCCTTTGCGCAAGCCTCCCCGCAATTTCGTATCTGGCCGCGTCACCGTACAACGCATGGTTCGCAAGCGCGCAAAATGTGGCGCAAGCGAGCATTCGCGGCAAAACAGCGACGTTGGGAAACGGCGTCATCGCCGCAACATGGGAAATCTCCGCGGCAGGATTGCGTTTTTTGCGCGTTGTAGATCGTCGAACCGGGGTTGCGATTGACGGACCCAAATCCGCGTTTTCGCTGGCGCGCTCGGATGGCTCCGATTTCATTTCGTCCGAAATGAATCTCGTCGGCGGCGCGCGTGTGGAGAACCTCGAGGCCGTCCCGGAAGCGGCCAGATTTTCTGAGCGCCTGGGCGGGCACGCTCTGTCCGCGCGCTTTGAGGACGCGCAACACCGTGTGCGTGCCGAATGGCGCGCGATTCTACGCGACGGCTCGCACTATATTCGCCAGGAAGTGACGCTCACCGCGCTGCAGAGCGATTTACCGGTTACAAAAATCACCCTCATCGATCTGAACTTTCCCGGAGCGCAGGTCACGGGAAGCGCCAAGGGATCGCCAGCAACTGCTGCCACGTGGTTTTTGGGTTTCGAGCATCCACTTTCGGAGAGCAGCGTGGAAAGCGGGCGCGTGCTTTGCAGCCTTGAACGCCAACTGCCGCTCGAACCGGGGCGCACCGCGGCCCACTCATCGGTGATTGGCGCGACCGAAACGGGCCAGTTGCGCCGCGATTTCTTGCGTTACATCGAACGCGAGCGCGCTCATCCCTATCGCACGTTTCTGCATTACAACTCCTGGTACGATCTCGGATATTTCACTCCTTATGATCAAGCGGGCGCTTTGGACGTGATCAACGCATTCGGCGCGGAGTTGCACGCGAAGCGCGGCGTCACGCTCGATTCATTCCTATTCGACGACGGCTGGGACAATCACAAGTCCCTTTGGAATTTCAATTCCGGCTTCTCGAGCGGCTTCGCGCCGCTCAAACAAGCCGCCGCAAAATATGGGGCCGCGCCCGGCATCTGGCTATCTCCCTGGGGAGGCTACGACGGCCCGCGCAAAGAACGCCTCGAATATGGCAAGGAGCAAGGCTACGAAGAAAATTCCGGCGGCTTCGTGCTCTCGGGACCGCGCTATTTCGAGCGTTTTCACGCTGTGTGCCTGGAAATGATTCGCCGGTACGGAGTAAATCAATTCAAATTTGATGGCACGGGAAACGCATCCACCGTTTATCCCGGCAGTAAATTCAACAGTGACTTTGACGCAATGATCAGCTTGATCGGCGATTTGCGTCGCGCCAAGCCAGATCTATACGTCAACCTGACCACGGGAACATATCCTTCCCCGTTCTGGCTTCGCTATGCGGATTCGATTTGGCGCGGCGGCGACGACCATTCTTTCGCGGGTGTCGGTTCCAATCGCCAGCAATGGATCACCTACCGCGATGCCGCGACGTACGAGCATGTCGTTCGCGCAGGCCCACTCTATCCGCTGAATTCCCTTATGCTGCATGGCTTAATCTACGCGCGCGATGCTGAAAAGCTCAATGTGGACCCGGAGCATGATTTCAGCGCCGAAGTGCGCTCCTACTTCGGCACGGGCACGCAGCTTCAAGAGATGTACATCACTCATTCTCTGTTGAACGATGACGACTGGGACTTGCTGGCCGAGGCGGCCCGATGGTCACGGCGAAACGCGGACATTCTGGTCGACACGCACTGGATTGGCGGCGATCCTGCTCGGCTGCAAGTTTACGGCTGGGCGTCCTGGTCGCGCCGCGGCGGTATTGTGACACTCCGCAATCCTGACAAGGTGCCGCATACGTTTGCTCTCGATCCTCAGGCTTGCTTCGAACTTCCCCCCGGAGCTTCGCAAAACTACGTGGCGCGCAATCCGTGGAAAAGCGCCGCAAATTTGCCGGCGATCAATCTGCGAGTTGACCAGCCGCGCACGATTACGCTCCAGCCTTTTGAAGTTCTCACTTTGGAAGCTGCTCCCCGATGAGTTTCACCATCGGCGATTGGCTGATCGTTATCGGCTACCTCGCAGCCTCGGTCGGCATCGGACTTCTAGGAAAGCGGTACCTGGGCGATGTGTCGCATTACCTCGTCGCGGGCCGCGAACTCGGTTTGTACGTTGGCATCGCCACGCTCGCCGCCACTGAGATCGGCACGATCACTTTTATGTACAACGCGGAGCTTGGTTACCGCTTCGGCTTCGCCTCCTTCGCTGCCGCGCTGATTTCCGGCGTCGTAATGATCTTCGTGGGACGCACCGGCTTCATCATCAGCCGCTTCCGCCAATTAAAATTGATGACCGTGCCGGAATTTTTCGAGGTGCGCTACAGCCGCGGTCTGCGCCTTGTCACAGGAGTACTGGTGGCGCTCGGCGGAATCCTGAACATGGGGGTGTTTCTAAAAATCGAGGGTGAATTTCTGACTATCGTCAGCGGGATCCCGTCGCGATACCTTGTCGCCGTCATGACCGTAATTTTGCTTCTCGAACTTCTCTACACCGTGCTCGGCGGAATGGTTTCGGTGGTCATCACGGATTTTTTACAATACTCGCTGCTCTCGATTGCCACCATTCTGGTGACCATCTACGCCGTGCATTTCGCCGGCTGGGGCCACATTGTGCAAAAAGTAAGTGCCACCATGGGCGCAGCAGGCTTCAGTCCCGTTGCCAGCCCGAAATTTGGCTGGACGTTTCTTGTTTGGCAGGTTTTGCTGTGGCTTTCCATTGTTACTTGCTGGCAAACCACGGCCATGCGCATTTTCTCGACTCGCAATCCTGCGACGGCCAAGCGCGTGATGACCTGGACCGGCTTCATTTTTCTCGGACGTGGAATGCTCCCGATGCTTTGGGGCATCGCGGCGCTGACGCTCTTCGGCACTGGCGCTCTCGTTAACGGCATGCCTCTGCCGGTTGTCCACGGCAACGTTGTGATGCCAATTGACGCCATGCCCGCCATGCTGGCGCAAATTCTGGGCCCCGGCGTGCGAGGCGTTGTAGTGGCCGGAATGCTCGCTGCCACGATGTCCGTGAACAGCTCTTACCTTCTCGGCTGGAGCGCTGTCATCTCGCAGGATGTTGTTCTTCCCTTGCGTAGGATGATGGGAAAATCGCAGCTTAATCCGCGCGCGCAGTTGCTGCTCAATCGCATCGCGAATCTTTTCGTCAGTTTGTTCCTGATGTTTTGGGGACTCTATTACACTCCGCCAGGCGCCGTTTACCTCTACTTGAATATCACCGCGACGATTTTTCTCGCGGGCGGGTTCGTTTCCGTAATTGGCGGCCTGTATTGGAAACGCGCCACCACGCTCGGTGGATATTTGGCCATGTTGTTGGGAGCTGCCGGCGCGATCATTCCATTCTTTGTGCTGCACTGGAATGAAAACATCACGGGCTTCGCGTCGTTTGGACTTGCTGCTTGCGGGTTTCTCGCCGGTTCTCTGTTCGGGCGGCGTTCGACTCCCTCGCAGCAGACCCTGCTGACAGCCGCACAACTGGAGGAGGCGCGATGAAATACTGGGAAATATTCTGGACGTTTTGCCTGTTCGTCGCCGGAGGCGCTTTCGCGTTCATTACACTGGTGGTGATCGTTAAAGGTGGTCCTGACTTGCGTCGGACGCTCCGCGACCTCCGCCGGCAAAACCTCCAGCGCTGAGCAGTTATTGACGTTCTTGGAAGCACGCAGTATTATCCGCGCGTCTAATTACCCTTCATTTCAAAAGAGGAAAACAAATCATGTCAAAGCGAGTCGCTTTGCTGGCATCGATTGCGGTCGTGTTGTCGTTCGCCAGTGCGAGCTTTTTATTCGCGCAAAGAACGCGCGGCAACAACTCTTCCACGCCGTTTGGCCAACTGCGTTTCCGTTACATCGGTCCGGTGGGCAACCGCACCATCGCGGTGGCGGGCGTGCCCGGCGATCCGAATATTTATTACGTAGGCGCGGCTTCCGGCGGAATTTTCAAGACCACCGACGGCGGAATTCACTGGGATCCCATTTTCGACTCGCAGGACGTTTCCTCGGTTGGCGCGATAGCCGTCGCCGCCACGGATCCGAATATCGTATGGGCAGGGACGGGAGAACCTTATATTCGCAGCCATATTTCCATCGGCGACGGAATTTATAAGTCGATGGACGCGGGCCACACGTGGACGCACATGGGCCTGGAAAACACGGGCCGCATCGCCAACGTGATTATTGATCCGCGCAATCCGGACATCGTTTTCGCATGCTCGCTGGGAACTGCGTACGGCCCGCAACCGGAGCGCGGCGTGTTTCGCACCACCGACGGCGGGAAGACTTGGGAGAAAACGCTTTTCGTCGACGAGAACACGGGCTGTGGCGATCTGGCGATGGATCCAAACAACTCGCGTGTTCTCTTTGCGGGCATGTGGCAACTTGTGATTCACACGTGGGGACGCACGAGCGGCGGTTCTGGGAGCGGAATTTTCAAATCGACGGACGGCGGCGTCACGTGGACGCGCCTTGAGGGGCACGGACTGCCCAATTCACCCGTGGGCAGAATCGCCGTGCGCGTGGCTCCCAGCGATTCCAATCGCGTCTACGCCCTGATCGAAACGGGCGATGGCGTCCCGATGGACGGCAAGCCGACGCAGCGCGGACAACTCTGGGTATCGGACGATGGCGGCGCGAACTGGCAAGTTGTCAGCTACGACCGCCAGCTCCGCGGACGCACGCACTATTACACGCGCGAAGAAATCTCGCCGGACAACGAGAACGAAGCTTACTTCTTCTCCGCTGCGTTTTCGAGAACGCTCGACGGCGGCAAGACGCTCACGTCAATGCCTGCCAGCCCCGGCGGTGACAATCACGAAATGTGGATTGACCCCACGAATGGGAATCGCATGGCGGTTGTGAACGATGGCGGCGTCAGCATTTCCATCAACCACGGCCATACATGGGATCACATTCAACTTCCCATCGCGCAGATTTACCACGTCACCGTGGACGATCAAATTCCCTACAACGTCTACGGCAACAAACAGGACGGTGGCTCCTATCGCGGGCCCAGCAACAGTCTGCAATTCGGTTTCTTCGGTGGACGCGGGCCTGGCCCCATTTCGCGCAGCGCGTGGAGCTCGCTGGCGGGCGGTGAAAGCGGTTTCGCGACGGTCGATCCTGTGGACAACAACATTGTCTGGAACAGCGGGACAGGCTCGGGCAGCGTCGGCGGAACGGTGATTCTCGACAACGTCGCGAATCGGCAAGCGCGTGAAGTGGAAGTATGGCCCGAAACCACGAACGGATCGCCCGCCGCTGACGTCAAATATCGTTTCAACTGGGAATTCCCCATCGCCATATCGCCCGAGGACCACAACAGGGTTTACACAGGCAGCCAGTACGTCCACATGACCACGGACGGCGGTAACAGCTGGCAAGTCATCAGCCCCGATTTGACTCGCAATGACAAAAGTAAAATGGGAATTTCCGGCGGCCTCACTCCCGATAACATCGGCGTCGAATACGCAGGCGTTGTTTTTTCCATCGCCGAGTCACCGAAACAGGCGGGCGTGATCTGGGCCGGCACGAATGACGGACTCGTGCAAATCACGCGCGACGCCGGGAAGCACTGGACGAATGTCACCGCCAATATTCCCAATCTGCCCGAGTGGGGGACGGTGAGCAATATCGAGGCGTCGCGTTACGATGCGGGCAAGGCTTACATCACCGTCGATTTTCACCAGATGAACAATCGCGATCCGTTTGTTTATAAGACAAGCGATTACGGCAAAACCTGGACGCTAATCACAAACGGCATCCCGCACAGTCCCTTGAGCTACGCCCATTGCGTTCGCGAAGATCCTGTGCGCAAGGGATTGCTGTACCTCGGCACCGAAAATGCGCTCTACGTTTCGTTTGATGACGGCGACAACTGGCAGCCGTTGCAGTCCGGATTGCCGCACGCGCCCGTTTACTGGATTGCGGTGCAGGAGCGCTTCCACGACCTCGCGCTGGCCACTTACGGACGCGGCTTCTGGATTCTGGACGACATTTCTCCCCTGCAACAAATGACGCCCGAAGTGCGCGCATCCGACGCGCATCTTTTTGCGCCGCGTGACGCTTATCGTTTCCGCAATGTCACCGAACCTGCGTCCGTAACTTACGATCCCACAGCCGGGCACAATCCGCCGTTCGGCGCGGTGATCAATTACTATTTGAAATCTGCGGCGAAGGACACTGTGAAAATCGAAATCGCCGATGCGAGCGGCAAGACCGTGCGCACCATCGACGGAACGAAGAACGCCGGAGTCAATCGTATCTGGTGGGATATGCGATTCGATCCGGGTAAACCCTTCCATCTGCGCACGAGCCCGCTCTACGCGCCAGAAGTAACAGTTGGTCCGGAAGGCTGGCGTCCCGCTCCCGGCGTCGAACCTGTTGGACTCCTCGCAACGCCGGGGACGTACACAGTGAAATTGTTCGCCGGAGGAAAGGAATACACGCAAAAGCTGCGGATTCTGAAAGACCCGCACTCTACCGGCACGGATGCCGACATTCAGACGCAGACGAAACTCGTCGAGCATCTCCAAGACGAACTGAACGCGATGACGGATACCGTCAATCAACTCGAATCCGTGCGCGCTCAACTCAGTCAACTGAACACGCAGCTCGGAGACGACGCGAATTCGAAATCCATTCGCGACGCCGCCACCGAGTTGAACAACAAGCTCACCGATTTTGAAGGCCATCTGTTGCAGCTCAAAGCTACCGGCCGCGGACAGGACGATGTGCGCTGGGAGTCGATGCTCGTCGAGAAACTCGCCTATCTCGCGCGCCAACTCAGCAGCACCGATTTCCCGCCCACCACGCAGCAAGTCGCTGTCGCGGACGAACTCAGCAAGAAGGCGGAACAGTATCGCAACGAAGATCAGCAGCTTATGTCGAAAGACGTTGCCGCTTTCAATTCCATGCTTCGACAACGCAACGTTGCAAACATAATTGTCAAAACGCCGTGAGCGTTGCGGCCGCCGAGCCGCTCACCCACAGTGAGGTGCGGGATGACTCCCGCGCCTCGCGTCATTATGTTTTCATCCTGAAATGTTCGGCTCGATTTTTTGCCGTCAATAGGCGTAAAATCCGCGCAGAGGCCATTGCGTTGAGTCAAACCTGTGCGCACGTCAAGGAAATCCAGAAAGTCACGCCCAGCGGCAAAGGCTGCAAGGAATGCCTGCTGATGGGCGACACATGGGTGCATCTTCGCCTGTGCCTAATCTGCGGCCACGTCGGCTGCTGTGATTCGTCGAAGAATCGCCACGCCACGAAGCATTTTCACTCCACGAAGCACCCCATCATTCAATCCTTCGAGCCTGGCGAAGACTGGCGCTGGTGCTACGTCGACGAAATAATGATGGACTAACGCAATGCCACGCCGCACCGAAACCGCATGACTCCCCAGCCAAAATCCGCTTCGACTTTGCCGTCAAAATATGCCGAGGATCTTTTCTGGCCCGCGTTGCCGGTGAAGGAATGGGAGGCTACGCGCGCGACGCTGCATATGTGGACGCAAATGGCCGGCAAAGTCCGCCTCGCGCTCACGCCGCTCGTCAATCATTGGTGGAATGTTCCGCTCTACGTCAATAGCCGCGGCCTCACCACTTCGGCGATTCCCTACGGCAAAGGCGCGTTTGAAATCCAATTCGATTTTCTGCGACACATTCTCGAAATCCAAACCTGCGACGCTCAGACGCGCATAATTGAATTAAGGCCACGTTCCGTCGCCGATTTTTACCGCGAATTCATGAAAGCCCTCGCTTCTCTCGACATTAGCGTGAAAATCTGGTCCATGCCCGTGGAAATTCCCGATCCGATTCGCTTCGACCTGGACACCGTGCACGCTTCCTACGATCCGGATTACGCCAACCGTTTCTGGAGGGTACTGATGAGCACGGAGGCCGTGCTGCAGGAATTTCGCGCGCGCTTTATCGGTAAATCGAGTCCCGTGCATTTCTTCTGGGGAAGTTTCGACTTGGCGGTCACGCGATTCTCAGGACGTCGCGCGCCAGAACGGCCCGGAGCGGACTTCATGACGCGCGAGGCCTATTCGCATGAAGTGAGCAGCGTCGGATTTTGGCCCGGAAACGAAGGCGTGATCGACGCCACCTTTTACGCCTACGCCGCTCCCGAACCGTCCGGCTTCAAACAAGCGAATGTGCGTCCCGCGGCCGCTTACTATGGCGCGGAGCTATCCGAATTTTTCCTTCCGTACGAGGACGTGCGCAAGAGCGCGTCTCCTCGCGACGCGCTTCTCGACTTTTGCGAAAGCACTTACGACGCGGCCGCATCCCTGGGCAACTGGGACCGCGCCGCCCTCGAACGCCCCGCATAAATTATTTTTTCGTGTGGGAGCACAAAAACGAAGTGCTACTGACTGGCGTGTGACGGCGCGAGCGATGCGGATGCCGTTTGCGGGAAGCGTCGCGCAAGCCACGCCCGCGCCTCCTCGGGGTGGTAATTGAACGGGCCCAGCCCGCCGCGATACACAATTTTCCCCGACTCATCAATGATGTAAATCCGCTCCGGCCAGCCGCCATACGTGTGATCAGCGGCATCATTCATCGTGTCGATCGCGATGGGAATCGGGTAATGGAAGCGCGTCACGAAGTCGTTGGCGATGGCCACGCGTTGCGGAAACGTTCGCGGCTGCACGTAGCAAATATTTTGATCGACGTTCGATTTCATCTGCCATTCATCCTGCGGATGCGCTTCGCGGATGTAGACCGTCAGGAAATCGGCGCGATCCTTATATTGGTCGTAAATCTTGACGAGATTTCCAATCTCGCGGCGGAAAGGCGGTCAAGTGTAGCTGCCGAATATCAGGACCAGCGGGCGTTTGCCGATGCGCTCGTGCAAGTAAAAAGCGGTGCGTCCATCGAGCGAATAAATTCGCGCGTCGGGAGCGCGCTCGCCCACCCGCAAATCGCCCTCATGCCACTGCGGCAGCGCGTAGCGCAGAAATCCGTAAACGTCGCGCGGCCCGCCCATGAAATGCGCCAGCACGAAATACGCCGCCAGCAGCAGCAATGCGAAGCCGCCGAGCCCCCATTTCCAACCTGCACGCCCTCGCGGCGGAATATCTTCGCCCATGACCAGAAACGCCCCCGGCAAAAGTACGTGCGACCGCCGGAAAAGTCAATCCGAGCCTCATTACCAATCGGCTGCGCTCGTGAAGTCAGCGGCTGGCCGGGCCAGCCACCTCACAATCCTCATCACTTGCGGAAAGCAAGTTCGCCCTCCTTTCGACAAGCGGGTCAGGCTGGCAGCGCCAAGACCGACTTCCTTTGCGACCTGCGCCCATGTCATTTTTTTCTTAATACGTTGAGCGTCGAGCGCCGCATGAAGCTTCCGCGTGTCAAATCGCAAAATCTGGTGCAACGGAACGTCTGCTAACCGCGCAGTCGCCTCTTCGGAATCCCGATGGCCAGGCACGAAGCTTTCCGGCGTTCGATTCAGCCAGCGAAGCATCTGCAAGACGCCGTCACCCTCGCCTGCCGTTCTGGTGCGCGTCCCCGTCAGCGTCGAAGCGCTGAGCCGATGAGATGAAAGGCGCTTTGGTCGCTGATTGATTTCTTTCGCTGCTTGGGCCCACGAGAGTCCACGCGCCTGACGCTGCGCGTTAAGCGCCGCGTAGAGGGCCCGAAGATTAAAGTCACTCGAAGGCTTCACGGCTCGACTCTTTTGTCGGCGTCGCAATTCGTCCAGGACGACGCGGACGAAATCCGACGAAACTTTCGGCAAATTTTACGAGCCTCGGCGAACTAATAGCGGTTGGCGACGGGAATCGAAGCGCCTTTGACGATGACGGCGCGGACACGTTCGAGCGCGTGAATGTCCTCGAGCGGATTGCCTTCCGTAGCGACGATGTCACCTTCTTTGCCCACGGCAATCGCGCCCAGATCATCCAAGCCGAGCAGATCTGCGGACGCTTTGGTCCCGAAGAAAAGCGCCTGCTGCGGCGTGGCGCCAAAGCGCACGTCGGTCATGATTTCGTCGCGCACCGTTCCCTTGCCCGGCTCGTAACTCTGATCAGAACCTGCGGCAATTTTCACACCGGTGCTGAGAGCGACTTTGAATCCTTGCAACTCGCCCTGCCAGATTAGATTTGCTTTGCGAATAGCGTAGTCCGCCATGTGCATTTTGGAGCCGTTCTCGACGATATTGTTTGCGATGTAGAGCGTCGGCGTCAAATAAACGCCATGATCCTTCATGTAATTTGCCGCGTCCTTGTCGAGGCCCGCGCCGTGCTCGATGGAATCGACGCCCGCGTGCAGCGCGGCCCAAATCGTCGGCAGATTTTCATCGTGCGCCGCCACTTTCACGTGCGCAGCGTGTGCTTGCTCGACGATAACTTTCAATTCCTCCGGAGAAACCTGTTCCGCCAGCGGCGAATCAAGCGGTGAAAGCACGCCGCCCGAGGCGAGAATCTTGATCACGCGCGCGCCGTACTTGAGCTGCCAGTGAACGGCGGCTTCTGCGTCAGCAGGAGAATTGATGAAACCATTTTCCGGCGTGTAGAAATTCTCCGGCGTCAAGTCCGGTGGAAAATCATAAAAATCGCCGTGTCCGCCAGGAATGGAAATCGCGTGCGCCGCGGGAATCAGATGCGGCCCGGGAATCGTGCCCTCTTCGATGGCGTCCTTGAGCGCGACGTCGACGAAGCCGCCACTGCCCAGCACTCGCGCGGCCACCACGCCCGAATCGAGCGCGTACGCCATGGCTTTTGTGGCGCGAATCGTCGCCAGCGGCAAGGAAGGATATTTCCCGCGGGGGCCAGTCCAGATGTGAATGTGCGCGTCGATTAATCCGGGAATGCACGTGTACTTTGACAGATCTTCCTGCTGCGCTCCGGCAGGCGCGGTCAAGCCGTGCCCCACGGCGGTTATTTTCCCCGACGTGATGATAACATCGCCGCCGTCAATAGCCGGCTGGTCCGCGGCGGCGACTAATTTCCCGCAGCGCACAAATGTCGTCGTGGACTTCGACGTCGGAGCCGCTGGCATCACGTCAGAGTCCTGCGCCATCGCGCTTCGCCCAACGAACGTCAGCAAAACCAGCACGCCAAGAATTGCGATTCCCCGCTTCATCATTCTTCCCCCTGAACTCGCAGCATTGTGATTGCTCCAACCACGGACGCGCACGCCGCCATGGCGGAAGTCGCGGAAGATTATTCCGGACGCTGCGCCATGTCAATCTGAACCTCGACCGAAATGCAAAAATCCAC
>DASYYI010000103.1:0-14496 GCA_035933995.1 Candidatus Acidiferrales bacterium | reverse complement strand
ATCGAGAATTCCCGCGGCCATGTTTGTGACGCAGGAAATTCCGAGAATGCGGATTCCCATGTGGCGCGCGGCAATCACTTCGGGCACGGTGGACATGCCGACAACATCCGCGCCGATTGTGCGCAAGTAGCGAATCTCGGCGGGCGTTTCGTAACTGGGACCCGTGAGCGCCGCATACACGCCTTCTGAAACTTCGATGCCTAAGCGCCGCGCCTCTTCGAGCGCTGCCGCCCGGTATTCTTTATCGTAAGCGTGCGTCATATCCGGAAAGCGCGGCCCAAAGCGTTCGTCGTTCGGCCCAATCAGCGGATTCGAGCCTTGCAAGTTAATGTGGTCTCGCATAACGATTAGCGTTCCCTGCTTGAAACCCAGATTGATGCCACCGGCGGCATTCGTCAAGACGGCGGCGCGGACGCCCAAGCGCGCGAAAACGCGCATCGGGAAAATTACGTCCTTGAGCGAATAGCCTTCGTAGAAATGAACGCGGCCCTGCATTGCGGCGACGGCCACATTCCCAGCTTTGCCAATGACGAGGCGTCCGGCGTGGCCAACCGCCGTCGAACGCGGGAAATGCGGGATGCGCTCGTAGGGAATTCGCGTTGCGGATTCGAGTCCATCGGCGAACGCGCCCAGTCCTGAGCCGAGGACCAGCGCGATTTTGGGCCGCAGCTTTGTTTTGGAGCGAATGAACTTCGCAGCTCGTTCGGCTCGCGCGAATTCTTCGCCGCCGGAGGATTTCGCATTGGCGCGCGCTCTCACTTGAGCATGATTCCTACAATGGACGCGGACATCAAATTCGCGGCGGTTCCGGCAAGCATCGCGCGCATTCCCAAGCGGGCGAGTTCGTCTCTTTTATTCGGGGCGAGCGCGCCAATGCCGCCGATCTGGATGCCGATGGAACTGAAATTCGCGAATCCGCAGAGCGCGTAGGTGGCAATCGTGAATGAACGCGGATCGAGAACCGCTTTCATCGGCCCCAGGCGTCCATAGGCGATCAATTCGTTGAGCACCATGCGTGTACCGAGCAGGCTGCCGATATTGCCCGCGTCGTGCCAGGGCACGCCGATCAACCAGGCCACCGGTGCGAGTATCCATCCGAACAGTTGCTCGAGGCTCGACGGAAAATATTTGAGGCCGTGCGGAGCAAGCCAGTTGTGGAGGCCGCCCAAAATACCGTCACACAAATAAATAATGGCGATAAACGAAATCAGCATTGCCGCGACGTTGAGCGCCAGGTGCAGGCCGTCGATTGTGCCGCGCGACAGCGCGCCAAGGGCGTTCGGATCCTTTTCGAGATTGGCCATTTCGACGCGGCTAGCGGTGACGGGTTTCTCGGTTTCCGGGACGAGCATCTTCGAAAGGAGAAGCGTCCCGGGCGCCGTCATGATGACGGCGGTGATTAAATGTTTCGCGTCGACGCCAAAGGCAATGTAGGCCGCCATGATTCCGCCCGAGACATGGGCCATGCCGCTGGTCATAATGGTCATCAATTCCGATTTCGTGGCGTCCGGCAGATATGGACGAATGGTGAGCGGCGCTTCGGTCTGACCCATGAAAATGCTGGCGGCGATGTTGAGCGACTCGGCGCCGCTGGCGGCCATCAGCCTGGTCATTACTTTCGCGGCCTGCTTGACGATAAACGGCATCACGCCGTAGTAGTAAAGCAGTGCGAAGAGTGCGGCGATAAAGATGATCGTGGGCAGGACTTGAAAGGCGAAATAAAAACCCATCTTCGAATTCTGGGCTCCGAGATCGCCAAAAACGAACGTAGAACCATAAAACGCATAGGAGAGAAGCTTGTCGACCGCGCCGCCAATGAAACTGAAAGTGGCGCGGCCGATGCTGGTATCGAGGACAATAAATGCAAAAGTGATTTGAAGCGCGAGGCCCCAAAGAACGGTTTTGAGGCGGATGGCGCGGCGATTCGTCGAGCAAAGATAAGCGAGGGCAAGAATAGTGATCATGCCCAGCAAACCAACCCAGCGATGCATTCCACTCTCCCGAAAAACTAGCGATTGCGGACAATTACGCGCCGACGATCTTGCGAATCAGCGGCGTTCGCGGAGGCGGCGGCTCCACGCGAATTACAAAACTATCTCCGAGCATCGCCATTGCTTCTTGCAGCCTGGCGTCAGAGTTGTAATGCACGGTGCAAAGCGAGTCGCCAGATTTGACTGCGTCGCCGACTTTCTTTTCGAGCACGATTCCCACCGCGGGGTCGATGACGTCATCCTGTTTCTCACGGCCGCCACCGAGAATCAGGCTTGCCACGCCCACGCGTTCGCAGGCAATGCGCGCGACAAATCCGTCCTGCTTGCTCTGCACGGTTTGCGTGTGACGCGCGCGGGGCAGACGCGACGGATCATCCACAACTCGCTCATCGCCACCCTGCTGCCGCACAACTCGACGGAATGTATCACGAGCTTGCCCGCCAGCAACCATTTCTTGCGCCAACTCTCTGCCCGCCGCCACATCGCGGACCCGTTCGCCCAAGAAAAGCATCCACGCCGAAAGCTCCAGACACAATTCGCGCAAATCTTCAGGGCCTCCGCCGTTCATTACTTCGAGGCACTCTTGCACCTCGAGCGCATTGCCAATCGTTTTGCCGAGCGGCTGATCCATATCCGTAATCAGCGCGACGACGCGCTTCCCCATTTGCTTGCCGGTGTCGACCAGCAGCTCCGCGAGCGCAATCGCATCCTGCTCTTTCTTCATAAAAGCGCCGTCGCCCGTCTTTACGTCGAGCACCAGCGCGTCGATTCCTTCCGCAAGTTTTTTACTCATAATGGAAGCGCAGATGAGCGCCGGACTTTCGACCGTTCCTGTAACATCGCGCAGGGCGTAGAGCTTCTTGTCGGCGGGCGCGATTTCCGGAGTTTGGCCGCCAAGGGCGCAACGGCAGGCGATAAGAGCCTCCCGAAATTCCTTCAAAGAGAGATTGACGCGAAATCCGGGAATGGATTCGAGCTTGTCCAGCGTTCCGCCCGTGTGTCCCAGGCCGCGGCCGCTGATCATGGGGACGTGGAGTCCGGCTGCGGCGACAATGGGCGCGATGACGAGAGACGTCTTGTCGCCGACGCCGCCTGTGGAATGCTTGTCCACTTTCGCGGCAGGTAGCGCGGAAAAATCCATCACGTCGCCCGAGTGCAACATTGCTTCGGTGAGCGAGGCCGTTTCCGCGCTCGTCATCCCGCGGCACACCACAGCCATCAGCCACGCCGCGAGTTGGTAATCGGGCACAGTGCCGCGCGCCGCGCCTTCGACAAGGAAGGCGATTTCTTCGCGGGTCAGTTCCCCGCCGTCCCGTTTTTTTCGGATCAGATCAACGACACGCAAGAGTGGACGCATGAGGCCGGGCAGATTGCCACCCAGCAGCATACGGGGAACGGGAATCTTCGCGCAAGCGGTCTTGCAGGGGTTCCAGTACAAAATGAGGAATTTCAGAAGGGCAGCCGTACCGCACGGGCAATACGACCGTGCCGATGCCGCGGGAGACGTAAATCTGCGTTGAACCGAGAAAATCGTGGCCGATCTTGAAGCGCATTCGTCTTTCGGAGCGGCCGTAAACGCAGCCGATCAGCGGCAACTTCACTTGACCGCCGTGCGTGTGGCCGGATAAGACCAAATTGATTCCCATGTCTGCGGCCTCGTCGATGATCGCGGGATTATGCGAGAGCAACACGGTGGGCGCGCCATCCGGAACGCCGCGCATCGCACGGCGCAAGTCGGCGCGATAGAGCAAATCGTCCACACCCGCCAGATAAATCCTCTGACCATTGCGACGCAGTTTGATGTGCCGGTTGCGCAACACTTCGATTCCATGGTGATGGAGCGCCCTGGCGATTTCGTCGGCGCCAACGCGAAAATCATGGTTCCCGAGCACCGCAAATACGCCCGAGCGCGCGCGAAGCCCGCCAAGCATTTGCGCCACCGGCTCAATATAGTTGCGCGACCTAGTTACAAAGTCCCCGGTCACGGCGATCAGATCGGGCTCAAGTTCGTTGGTAAGCTCGACGACGGCAGCGAGAGCCTCCGCCGGAAAATACAGGCCGTGATGAAGGTCCGTCAGGTGAACAATGCGGAAGCCGCGGAATGCATCGGGAAGGCCTTCGAGGCCTATTTGATGCTCGTTGACCTCAATTCCCGCGCGCAAATGCAATCGCCGGAGCTGGCGCATCCCGTGCGATTGTCCCAGCGAGTATTCTTCGACACCGCCATTGCGCCAGCGGCCTTTCAGCCGGTGCCACGGCTCCGCCAGGGTCGGACGCCATCTCGGTTGAATTAGTGTGTGAACGTAGGACATTCGAAGTTTCTGGTGCAACCTCAGGCTAACATCGTGTAATCGCGGGAGTAAAGCGACAAATCCCCCAGCGTGCGCGGCAGATTACCTGTACTTGAGGCCAATCGCAATTTGAAACTGCGGAAACCCAGAAAGGAAGAAACGGCCCCCTATAGTTTGGTTCCTAAAGCTCAGCCAGGGTTGCCTGCCAAACTCGCCGGCTCCTGCGCGGCCACTTGCGCGGCAATCGCTTGCATTTCCGCGTGAATCAGGCCGTTGGAAGCGAGCAATTCCCTGTCGCCGGGGCGATAGGGGCCGCCGGTAAAGTTGGAGATTGCGCCTCCGGCTTCGCGCACGAGCAGTATTCCCGCGGCGGTGTCCCACGGCTTTAGCCCAAATTCCCAGAAGCCCTCGAACTGGCCGCAGGCAACGGAGCACAAGTCGAGAGCGGCTGAGCCAGCGCGGCGCACGCCATGCGAGCGCAGGGTGAATTCCCAATAGTAGTGGATGTTCGGATTTTGGACGCGCTTGTGGCTGGGAAAGCCCGTCGCTAAGAGACTCTTCGAGAGTTTTTCAATGTTCGAGACGTGGATTCTGGCATCGCCGCGGTATGCGCCTTCGTTGCGGAGCGCCCTGAACATCTCCCGCGTCACCGGATTGTAAATCGCGCCAACGAGCGGTTCTCCATCTTCGAGGAGGGCGATGGAGACCGCGAACACTGGATAGCCGTGAGCGAAGTTCGTCGTTCCATCCAGCGGATCAACGTACCATTTATATTTTGACGAAGCCTCCGCGCCGGATGCACCGGTTTCTTCGGCGACGATTGCGTGCGCCGGAAAATGGTGACGTAGCCGCGCCAGAATCACGGCTTCGGCCTTGTTGTCCGTCTCGGTCACCAGGTCGACCTCGCCCTTGTACGAAATATTCTTTGGGCGGTGCGCGGCCTCGGCAATGATCGCGCCGGCTTCTTCGGCAGCCTCGACGGCCACTTCCAGAAAATGAACAGGGTTTTCAGCCTGCTGGGTCATTCTTCGTCGCCTGAAGCAAAATATCCTTTCCGGTAATGCAGAGTATATTTGCCGCCCGGCACATCCAGCTCGATGGAGCGATACTCTCCGGGCTTGCCTTCGGGCGTGGGATAGTAACTCAGCAAATATTGCGTGCGGAGCTCGCGGCTGATTTTCTCGAACATGTCGTTGAGTTGCGACAGATCGTCGGGATAATACATCGCGCCGCCCGTCGAATCGATGATTGTCTCGATGGCGTGTTCTCCGGCCGTATTGCGCCCGCTTTCCGTTTTCACGGGACGAATCAGAATGGTATAAAGCAACGCTTCCGATTGAATTGCGGCCCGCCGCGCCGTCTCGAATGTTGATTTGCTGGTCGTTTCACCTGCATCCGTCACCAGTACGATCACGCGGCGGCGATCCTCCGGCAAATCACTGAGCTGCTGCGAGCCAAGCACGATGGCATCGTACAGCGACGTTCCGGCTCCCGGCGAGATGGTCAGCGCTGCCGCTTCGAGCTTGCGAATGTTGGAAGAAAAACCCGAGAGCTCATACACATCGTCGGAGAATTCAAAAACGGAAAGCAAATCGGCGGGCTGGACCACCAGCCGGATGAACCGCGCGGTGGCTTCGTTCTCAAATCTCATGTCCTTCGTGGTGCTCAGGCTCGAATCCACCATCAAGGCGAGCTCAAGCGGGCGGTTTGTCTGTGTCTCGAAGCGATCGATTTTCTGCGGCACGCCGTTTTCGTACAACTTGAATGCCGATTCGGGGAGGTCGGCGACGGGCTTGCCGCTCGAATCAAGCACGGTGGCGGGCACCGTGACAACATCGGTTTCAACGCGAATGCGATTTTGCCGGCGCGCGGTCGTCTGCGCGCCCCCCACGGAGGCACACGAAAGAAAAGCGGCCGCAAGGGCCGCGCAGAATGTCGTGGGTCGAATCATCTAGGGTGTAGATGAGCTTCCGGGCAAAAAGGCTTCCGCGGATGGTTTTTCCCCATCGGCCCAGACGGCGCCATCGGCGAAATATTCCCTCTTCCAGATTGGCACAGTGCGCTTCAACGCGTCGATTCCGTAGCGGCATGCGTCGAACGCCGCGCCTCTGTGCGCCGCGCTGACGCCAATGAGCACACTGGTCTCGCCAATCTCGATTCGTCCGAGCCGGTGCACCATCGCTAGACGGTCAATCGCGAATTGCTCGCGCATCTTCGCGCCGATCTCGCGCATTTTTATGAGCGCCATCACTTCATACGCTTCGTATTCGAGGTATAAGGTTTGCTTTCCGCACGAATGGTTGCGAACGATGCCCTCGAACACAATCGTGGCGCCATCTTCAGGCGCTTTCAAGGTGGCGAGGATTTCCTCGGTGGGAATGCGGTCGCGCACAATTTTGTAAATGTCCTCGACAACGCCTGGCTGCTGACCGCCGCTCACGGGGGGCAGAAATGCAACTTCGTCGCCGGCGCGGATACGCGCGTCCCAGGGCGCGTACTCGTGATTGATGGACGCGGCGACCGAATCTTTGAACTGTGCAAGCCGGGGAAAATCCGCGGCATAATTTGCAAACACATCTTCCAGGCGCGCGCCTTCGGGAGCCACGCAGCCGTCCTCGGCCTTGCCCACGATTTCTTTTAATTGCCCAAAAAAAAGCACGCGCACCAGCATCCCTGCATTCTATCGTGCCCCGGTCGCACTCGCCATCCTTGAACGATACTCGTGTGCAAAACTGCGCAGCGCGGCATTTCTTGACGCGCGGACTGTGACGCCGTAACGTAAAAGTAATTTTTGGGGCTGTGACGATGTAGACTTGCGACTGCGAGCGAGTGAGATGGCTGCGAGTGAGGGCTTTCTGGCAAGGAGCGTGGCGTGAAAATTCTTATTTCGGGCTCGTCGGGGATGGTGGGGAGCGCGCTGATAAATTCGCTGCGCGCCGACGGCCATTCCATCGCGCGGCTGGTTCGCTCGGGCTCGCCTTCGCAGTCGGGCCCCGCCGCTGAAAACATCCGCTGGGAGCCGCCGACAGGCTCGATAGACCTTGCAGGGATGGAAGGCGCCGACGCGCTGGTGCATTTGGCCGGCGCGTCCATCGCCGACGGCCGCTGGACTCCGGCGCGGAAGCAAATTCTGCGCCGCAGCCGCGTCGACGCGACTCGCCATCTTGTCGCGGGCCTTGCACAACTGAAACAAAAGCCGCGCGTGCTGGTTGCGGCGTCGGCCATTGGGTACTACGGCGACCGTGGCGACGAAACGCTCACCGAATCCGCCGCGCCCGGCAATGATTTTCTTGCGCAAATTTGCCGCGACTGGGAAGCCGAAACTGCGCAAGCCGAGCGGCTGGGTGTTCGCACGGCGATGCTGCGTCTTGGAATGATTCTTGCCGCGAATGGCGGCGCGCTCAAGCGCATCCTCGTTCCATTTCGCTTGGGTGTCGGCGGAAGGCTTGGCAACGGGCGCCAGTGGATGAGCTGGATTACGCTCGACGAAGTGGTTTCCGTGATTCGATACGCAATCGAAAACGATTCCATTCGAGGCGCGGTGAATACCGTTTCGCCGAATCCAGTCACCAATGCTGAATTCACGAGCGTACTCGCAAGTGTGCTCCATCGGCCTGCGCTTTTTCCCGCGCCTCGCGTGGCTCTGCGCCTGGCAATGGGCGAAATGGCGGATGCGCTGCTTTTCTCAAGCCAGCGCGTTGCGCCGCAGAACTTGCAGGCGCAACTCTACGCGTTTCGCCATCCGGAATTGAAAGAAGCGCTGGAGTTTGTGCTGCGCTGAGAGTTGCCCGAAGCAGTAACAATCCCCCCAGCTGAAATAAATAAGGCGCTTCGGATTCGAAGCGCCTTTCTTTATTCCTGTAATTCTACGCCGTCTATTTTACGACGTGCAATGTCACACTGATCTTCAGTATGTGGCCGTTGAGAGGATCGGCTGCGGACGTTCCGTCGGTTGTCTCGCCATCGTGTAGCTTTAAATAAAACTCTGTGCTGAAGTTCCGGATGACCGTTCCGTTACCGATGTGAATTTGCTCACCTCCAGTTTCGGCCTGACTGGGGGCATAGAGCGAAGATCGATTTACCGATAAGCTTAGGTCATAAACGCCTTCACCGGCCGCCCATACGTTGCAGTCAATGTCCGTTCCCACATTCATATACTGGAAATTATTGCCGCTCGAATCGGTCGGAACCGGAACGCGCACGCCCATTCGCACCCTCCCTGGCGGTCCGCCGCGCTGCGGGCGGGATTCCGCGTAAATCGTATACGGCAAGCTGCTTATTTTCTTCTGCCCGTCGTACTCAGTTAGGAGGAGATCAATTCGAACGTGAGAGACTGACTGGTCGCTCGGCGCTTTGGCTTGCTCTTGCGCGTGATTGACCACCGGCATTAACAGCAGCGCCACCAAAATTCCAGCCAGTCGTAGTGTTAGCTTCATCGTGTGCTCCTTTTGGGATCAGTGCACTATCGAGAGTCTTCCGAACGAACGAAATTCTTGCTACCACTTTCAGGGGCTCCGCCCGACTTATCGCCCGCGAGTTCCGGTGTTTCCAGCGGCTTGATTTCGAGCGGCTGAACTTCGAGCGGCTTATCGGGCGCTTTCAAATCCGCGAGCAACTTGGCTCCGTCAATTTGGCCGCTGTTCAGCATTTGCGCGAACCGCATCACCGCTTCCATCTGCCCCGGCTGGACAATTACTTCGGGGACCTCCGGGATTTCGGGCGCTGCCCCTTGGCGCACGATTCGCCGAACGTTAAGTTTGCGAGCGGGGCGCGCGAGCGCGACCATTGATCCGCGTCGTTCTGGCGTGATTTTTGGCTTCGCGGTGGTTACCACGGCCGTCGCGGTAACTGCTTGTGTCGGTGCAGGAGGTATCGAGCCTGCAGTCAGCTCATGCCGGGTCCCCGTTCGCGGCCACAAAGTCCAGACCGATGCCGCCACGATCAGCACAGCCGCACAGGCCAGAGCCGAAACCCAGCGCGCTTTCCACCACGAGGCAACGGGAGCCTCTTCACGAAGCTGTTGTCGCACCTGCTCTATGAATCTCGGAGAAGGTTCCACCGCCGTTTGTGCAGTCACTCCGAGGTCGATCGCTGCCAAAAGTCTTCGCACGCGCTGAAGTTCCTGGCGGCAGGCGGCGCACTCGCGCGCATGGCTTTCCAATTCCGTGCGGCGGTTTTCCGGCAACTCGTCCACAGCCGCGTCCGTCATCCAGCTTCGATATCGTTCGCAACTCATCGCAATTTCTCCGCCAACCTTTTGCGCGCCAGCCGCAACCGCGACTTCACCGTGCCCTCCGGCAATCCGAGCAGCGCCGCGACTTCGCGCGTGTCATAACCTTCAATCCCCGCCATCACCATCACAATCCTTAGTTTCCCCGGCAACATTTCCATCTCCTCGGCAAGCCGTCCCTGAAATTCCCGCGACGCCGCGATTTCCTCCGCCGTCTGTGACGTGCGTGTGATCCCGCGGGCGTCGTCCCTGGCAACATCTTGCTCGCGACTCTCTCGCCGCCTCCCGGCCCGGCGATGATCCATCGCCATGCGCCACGCAATCCGCACCAGCCAGGCGCGAAATCGCGTCCGGTCGCGCAACCGGTGAAAATTTCTGTACGCCCGCAGCAACGCCTCTTGCGCCACGTCTTCCGCTTCCGCGCGGTCGCGCAAGATGGCGAGCGCCACTCGAAACGCGAGCGTGGCGCATTCCGCCAGCCGCTCCTGGAATTCGCGTTCGAGCGAAGCGTCGCCGCCCACTACGATCTCAGTGCAACTGGCCGCCAGCGCATCCATCGCCTTCCCACTGTGCCAGACGCCGCCCGCCGCGAATTGGTTCACTGGTTTCATCGGAACGTTCGATGCAGATGTGTGCAATGTGAACCCAAAAAAGTCGCAGTGCAAGCGTCTGCGTGGCGATGCCACGAATTTCAAAACAGGAAAGTTTCCGCGATGCAGTTCCACTCTGAAACAGCAGAACGATTTCTGGGCCACTGACACGCCCGCTGGGAGCTCAACGATTCCGAAAATGCTTTCGCTAATAGGCGCATTTTAAATAAGTTATGCAACGTCAAGAACATTTCACCGGCCTGCTCCGTTGTGGAAGATGCCGTGCCTTCACTCCCATTCGCCGAACGGGGTCGGAGGCACATGCTCTTTTCTTTCTACAAAAATTTCGCGTGGGATGAGAGACGCACGAAAGAATCGGCTCCAGCGGAGCCAGCGCTCGAGCACGGCGGTCGCTTCGTATGCGCGCTCTGTTGCATCGCAATCGGTGCAGTTGCGATCATTTCGGGCTGCGGGCTGACGAACTCTTCCTCGTCGAATCCGCCGCCAAATGTAACGGTCACTGTGCAACCCGCCACGGCTTCTGTCCCGCTCGGCCAGACGCAGCAATTCACGGCGACGGTCACGGGTGCCAGTTCGGGCGCGGTAAATTGGAGCGTCAACGGCGTCGCCGGAGGAAATTTGGTTAGCGGGACAATTTCTTCCTCGGGCCTGTACACGGCGCCACAAACTTTGCCTTCGCCGTCGAACGTCATCGTCACGGCCACCAGCCAAACAGCGCTGTCGTCTAGCGGCTCGGCGAGTGTGCAACTCCAGAGCGGCATCGTCGTCAGCGTTGCGCCCAATTCCGCGAATGTCGCGCCCGGTGCGTCCGCGAATTTCAGCGCGACGGTGACTGGGGCGGGCATATCGAGCATTGCGGTTAGTTGGAGCGTCAACAACGTCGCGGGCGGAAATTCAACCGTGGGCACAATCGCAGCAACGGGCTCGGATTCAGCGACGTACTCGGCTCCGGCACTCGCACCAGCGCTACCAAATGTAAACGTGACAGCGACAAGCGTCGCCGACCCGTCGAAATCTGCTAACGCCAGCGTCACAATTTCCTGCGCCGCGCCGAATGCGATGACGCCGCCTTTGGCGAGCATTTCCGTCGGTGCCTCGCAAATTTTTTCCGCGTCTTTGTGCATTGTTGCGGGCACGGCAATCACCTGGGAAGTTAATAGCATCGCCGGCGGTAATTCGACTGTCGGAGCCATCACGAACACTGGCGCAACCACGGCTACGTATACGGCTCCTGCCAGCATCCCCGGGACAAATCCGCTGACGATTCTCGCGGTCGGCGGCTCGCAATCTGTTTCCGCGGCGGTGACCATCATCAACGTTGCCCCGGCATCCGTGACGGTGTCGCCTGCGTCCGCGTCGGTCGCGGTGAATCAGCGCGCGAGCTTCACGGCCACTGTGAGCGGCGTATCGAATCCAGCCGTCACGTGGAGCGTCAACAACGTGTCCAATGGGAATTCGAGTCTCGGCCAAATCTGCGCGACGGCTTCCAATCCTTGCGTGCCACCATCTGGAAGCGAAACCGCCGTGGACTATCTCGCGCCGCAAACGCAACCTCAGCCAAACAGCCTTACGCTTACGGCCACCAGCCAATCGGCACCCGCGCAAAGCGCCAGTGCTCGGGTCACCATTACGCCCGCTGCGCAGCCGGGCGTCAGCATCGCGCCGTTTTACGCGTTCCTCGCGCCGTCGCAGCAATTTCACTTCATCGCGAACGTCACGGGCGTCTCGAATGCAAACGTAACGTGGAGCATTGCCACAGCCGTGCCGGGACAGGGCTGCGCCGGCGCGTCCTGCGGTTCCATCGACAATGCCGGTAACTACCTCGCGCCCGCAGTGGCGCCGTCGCCCAACGCGATCAGCGTCACAGCAACCAGCGTTGCGAATCCGTCGCTCGCGGGCACGGCCACCGTCGCGTTGGTTTCGGCGCCTGTGATTGAAACCATTCTGCCGTCGAGCATCGTCGCCGGCGCGCAAAGTAGTTTTCTGCTCGCCGTTCAGGGACTCAACTTCATCGCCTCCACCAGCAGCGGCACGTCGCAACTCCTCATCAATAATTCCCCGCGCACCACGAATTGCCCCACGCCCAACCGCTGCACCATCACGCTGCAACCCTCCGACGTCGCCGCCGCTGGTTCGCTCTCCGTCGAAATTCAAAATCCAGGGACGCCGCCAGCGCTATCTAATCCCGTCCCGCTCGTCATTTTTCCCAGCGCAGGTTTCCCCAGCGCAATCGCGCTCAGTGGGACATCAACATCCGCCTTTGGCAACGACCTTCTCGTTCCCGAAGAAACAACCGCCGGCGCGACAACTTCTCCGGTAAGCGTGGAATTCGCCGGCATGGTGACGCCGGACGGCTCGACGTGCACGATTCAGGCTTCGCCGCTTGTGGTCACGCGCCCTTCGTCCGGCAGCGCTACCGTGAACATCTGCGTGCAGGGAACTTTTCTCGATCCAACGTTCACTTACGCATTCAGTTCGCCGCAATCTGGCGGCGACATCGGCATCAGCACCGCGTCGATGGTCAGCCTGTTTCCGAATCTTGTCGAGCTGACGCTGTCGCTGTCGAACCAGACCGCGCCCGGCGTCCGCTCGCTTTTCATTACCACGCCCAACGGCGACGTCGCCGCCGCTACCGGCATTCTCGAGGTGAAATGACATGAAACCTGCGCTAATCGACCTGACTTCCATTGCCTTCGTGATCGCGTTTGCGCTCTTGCTTTCGCCGCTCGCTCAGTCCACCACTCTCGCGCCGCTCTCGCTCGCGCAGCTCACCTCGTCCGCCGCCAACGTCGTGCACGCGCAATGCACTGGCAACCAGACGATGTGGCGCGGCGGTGAAATCTGGACGGTCACATCGTTTCGCGTGTTGGGAAATTGGAAGGGAACTTCGCCGCCGGAAATCCAGGTCTGGGTGATTGGCGGGCGCGTCGGATCAATTACGAGCTACGTCCCCGGAGTGCCGCGGTTCCGCATCGGCGAAGAAACGGTTCTGTTTCTCGAACCGGCGGCGTCCGGTTCGTTCAGGGGCGTTCTTTCCATCACTGCGTGGGGCGAAGGAACGTTCCGCATTCGCCGCGATCCGCGCACGTACGAAACGCGCGTGACGCAGGACACTGCCATGACGCCGAACTTCGATCCTTCGTCGCGAACGTTTCGCGAAACGGGGATTCGCAATTGGCCGCTCGCGAAATTGAAAGCGCGTGTGATCGCCGCCGAAAATTCCCACGGGAGGCTGCAATGAAGCGAACTCGCGCGGGGAAACTCGTTCGCCATGTTGCGGTCGTCACAGCGTGCTCGTTCCTATTTCAATTCGGCGGCACGCCACTGGCGCGCGCGTATGTCCGCGATTTCATCGTTCCTGCCGCGGGCGGCTGCCCGCAACCGCAACATCAAAACATCGCCATCGGCGCGGTCCCGCTTGCGCGACAGTGGAGCACATCGTTGCCGAATCTTAACCCAGCTGCGATTGTCACCACGGCAGCGCAAGGCACGTCCGCGCAGCTCAACGAAATCGAGGCCACGATTCAGCAGGCCTATGGCATTTGGGCGGGCGTGTCCGGCACGCTCGTAAACGCGAGCTCGTTTCCCAACGCGCTTGGTCCGCTCGCGCGTACAGCCACGCAAAACGCCTGCTCGCCCGACCCGATAAATGGCGTGCAGACGGGCGTCGATGGCGTCAACACGATTTGCTTCAATCAAACTTCCGCCGCGTTCACGACGGGCGTGCTCTCTTTCACGCGCATCATGGTCGCCGACGCGCCATCGCAAGTCTTCGGCTCCGCGCCGCCTTCGATTTTCGCTGGTCAAATCGTTGACGCCGATGTTTCTTTTCGCAACGATGGCCAGGCCACGTTTGCCACTCCCGGCGCGCTCGCGACAGCCCCCGGCGCGTACGATCTCGAATCGCTTCTCGCGCATGAGCTCGGCCACGTTTTCGGGCTCGACCATTCTGGCGTGTGGCGCGCCATCATGTTTCCTTTCGCGCCATCGCCTGGCACTTTTTTTGGCGACCGCCCCACCGTTTCCGCTCCCGATGCGCCGCTCGCCTATGACGACCGTGCTGGCCTGCGCTCGCTGTATCCCGATCCTGCGGACACTGTCGACGTTGGCTTCATCTCCGGCCGCATCCTACCCGCAAATCCGTTCGCGCTCGCCGATTTTCCCGCGACGTCGCCCGGCGAATACGTCACGGGAATTTTCGGCGCGCAAGTCGTCGCCGTCGACGCCGCAACTGGCTCCGTCGTCTCCGCCACGCTCGGCGGCTGGACGTGCGACGCCGCAAATCCGCCGCCGCAGTTCGATGGCTCGTACACTCTCGGCCCACTGCTCATTGGCCACAGCTACATTGTTTACGCCGAGCCGTTCGTCGGCCT
>DASYYI010000082.1:0-18325 GCA_035933995.1 Candidatus Acidiferrales bacterium | reverse complement strand
GCCGTGATCGTCACGATTTTTCCTGACTCAGGCGAGCGTTACCTGAGCGAGCGCTTTTGGAAGGAAGAATAGAAAATCGCGATGCTGATACTGAAGCAGTCTCTGTTCGAACAAATTCAAGCGCATGGCGCGCGCGATTATCCCAACGAATGCTGCGGGGCGTTGTTGGGAAATGATGGCGGAACGGATCGCACCGTCCTTGGCCTGGTCCCACTTACCAATCAGCGCGACGATTCGCCGCGCAATCGCTTCGAGATCACTTCCGAAGATGTTCGCCTCGCTGAAAAAGAAGCCGGCGACAAAGGTTGGGAGCTGATTGGCTGGTATCATTCGCATCCGGATTCGCCCGCGCGGCCAAGCGAATTCGACCGTGACCATGCGTGGCCGTGGTACAGCTATATTATTTTTCGCGTCGAAAAAGCTGAACCGCAGGAGATGCGTTCGTGGCGCCTCAACGATGACCGAACCTCGTACGTCGAAGAGGGCATCGAATACATAGCGGGCGCGCCCGCATGAATCGCAATTTTTGAAGACCCAAGGAGACAATACTCATGGCCGTGAAAGTAATTATCCCGACGCCGCTCCGGCAATTCGCCGGTAAGCACGAGAGCGTCAATCTGGAAGCCGGCACCGTCGGCGATGCACTGAACGCCCTCACGTCGCAATTCAGCGACCTGAAAAAGCATCTCTATTCCGACGACGGGCGTTTGCGCAGTTTCGTCAACGTCTACGTAAACGACGAGGACATTCGGTATTTGCAGAGGGAAAAAACCACCGTGCAGCAGGGCGACACCATCAGCATTGTGCCCTCAATCGCCGGTGGCGCAAAAGCGTAAGATCGGGATTACAAAATTAAAGGACAACGAATCATGGCCACACGATTGACGCAACCCGTTCCAGCGCCCGCCGCCGAACCGGCGCTGAGCAAGCAGGAAGTTCTGCGTTACAGCCGGCATCTGATCATGCCGGAAGTCGGCATGGACGGGCAGCTCAAGCTAAAGAAGGCGAAAGTTCTGATGGTTGGCTCCGGCGGACTCGGCGCGCCGCTCGGCCTTTATCTCGCGGCTGCGGGCGTTGGCCACCTCGGGATCGTCGATTTCGACACGGTGGATTTCACGAATTTGCAACGGCAGGTTACTTTTGGCACGAGCGATGTGGGCCGCAAAAAACTCGAAGCCGCGCGGGAACGCCTCTCGAATCTCAATCCTGAAATTCAAATCGACACGTTCGAGACGCGCCTCACCAGCGACAATGCGCTCGACATCCTGCGCGACTACGACATCGTGGTCGACGGGACGGATAATTTTCCGACGCGCTATCTTGTCAACGACGCCTGCGTGCTGCTCGGCAAACCCAATGTTTATGGCTCGATTTTCCGCTTCGAAGGCCAGGCAAGCATTTTCGGTTATCCCGGCGGGCCATGCTATCGCTGCCTCTATCCGGAGCCGCCTCCGCCAGGTCTTGTTCCTTCCTGCGCGGAAGGCGGCGTCCTCGGCGTTTTGCCGGGAATCATCGGCTGCATTCAGGCCATGGAGACAATCAAACTCATCATCGGCAAGGGGGAGCCGCTCGTCGGCCGTCTGCTGCTTTTTGACGCCCTCGGAATGCGTTTCCGCGAATTGAAACTGCGCAAGAATCCTGAATGCCCAGTTTGCGGCGAGCATCCCACCGTGACGAAGCTCATCGACTACGCCGAATTCTGCGGCATTCGCGGTGAAGAGGCGCCCGCCCAGACCGCAGCCGCTGTTCCCGAAATCACCGTAAAGCAGCTCAAGCAGCGCCTGGACTGCGGCGACGATCTTTACATTCTCGACGTCCGCGAGCCTCATGAATATCAAATCTGCAATTTGAACGGCCATCTGATCCCCATCGGCGAACTTCCCAAACGCGTCAGCGAACTGGACAGTTCTCGCGAGATAGTGGCACACTGCAGAAGCGGCAAGCGTTCGGCCGAGGCGGTCGAGTTTTTGACGAAAGCGGGCTTCCGCAAAATTTGGAACTTGAAGGGCGGAATCCTGGCCTGGTCTGACGAAGTCGATCCCTCCGTGCCGAAATATTAGGCTTGCACTAGCTTTTCGTTCTCATTCCGAGGAGCAATGGGGACCGAGCCCGCCTGCCGCAGGCAGGGAATCTGTTTTTGTGGCAGCGCAGTCGAGTTTTAGAACTCACCAATCACCAGCGGAGGGTCAACAATGGCGGGTACCAGAATTCTAATCAAAGACGACGGCTCGATTCGCGTCGAGGGTGATTTTGAGATCGTCGATTCGCAAGGGCGCGTGTTCGGTCTTAACGGCCGCACCGCGGTCTCGCTCTGCCGTTGCGGCCACTCGGCCAATAAGCCGTTTTGCGACGGCTCCCACAAAGAGTGCGGCTTTGTGAGCCCCATTGAAGCCCGCGATCTCCCGCCCGTACCGCCTCCGAAAATGTAGTTTCCCGGCTTTTCGCCCCCTGCGCGTCGATCTTCAGAGGTATTCGCCACCCTGGCTAGCAGCTTGTTGAAGAAGTGCTTCTGATTGCCATTTCTGCCGCCGCGAGGGAACCGGAGTTTGAACAATTCCAAGAAACAGCAGATTCCCTGCCTGCGGCAGGTAGGCTCCTCGCGGCTGCTCGTCCCTTCGCCGAAAACGCTCAGGGCAGGCGGAATGACAGGGAATAGAGTTTTTCAGCAAACTGTTAGAGGACCTGGCGTTTCACTTCGTAACAATTCTACCCGTCATCAACTCGCTTAGTCTCAAGCCGCGTGCGCCAGTGCTGACGGTAAAGGATAATAAAACTAATTATATGAATAGCTTACAAAACAGCGAGTACTGTACTAGAACGGCCAGCCGGTTGCTCTCTATCCTCGGTCTAAGCACGGGATTTGTGTGTCTTGGTTGGGGGGGCCATTGCAAAGGTTAGTCGACTTGCTGGGGATCATAAAGCGGTTGAAGTGGGGCATCGTTTGGCTCTTCGTTGGAGCCTCATTCCTCGTGTTCCTGTGGACGCTTCGCCATAGCCATTTCTCCCCAGACCCGCTTCTCGAGCGGTATCTCCAGCTTGCTAGCAGTGTCCTGGCATTCACGTTTGCCGCCAACGCCCTGGTGCGCTTCCGCGGCATGCACGACCGCATCACGCTGATTCTCGCATTCGCATTCGGACTTGCCGGCCTCATCGAAATGGGCGCAAACCTCGCTCCTACGTTGGCGGGCCCCTCGCTCACCGTTCCGTTGGCGTGGATGGTTAGCCGGACACTGCTGGCAATTCTGCTTGTCGTGGCCCTGCTCGTCGACCGCAACCTCCCGCTTTCTCGCGAGCCTAACAAGGAAATCGCCTGGGCGCTGCTTATCGTTGGCGCCGTTTCCTACCTGACCAGCGTCGTTTTTTTCGCTGTTCCGGCAGCGCCGAAAATTTATCCGCATGCCTTTATTCCGCGTCCGTGGGACTTGCTTCCCGCCGCGATTTACTTGGTTGCCGCGGTGGGATTCTGGAAGCGTCTTGCTCATCTCGATTCGCTCCTCGACCACGCACTGTTCCTTTGCTGCGCGGCAAACGTGGCCTGCCACGTCGCCATGAGCCAATCTTCCATGCGTTTTGACGCGGCGTCGGGCGCCGCTCAATTCTTCGAAGCCACGGGCTACGCGATCGTTCTGGCCGGCGCGCTTCTCGATAACGCCAAACTATTCGATCAAGTCAGCCGCCTTGCCATCAGCGATTCGCTCACCGGTCTCGCCAACTATCGCCGCCTGCTCGAAGTGATGGAAGCCGAGCTGCAGCGCGCCCAGCGCACCGGTCGCGGATTTGCCGTCCTCCTTCTCGATCTCGACGGCCTCAAAAAAATAAATGACAACTACGGCCATTTGGTCGGCAGCCAGGCTCTGAAGCGCCTCGCCAGTGTGCTTCGCTATCACTGCCGGGGAATGGACACTGCTGCAAGGTATGGCGGCGATGAGTTCGCGCTCGTCCTTCCGGAAGCCGAGGAAGCCGTCGCGGTTCAGGTGGCGCATCGCATTCGCAAACGCTTGCTCGAGGACGGCCTGGAGCCGCGCATCTCCGTCAGCGCCGGCGTCGCCGTCTTTCCGCGCGATGGCCTGACGATCGAAAAGCTCTTGCATTCGGCCGACAACGCACTTTACGCAATGAAAGCCAATCGCAATTTGGAAGATGGGGAAAGTTTGCTTGACAATCCTCTCGGCAAACAGGGGGCTGGGGAATGGCAATCGGCGGAAAGAGGAAAACGAAGAACCAGCAGGTAGAGCGGTGCGAACCGCGCTTGCCCATGCAAGTCGGGGTGCGCATCTCCGGGAATACGTTTATGCCCGGTTTGGAATCTACCTTCACTGAAAACGTCAGCTCGCGTGGTGCGCGCGTTCGCAGTGTCAGACGCTGGCGCGTCGGCGAAAGCATTTCTGTTCTTTCGCCCGAGGGGGGCTTCCGTTCGCTGGCGCGGGTTGCCTATTGCGAATCATCTCCCACGGGCTACGCAATCGGAGTGGAGTTCCTGGAACTCGAAGGCCAGTGGGTCCTGGCCTCGGCGTCGCCAACTGTCGCCTGAGATTTCTGAGGCGTGTCTCGCGGGAGATTGTAAGGGCGGCCTTATGTCGCTCGTGTTTCCATGTGCGAGTTTTTCCTATTGCACAAATCCAACATTTGGGTCGGGCATGGGCGGCCCCTCAGGAATCGCTCCGAACTGCGCTTCATAGCGTGTGATGTTTTCACTCAGCGCCCGCAGCAGACGTTTCGCGTGCCCGGGACTCACGATCACGCTGCTCACCAATTTTCCTTGCGGCACGTTCGGAAAAATATAAATAAAGTTGAGCGTGAACTCTTCCGCGTTGTGATGAATCATGGCGAGATTCGTGTATTGCCCGACAAGCTCCTTTTCGTCGGCCTTGATTTGTACTTGCTGTTGTTGCGGCTTTGGCGCTTCTGTCATCGCATCCTCCCCACGCGTCTCCCGCTCACTATAGCAGAACTCGTCCGGGCGAATTGACATCTAAAGCGCGATTTTTGTTTGTTCGGCACTCCCCAAAACGGAAATCGTTGACGCTCGCGCATGTTAAGTGTAGTTTATTTTGTTAGTTCAACACGGTTAACTCATGTCTCGTCCGAAAGACAACCGGCGAACTTCCGCGTATCAGCACGCACAACCCACCACCGAACCTGCCGTCATTTCCTCCATCGCTCCCGAGCTCATAGGGCAGCTCACTCATGAAGACCGCGATCGTGCCCGCGACCGTTGGCGCGTCGCCCGCGCCCGCTGGATTGGCCGCGGCTGGAAATCGTTTGGCGGCCTGCGCATTCTTTGGCTCTTGGTTGGTCCGGGCGTGCTGGTGTTTCTCGGCGAGAACGACGCGCCCAGCATGCTTTCCTACTCCGCGGACGGCGCGCGTTACGGCGTCGGTTTTTTTATCCCTTTTGTAGTGCTGACTTTCGCGATGGGATTCATCGTGCAGGAAATGACGGTTCGGCTGGGCGCGGTGACGCATCGCGGGCATGCGGAATTGATCTTCGACCGCTTCGGCAGATTCTGGGGTTTTTTTTCGATGGCCGATCTGGTGTTCGGGAATTTTCTGACGCTGGTGGCGGAATTCATCGGCGTGCGCGCAGGGTTGAGTTTTTTCGGCGTGCGGCCGGGGATAGCGGTTGGCGGAGCGCTGCTGCTGGTGCTGGCCGTAATCACCACGGGGCGCTACTGGACATGGGAACGCATCACCATGGGGCTCGCGATTTTCAATGGTTTGTTCATTCCGGCAGCGCTGCTCGCGCATCCGGATTGGCCCGCCGTGGGCCACGCATTGCTAACCTGGACGCCATTGCCGGGCGGCAACCGTTCGGAAATCGTGTTGCTGATCCTCTCCACCATCGGCGCGACGGTCACGCCATGGATGCTTTTCTTTCAACAGAGCGCGGTGGTTGACAAGGGAATGCAGCCGCGGGACATCAAAGCTGGGCGCGTGGACACGTTGCTCGGCACCGTGCTCGCAACTACGTTTGCCATCGCCGCAATTCTGGCGACGGTTCCCCTGTTCCACCATGGAATCAACGCCGCTGATTTTGCATACGCGCAATTTGCTCAAGCGCTCGTGCCCTGGTTGGGCCACGCGGGCGCGGCGCTATTCGCTCTGGGAATGTTCGAGGCCGGAATCGTGGCGACGATTGCGATTTCGACTTCCTCGGCGTACGCGTTCGGTGAAGTTTTTGGAACGGCACATAGTTTGAACCGGCCGTTTCGCGAGGCGTGGCCGTTCTACCTGATTTTGCTGGGTTCAGCGTGCGCGGCAGCGGCGCTAGTACTGATTCCGCATGCGCCGCTCGAATTCATTGTGCTGATCGTCAACGTGATCGCGGTGCTGGCGATGCCGCCGGCTCTTGTTTTTCTGCTGATGCTCGTCAACGATCGCGATTTGATGGGCGAGCACTGCAATGATTTTTGGATGAATCTGGCCGGAGTGACGGTGACTGCCCTGCTGGTCGGCGCGGGGCTGGGATTTGCGGTCGCGACTGTATTTCCGAGGTTGCTGGGAGGTTAGCGGAATGGCGATGAAACGGATGGATGGCGCGAGGTTGCGGAGGAACAGGTGAGCCAGGAAGATTTGAAGCTTCGAAAGCAAACGGCGGCAACCGAGCCCGCAGCGGCGGCCGAGGCCAAGCCGAACCTTGAAGATCCGAAAGTGGTGCTTTCACTGCTGGAAGCGGACCAGGTGGTTGCGGCGAAAACGCGCACGCGATTCGGCAAACGCAAGCTTTCCGCGGGAACTCGCGCGATGCTTTGGGGGCTGCGCATCTACGTTTTCGTGATGCTCGTGATTGTGCTCATTTCCGTGATTCGCGCGGTCCACGGCGGCCAGTGAAGATGGTATCTTCGCGCGTGCTGCATCGTTCCGTTAGGCTCCTCCGTTTTTCGATTCGCGCATGCGAACGCCTTCTCGTCGCGGCGCTCCCCGTCGTTTTCGCTCTTGCATGTTTCGGTTGCGCCGGATGGAACGTGCCGCCTGATGCGAAACAAATGAAAAATCCAGTAGCGCTGAATACCGTAACGCTCGACTCCGCGCGCGCTCTCTATCGAAGCGATTGCGCGAAATGCCACGGCATCAGTGGAGATGGAAAAAAGCCGCCCGACTCGATGTATTCCTACAGAACGAAACCCACGAATTTCACCAACGCCAAGCTTGTGGACGCCATGAGCGATGGGGAAATATTTTGGAAGATTACCAATGGCAGGAAGCCGATGCCCAGTTTCAAGATCCGCTTGACCGACGAACAGCGCTGGGAATTGGTGAACTTGATTCGAGTCTTCGCGCATCCAGCGAGCACGTCCGCGCGGAAATAATCAGCCGCTTTTCAGCGCGCTACGTTCGCTGAAGGGAGCGTCTGCGATCCGCGATTATCCAATCTTCGCAAGCGCGTCAGTGACTTCCTTCATATCCGGCAGCTGCAAAATCTCGTAATTCTTGAACCACGCGAGTTTTCCGCTTCGATCCACAATGACGATCGCGCGGCCTGTGATTCCTTTTTCAGGCAAATACACGCCGAACTTTTCAGCGACGGCTCCGCGCGGCTGAAAATCCGCCAACAGCGGATACCGTATGCCCATCTTCTCCGCCCACGCTTTGTGCGACCACACGCTGTCGACCGAGAGCCCCAGCACCTGCGCGTCGAGCGTTTCGAATTTCTTCATGTCGTTCACGAAGCAAATGTGCTCATTCGTGCATACCGGGCTCCAGTCCAGCGGATAAAAAACAATCACCACATTTTTCTTTCCTTTGAAATCTCCCAGCTTCACATCCTTCTGATCCTGATCCTTCAGCGTGAACTCCGGAGCCGCGCTTCCCACCGCGATGGCCATGAATCCTCCTTAAAATAAAATTTGTGTCACTGGAATGGCTGGCGCGCATTGCGCCCCAAAGGCAATCCATCATAGCCGAGCCTGCTACGCGAGACAAATAACGGTGCAGCCCAAAGACGATACTCGTATACTGCTGGCCGATGGATCGTTCCGTCGCCGGTTCCGATCTTCCCCGCAACCTTGGTTTGGCGGACGCCCTCGCGATCGTCATCGGCATTGTCATTGGCGGCGGGATCTTCATTGTCCCCAATCTTGTTGCCCGTGAGGTTCACTCCGCCGATTGGATCATCGCGGTGTGGGTGGTGGCCGGCGTCGTCTCATTCTTTGGCGCTTTGGCGTGCGCAGAACTCGGGGCCATGCTGCCCGCTACAGGCGGTCAATATGTTTTCCTGCGCGAAGCGTGGGGCCCGCTCGTGGGATTTCTATGCGGCTGGTCGATGTTTTTGGTGGCCCGCACCGCGCAAGTAGCCTGGCTTGCCGTGACCTTGGTGCTCTACTGCTCTTATTTTGTGCCACTGTCACCATTGCAGGCGAAGCTGGTGGGCCTTGCTGCTATCGCGCTGTTCGCCATCATCAACTACCGCGGCGTTACGCTCGGGGCGGCCGTTCAAAAACTGTTCACTTCAGCGAAGGTGCTCGGTTTGCTGGTCATTATCGGCAGCGCGTTCTTGTGGCACGGCAAGGTTGCTGCGCAGCTTTCGAGCGGAACCGGCGGGTTTTCCTTCAGCGGCCTGGGGGTTGCGCTAATCGCCTGCGTGTTGGCGTATGACGGATGGATCCAGATGACCTTTGTGGCGGGTGAAATCCGCAATCCGCAACGTAACATTGTCTTGGCGCTTGCCTTGGGTACCGCAGCCTGCATTGCCATTTACCTGCTGGCCAATCTCGCGTATATGCGAGTGCTTTCCATTTCGGAGATCGCCGCCAGCGAGCATGTGGCGGCCAGCGTCGCCAATCGCGCGCTCGGCCCGGTTGGCGGAGCCGCAGTAGCGCTGATCGTCTTGGTTTCCATCATCGGCACGCTGAATGGCTGCTTTCTCACCAGCCCGCGGCTTTACTTCGCTCAGGCTCGCGATGGGCTGTTTCTGCGAAAGTTCGGTGAAATCCACCCACGATTCAAGACTCCTTATTTTGCCATCACCGCACAAGCTGTATGGGCTGCCGCCCTTCTGCTCAGCGGCTCGTATGAGACTCTCCTCGACTACGCGATGTTTGCGCTGTGGCTCTCGTATGGCGTCATGGTCGCGGGTGTAATGGTGCTCCGCCGCACGCACCCCCAAACTCCGCGTCCTTACCGCATGTGGGGCTACCCGGTGACGCCGCTGCTCTTTCTCGTCTTCACCGCGGCGTTCTTGGGGAACATGCTAATAAAGCGGCCTATTCCCTCGCTCGCCGGCCTGCTCTTGATCGTTTCCGGAGTACCTGTTTATTTCATATGGCTGCGGCATGCAGCGTCGACGGAGGCGTGAATCGGAATGCAGGCCCACCTCCCTGGCGCTGGAGTCCACCGCCGGGCGCGTGTATACTTCCGGCGATGAAGCTTCTGCGTTTTATCGCGATCGCGCTATTGCTTGCGGCGCCGGCGATTGCCCAAACTAAACCCAGCAATCCCGCCACCTCGAAGCCCGCTTCGACAAAACAGATGGTCTTGCCGAGCCACGGCGACATGCTGCTCGGCGTTTTCTACCTTGCTGCAGGCGCAAGCCCGCATCCCACAGCCATTATCTTCCACGGCTTTCCCGGCTATGAGCAGAATCTTGACATCGCGCAAGCGCTCCGCGCCCACGGCTGGAACGTGTTGGCCATGCATTACCGCGGCTCCTGGGGAGTGAAGGGCAATTTTTCGTTCGAACATGCTGCGGAAGACGCGGACACGCAAGTACGCTTCGTCTTGGACCCGGCGAACGCGCAGAAATACGAAATCGACACGCGGCGCGTCATCGTCATTGGGCACAGCATGGGCGGATTCATGGCTGCTTCAGCCGCTGCTCACAATAAGCAAGTCGCCGCCGCGGTGCTCATCTCGGCATGGAACATCGGCGCTGACTACGCGTCACGGCACCATGGCGCGTCTGCCGCGTCGACCGTTGAGAGCGAGGCGAAATCACTGGCCAGCGACGATAATCTCTTGCCGCTCTCGGGCACTAGCGCAGAGGCGCTCGCCCACGATATCTATGAGCGCAACTCGGTGCTGGATATGAACAATCTCGCTCCGGCCGTCGCGCCCCGGCCTGTCTTCGTTATCACCGCCAGCGAAGGACTCGCCCCTTCCGACCACGCTTTCGCGGAAGCCTTGCGCAAAGCCGGAGATGCCCACGTCACCGAGCGCCACTGGGATACGGATCATAGCTACTCTGGCGTGCGCGCCGAGCTTTCGGCTGCGATATTGGAGTGGACGAAGGAAATCTTGCCGCAATAACAATCCGGCTGACATGTAGTGACGCGCCGCAGATAATATGCCTCAGCCGCCGCTGCGCGCGAGCGAACTCGACGAATGCCACGAATCTCCCTTCGCGAAGCCTATCCGCAACTTTCTTTTCGCCGGCGCACATCGAACTGGATCGCGCGCTTGATTCACGTCCCCGCCGAATGCGTCCATCTGGCGGGCCATCCATCATGGATGGCGACTTTTCTTCCCGACAATTTATATCTGCAAGGCAAGAACGTTCCACTGCGCCAGCCGCAGCGGCCGGAAGTTTCTCTGTGCCGCGAATGTTTGATCGCGGAGCTAAAGAAAGACCTCGCTGCGTATTCCGGTCGCGTAGTCGCGTTTGAGCCGGATGGTGAATCGTTTACGCAGTATTTTTTCGTGGCGGCGCCCGACTTCGACGCCGCCGGTGTTGAGCCGGCTGTCGCAGCGGCGATCGGCGTGCGGCTGGCGCGCGATGACGATCATTCCAAGTCGTGCCAGGAATGTTCGCGTGCCGCCACGTGGTTGTGGTTTTCGCGCGAGCAGATTCCGAATCTCGATGCCGCCGATCGCATGGAAGTGATGCTCGGCGAGCATTTTTGCGCGGAGCATGGCGCGAAACAGGTTTGCGCGGCGCTCTCGGCCATCGAGCACGCGAATCTTTTTTACGTCAATGCGCCTTACGGCGAGGGAGGCGCGTATTTTTGGATTTGATTTTCGCGCGGGAAAGCGCGGATTGCGTTTTTCTGGGAAGCTTCGCAAATACCATGTCGTACGAACCGCGCAAGAGCCGTTCCAGTTCCGTTGTCGCGAGCACGTCCTGCGATTCGAGCGCTACCCAGTAGTAACGCGCCGAATAGGGCGCCGGAATGATTCCGGGACGCTCGGTCAATTCAGCGAATTCTTCCGGCGAGCATTTGAACGACAGCCAGACTTTCGCCGGCTTTAGTACGAGTACGGCGAACATTTTGCCGCCGATTTTGAAAACGAGGTCGTCGCCCCACTGCAACGACTCGGTAGCGTGCGGCATGGCCAGGCAATATTTGCGAACCCGGTCGATAGTCATGGAATCATCCAAATATTTCTGCCGCGACCGGCGTCGCCGTCGCGCAAATGACAAATAAAAACGCCGCGGGAGAAAGATGCCATCCCGCGGCACAAGAGCGGCGCGTAACGCGAAATTATTTTTGCGCGACGGCGACATGCTGCAATCGCTGGCCGAGCTTTTCCTGTTCCTGACGAAGTTCTTCCGGCAGCCGCTTCCCGAATTTCTCGAAGAATTTTCCAATCGCGTCGTGTTCATCGGCCCACACGTTGGTGTCGACCCGCAACAATTGTTCCATGGTGTCGGCGGAAATATCGAGGCCGTCGAGAGTAAGCGAGCCCGGCGCGGGCACATAACCAATCGGCGTTTCCGTGGCCTTCGCGCGGCCTTCGATGCGCTCCAGCATCCACTTCAGCACGCGGACATTTTCACCGTAGCCCGGCCACAGAAATTTGCCATCTTCGCCTTTGCGGAACCAATTCACGTGGAAAATTTTCGGCGGATGCGCAACGCGCTCGCCCATCTCGAGCCAGTGACGAAAATAATCGGCCATGTTGTAACCGCAGAAGGGAAGCATGGCCATGGGATCACGGCGCGTGACGCCAACGGCTCCGGTCGCCGCCGCCGTGGTTTCCGACGCCATGGTGGCGCCCACAAATACGCCGTGCTGCCAATCGCGAGCCTCGAAAACGAGCGGGGCGACTTTAGCGCGCCGCCCGCCAAAAATAATCGCGGAGATCGGCACGCCTTCCGGGTCTTCAAAACGTTTTGAGATGGAAGGAGTCTGTTTGGCGGGAACTGTGTAGCGCGAATTCGGTTGAGCGGCGGGACCCTTGCTCGGAGTCCACTTCTCGCCTTTCCAATCGGTCAAGCCCGAGGGAGCCGCCGCGTTCATGCCTTCCCACCACGGCTCGCCCTCCGGAGCCATAGCCACATTAGTGAAAATCGTGTTGTGGTGCACCGCGGTCATCACATTGGGATTTGTCTTTTCGTTGGTTCCCGGCGCTACGCCGAAAAATCCATTCTCCGGATTGATGGCGCGCAGCACTCCGTCTTTGCCGATATGCATCCAGGCAATGTCGTCGCCAATCGTCCAGACGCGATAGCCCTGATTTTCCAGCGCCGAGACCATCATGGCGAGATTGGTTTTTCCACAGGCGCTGGGGAAGGCCGCGCACATGTACGTCACTTTGCCGGAAGGATCTTCGAGCCCCAAAATCAGCGTGTGCTCGGCCATCCAGCCCTGTTCGCGCGCCATCCAGCTGGCGATGCGCAGCGCGAAGCACTTTTTCCCGAGCAGTGCGTTGCCGCCGTAACCCGAGCCGACGCTCCAGATCAATTTTTCTTCCGGGAAATGCAGTACCAGGCGATGCGCCGGTTCCATGTCGCCCAGGGAGTGAAGGCCGGGAACAAAATCCGAAGAGCCGCCGAGGCGGTCGAGCGCCGCCGTGCCCATTCGCGACATGATGCGCATGCTCGCGGCGACGTATGGGCTATCGGTGATCTCGACGCCCACTTTGCTGTAGGGTGAATTCGCGGGGCCAAGAACATAAGGCACCACGTACATTGTGCGATCTTTCATCGCGCCGCGGAAAAACGGCTCGGCTTTCTGTTTCGCTTCGTCCGGGGCCATCCAGTTGTTCGTGGGGCCGGCATCGGATTTTTCGCGCGTGCAAATGAAGGTCACGCTTTCGGTGCGCGCCACGTCGTTGGGATTGCTGCGGTGCAGATAACAGTTCGGATAAGTGTTCTGATTCAGCTCGATGAACGAGCCGTCGCGGAGCATTCCTTCGACGATGTGGTCATATTCGCGCTGCGATCCATCACACCACACAATGCTTTTTGGCTTCGTGAGGCGAGAAACCTCCTCAACCCAACTTTCCAACGGCGTGGCCACAAGGCCTCCTATTTTTGGTTGGCGCGGGTTGCCCAGCTGCCGGGCCGGACTCTTGCGCGTCGCGTCTGATGTTCTATTAGTAGTGCAAATAACACAAAATAAAAGTCTATGCCGCCAAAGAACGAAATGCAAGAACGCGAACCGCGGAGAATGCGCGATAGGGTTAACAGGAATGCCGGGTGCTATACTGCGGCCGTGTACGTGCGGAAACTGCGAGTCGAGATCATTGTTAATGGCGAGCGCAAAGCGTGCCCGCTCGAGTGGCTGGATGCGTTTTGCATGCGCAATTTCACTGGCTCTGCCGAATTTGACGACACTTTGCCTGTCGCTGAGGGCCAGATCGAAGCCAGCCTGCGCGTCGATCCATCGCATTTCGCGCATGCATTTGAGGAATGGCTGACAAAGCGGGGCAAAGGGAATGGCCAGCCAGTTCGTGTCGAGATCGAACCTGAACCATCTCGTTCTTGACTTGGCGAAAGAGGGCGTGATAGAAGCAGTACGGAAGAGGCGCGATCCATGTCTCCCACAGTGGAAGCGCGACGAAAAGGAGCAAATGATGGCTGAGAAAGATGCAAAAGTGGTCAAGCAAGAATTGTCCCAGACGCTGACGGACGAGCAAATCGTCAGCGAGCGGAAAATGCCGCGCAGGTCTTTCCTGACTGCAGCAGGCGCCCTCCTAATCGGCGCTTCCGCCTTGGCGTCCGGCGTGCGGGCTATTGCCCAACAAGGGTCTGATCCCGACTCGAAGAAAGCCGCTGATCCGGATTCGAAGGACAAGAAGAAGACCACGACGAAGAAGACGACTACGGCGAAAACAAAAACAAAGGCAAAGGCAAAGGGCTCTGATCCCGACAAGAAGAAGAAAACACCTCCGAAGTCTGATCCCGACGGCGCGAGATACTAGTCCTGGCTAATCAACTGGCCCCGCTGGTAAGGGTATAGGAGTCAATTAAAGGAGTTGGCGCGCGCGGGGGGACGCGCGCGTTGCGGGGTTAAAATGTCCTCACCAAAACCCGGTTTTAGCTCCCATGCCAGCGAAGAAAACGTGTTTCCCCCCAAAACACGTCCCTCGCTCGAATGGCTGATCAACCCAGTCAGCGAGGAAACTTTCTTCGAAAGCTACTGGGAAAAACAGACACTCGTCGTCAAGCGCAACCAGCCAAACTATTTCCATTCGCTGCTTTCCCTCGATGAAGTGGACCGCGTTCTCACCACGCTCGACCGCCGATATCCGGACATCACACTGAAGAATGCGAATCGGGAAATCACGTCTGACGACTACACCGTGGAAGATGATGCTCTGGATGTCGCCAAGGTCTATCAGCTTTTCGGCGAAGGCTCGACGATAACTCTGGCGTTCCTCGATACCGTCGTGCCATCGCTGACTTCCTTCTGCCGCGCGCTCGAAGGCGAATTCAGCTTTCCGTTCCAGACGAATATTTACATGACCCCGCCCGGGGCTCAGGGCGCGAAGCCGCATTATGATACGCACGACGTGTTTGTGCTGCAGGTGGCGGGTTCCAAGAAGTGGAGTATCTACGGAACTCCCGTGGAGCTGCCGCTGCCGGCGCAGGATTTTGACTCGGCCGTCCACGAGCAGGGCGCGAGCATTCTCGAATTTCAGCTCGATGCCGGCGACGTTGCTTATGTCCCTCGCGGCATCGTCCATGACGCGCGTTCGACGGACGTAGTTTCGTTGCATATAACGGCGGGCGTCCTCAGGTACACGTGGACGGATTTGCTGCTCGAATTCGTGGCAGGGGCCGCTCTAAATGATCCCGCGTTTCGCAAAGCCCTTCCTCCCGGTTTTGCGCGGCCCGGCTTCGATCGTACGCAAGCGCGGGAAACGCTGCGAGGCCTATTGCAGAAAGTTTCCAGGGCAGACTTTGACGCAGCGTTCGACACGAGCCTTGACTACTTCGTGGATCGATTGATGTCTGTGTGTCCGCCACCGCTGCGAGGACAAATGACGCAGCTTGCGGCGTTGGACGGACTGACGGTTGACACAGTAGTGGGCGCGAGGCCGGGCGTCATGACTCGCTTGCAAAGGAACGGGGAGTCCGCGATTGTCGAATGCTACGGGCGCAGAATCAACTTCCCGTCTCACGCGCACGACGCGATTCAATTTGCACTGAACCACGCCAGGTTTACGGCGCGCGATCTTCCCGGCGATTTGGACGAAGCGGGCAAGCTCGCCGTGGTTCGACGGCTGATTCGCGAAGGCTTGGTTGCGAGCTTGTCGATTTAATTCCGCCGACGGTCTTCATTTTTCCTTGAAGGCTTCGCAACTCCCACATATCAGCTTAGCGGGAAAGTTGCGATTTTCCGTCCGGGTGTGGGGCAGGCTCGTGCGGCATAAGCACGGGGCGAGAGAGCGCAGCTTTGATTTCGGGCAGCGCCAACTGCGCCGCAGCCACGCCTGCGGCAACCAGATCCGGCGTTCTCTGGAAGTCGTCCCAGTGAATCTCTTTCACTTCGGGGCGCAGGATAATGTCCGCGTATCGCACCCAGCGCTGCGGCGCCTGCTCCTGAATGATCGAGAACGAGCGGCTGATCACTTCGATGGTGTTTTTCGGCCTCTCGTCCGGCTGGCCGGGATCGAGGTGTACAGCAATCACGACGTCGGCCCCCATGTGGCGCAGCGCTTCAGTAGGCACCGCTTCGGTGAGAAAGCCGTCAACGAGAATTTTCCCATCGTACTCGACCGGCATAAAAAGCCCGGGAAATGCGCACGACGCGCGCAAGGGCCGCGCCAACTCACCCGCTGTGAAGTACACCGTTTGTCCGGTGATTATGTCGGTCGCGACAATCGCGAACGGAATTTTCAGTTCCTCGAACGTGCGCTTTGACGTGAAGCGGTGCAAATATGTCTCCAGCCGCTCGTTGGTTGCCATGCCCATGCGTGAAATGGTCCACCTGCCGAAATCTCGAAAATGCGTCAGCATGCCCTGATATTCGAGCTCAGTGAGCGCCGTGCCGGCCGCGTATGCCGAACCGACCAGCGCGCCAACGCTTGTGCCGGCGAGCAGATCCACGGGAATATTATTTTCTTCGAGAACGCGCAGGACGCCGATGTGCGCAATTCCACGCGCGAAACCGCCGCCCAACGCGACGCCAATGCGCGGACGGTCGAGCGGCAAATTGTAGGCGAACGACCGCAGCCCTTTTACCGCCGTGCCAAGCCAACGAAATACATTGCCCATCGTTCTCCTGGTGCCAGGAACCTCTGTCCCTGTGAATATGACTATTGTAGCCTGTCTAAGGACACAGGGGTTTTTAGGTTGACCCGGTGTGTAGCAGTTCTGTAACCTCCGTTTTACCGCCGGAGCCATGTTGGAGAGTCAATGACGATTCGCATCGAAAAGGCCGCGGTTCTGGGCGCTGGAACGATGGGCGCGCGCATCGCCGCGCATTTTGCCAACGCCGGCCTGCCGTGCTACCTGCTCGATATCGTCCCGCGCGAATTGACCGCTGAGGAAACGCGCAAAGGTTTGACGCTCGAATCGCCCGCCGTGCGCAATCGCTTTGCTCTCGCGGGCATCGAGGCCGCGAAAAAATCGCGGCCTGCCGCATTTTTCGTTCCTGATTTTGCGCGCCTGATCACGCCGGGAAATTTCGAAGACAATCTCGCCTGGTGCGCCAACGCCGACTGGATCATCGAAGCGGTCACCGAAGATCTCGCCATCAAGCGCAGCCTGCTCGCCCGCGTCGACGAGCATCGCCGCCCGGGCACAATTGTCAGCTCGAATACTTCAGGTCTGCCGATTCATCTGGTCGCCGAAGGCCGCTCTGACGATTTTCAGGCGCACTGGGCGGGCACGCATTTCTTCAACCCGCCGCGGTATATGAAGCTGGTCGAGCTGATCGCCGGGCCGAAAACCAAACCTGAAGTTCTGGCCGCGCTCGACGAATTTTGCGATCGCCGCCTCGGCAAAGGCGTGGTCGTCGCGAAAGACACGCCGAACTTCATCGCCAATCGCATCGGCACGTTTTCCATGCTCAACGCGCTGCGCCTGATGGGCGAGCTCGATATGACCGTCGAGGAAGTGGACGCCTGCACCGGCCCCGCGATTGGCCAGCCGAAATCAGCGACGTTTCGCACCGCCGATCTTGTCGGGCTCGACGTGCTGGCCCACGTAGTGCGGAATATTTACGACAGCGTGCCAAACGACGAGTCGCGCGAAATCTACAGGTTGCCGCCGTTGATCGACGAAATGATGAAGCGCGGCTGGCTGGGCGAAAAAACGGGCAGCGGCTTTTACAAGCGCGTCAAAAAAGCCGGCGGCGAAAGCGAAATCCTTACCCTCGACACGAAAACGATGGAGTATCGTCCGCGCCAGAAAGCGAAATTCGCTTCCATCGAGGCCGGAAAAATGATCGAGAACACGCGCGAGCGCCTTCGCTCCTTCGTCGGCCCGATTCTCGAAGGCAAAGTCGTCGACAAAGCGGCGCGTTTCATTTGGGGCGCGCTTTCAGAGACGTGCTTGTACGCCGCGCGGCGTGTCCCGGAAATCGCTGACCGCATTGTGGAAGTGGACCGCGCCATGCGTTGGGGATTCAACTGGGAGCTCGGCCCGTTCGAGATTTGGGACACCATTGGCGTGGAACCGATGGCGCTGATGCTGAAGATGGTGGGCAAAGCGATGCCGCCCAGCGTCACTTCACTCGGGGCATCCGGCAAGAAAACATTCTACGAATCCGCGCACGGGCACACGCGTTATTTCGATCTGGCCGCGAAGGAGTACAAGTCCGTCGAGGAACCAAGCGGAATCATCATTCTGAAATCGCTCAAGGAGCAATCGAAAGTCGTCGAGGGAAATGCCGGCGCGAGCCTGATCGATTTGGGCGATGGCGTGGTGTGCTGCGAATTCCACGCGAAGATGAACGCCATTGGCGGAGACATTGTCGCCATGCTGCATGCGGGCTTGAAGCGCCTGCACACGGATTTCAACGCGATGGTCATCGCCAATCAGGCCGTGAATTTTTCCGTAGGCGCGAATCTGATGCTGCTGCTCGTCAGCGCGCAGGAAGAGGAATGGGACGACATTCACATGGCCGTCCGGCAATTTCAAAATGTGAACATGGCGATCAAATACGCGCCGCGCCCCGTCGTCGCCGCGCCGCAGGGCATGGCGCTCGGCGGCGGAT
>DASYYI010000072.1:0-1887 GCA_035933995.1 Candidatus Acidiferrales bacterium | reverse complement strand
ACGCGCGGCAGAACGATATTGGCGAGGCGGTCGAGAAATTCGTACATGCGCTCGCCGCGCAGCGTGACCATGCAGCCGATGGGCATGCCCTTGCGAATCTTGAAATTCGCGATGGACTTCTTCGCGCGCGTGATCACCGGCTTCTGGCCGGTAATTTGGCCAAGCTCCTGCACGGCCACGTCGAGCAGCTTCACGTTCTGGCTGGCTTCGCCGAGGCCGATGTTCACGGTGATCTTCTGCAGCCGCGGCACAGCCATGGTGTTCGTGTAGCCAAATCTCTTCGACAGCGCCGGCATGGCGTCTTTTCGGTAACGTTCATGTAAACGGCTGATCATTTCTCTTAACCTTGTCTCTCTTAACCCTTAATTTTCGATGGTCGCGTCGCACCGATGGCAAGTTCGCGCCTTGGTGCCGTCAGATAATATTTTCGTGCCCATGCGCGCGTGTTTGCCGCAAGACGGGCAGAGAATCATCACGTTCGAAACGTCCATCGGTCCTTCTTTATCCAAAATGCCGCCGCGAATATTCTTCGACGGATTCGGACGCGTGTGCTTCTTGATGATATTGGCGTGCTCGATGGTGACGCGACGCTTCACCGGGTCGACGGCAAGTACGCGTCCAGTCTTGCCCTTGTCGCGCCCGGACATAATCTTCACCGTGTCGCCATGGCGAATCATCACCGGCCGCGGCTTTTGCTTCGCTTCAAGATGACGCATGGCTACCAAACCTCCGGTGCTAGTGAAATAATCTTGGCGAACTTCTTTTCGCGCAATTCGCGCGCCACGGGGCCGAAGACGCGCGTGCCGACGGGCTCGCCCGCCTCGTTGATCAGCACGGCGGCATTATCGTCGAAGCGTATGTAAGTGCCATCCCTGCGGCGATGCTCCTTGCGCGTGCGAACGACCACTGCTTTCACCACTGTTCCCTTCTTCACCTGACTGTCAGGAGCTGCTTCCTTGACCGAGGCGGTGACGACATCTCCCAATCCAGCCACGAGCCCCGTGTCTCCGCCGAGCGGAAGAATGGCCGTCAATTGCCGCGCGCCGGAGTTATCGGCGACGGTCAGCCACGTGCGCATCTGAACCATGCTAGTGCTCCCTCATTTCCGAGAACATCAGGCCACGCGCGTAGAGCGAGCGACGATTTCCGCCAGCCTCCAGCGCTTGAGCCGCGACAACGGCCGGCTGGCGACAATGCGAACCGTATCGCCGGGGCGTGCTTCGTTCTGCTCATCATGAGCGTAGTATTTTTTGCTGTGGCGAATCACACGCAGATATTTGCGGTGCTGCGTTGTGCGCGTGACCTTCACCACGATTGTCTTGTGCATTTTCGAGCTCGTGACAATGCCGACGAGTTGCTGGCGCGCGCCGCGATCGTTTGAAGACTCCGCCGCGCCTGTTGCCGCTTCACTGGCCATCTGTGATCCTCATTATTCTTTCGAGTCCTTGGCTTCTTTCGATTCTTTGGCGCCGTGTTTCTTCGCGCCGCGCTTGTCGGAAGCCGCTTTCTTTGGCTTCTTCGAGTGCGCCGCTTCCGCTTCTTTCGGAGCCGCCGCATGAATGCCGAGTTCATGCTGGCGAACCAGCGTCTTGATACGCGCCAAATCGCGGCGGGCTTCGCGAAGCTTCTTGACGCTCTCCGACTGCCCCGTGGTCAACTGAAACCGCAGACGGAAAATCTGCTCGCCGATCTCGTGCGCCTGAATTTCGAGCTCGTTGACGTTCATTGGCCGGAAGTCTTCCATGCGGCTCGCCATCAGAGCTCCTCCGCCCGGCTGACGAACTTCGTCCGGATGGGCAGCTTGTGCGCCGCCAATTCCATGGCTTCCTTGGCAGCGGCCAGATCGACGCCCGACATCTCAAACATCACGCGGCCCGGCTTGACGAC
>DASYYI010000069.1:0-2839 GCA_035933995.1 Candidatus Acidiferrales bacterium | reverse complement strand
CATCAACCCCGAGGAGTGCATCGATTGCGGCGCGTGCGTTCCCGTGTGCCCCGTGACGGCAATTTTCGCCCTTGAGGATTTGCCGGAGAAATGGTCCGGCTACACGGCCATCAATGCCGACTGGTTCAAGAAGAAAAAGGCCACAGCGTAGATTTTTTGTCCGAGCGATGAACCTTAACGGTTGAACATGGACGCGGCGAGCTTCGCAGCTCGCCTTTTAGTTTTTAGAGCTCCTAACAGAATTGTTTCCCACCTCGACCTGCGGCAGCAGTGAACGTGTGGCAGCCCGACTCGGAATCGGCTAAACTTCGAACGCGACGTAATTGCCCTCGCGCGCGATGCCTGCAAGTGTGCGTTTGCGCAGTTCGTCAAACGTGGTCTCAAAGAGGATTTTCTCCACCGCCACCTGCACGTCTTGCCACAGCTGTTTCAAACCGCAGGAATTCTCTTCGGGGCAGGAGTGATGGCGCTGCAAGTCGACCTCCACGCAACTCGACCGCGAGAATTTCCCGTCGACTGCCCGCAAGACTTCGCCAATCGAAATCTGGTCGGGACCTCGCCCCAGGGTGTAGCCGCCTCGGACGCCGCGATGGCTCTCGAGCACGCCCGCACGTTTAAGGACCAGCAGAATTTGCTCCAGGTACTTTAGCGGTATTTTATGATTTTCGGCGATTTCGTGGATGGTTACTACCTTCGGATATTTCAAGCTCAGGTAAAGAACGGCTTTCGCCGCATACTCGCCTTTCGCGCTGATTCGCATGTGGGGAATCCCAAAGACAGGATTCCACACGCTACCAACGCTGTCAACTTCCCCACGCCTCGCACCGCACGCGTGCGCCATGCCCCATATTCCTTCGGCCATTTGCATTGGAAGACAGTCCGCACATTTTCGCTCCAGAATTTCGGAAGTTGTGGCAACATGTGTTCCCTGCCAGCGGCAGGCTTTTGCGATGTGTCAAATTTATTGAAGGGGACATCCGTTGAAACTCTTCCGCGCTTTTCTTGTGATGATCTTCGCAGTGTTCCTGTCAGCAGGCGCTTTTTCGCGTCAACAGCAGCCACCCCCGCAAAATCAAAACACTCAAGTCATTGACATGACGGCGAAGAAATACAAGTTCACGCCGTCGCCAATCCATATCAAGAAGGGGACCAAGGTCGAGCTGCGCATCACTGCAACGGATCACAATCACGGATTCAAAATCAACGCCTATCCCGACGGCGCGGCCGCCAATGGCGCGCCCGGCCTGGTCTTCACGTCGCCACAGGATTGCTGGAAGGTGCCCAAGGGCCAGACGGTCACGATTGAATTCGTCGCGCAAACGCCCGGCAGCTATCCTTTCAAGTGTTGCGTATTTTGCGGATTCGGCCACATGGGAATGAAGGGCGAACTCATCGTCGACGAGTAGCCGCATAATTCAAGCGGTCGAATCTTGCCGCATTTGTGTCATTTGACCGCGCGGGTCCGCGTGTTACGGATCGATGAGCAGCCTTACTTCTTCGAGAGCTCGCTCTTAAAGTGCGTTTCAACCTCGTCTCGGCTCAACAGATTTTTCTCTTTATTCAACACCACCGAGTACACCACTTCGTTTCCTTCGATCTGTGCGGTGATGAATGAGCCGTCCTCAGGCAGTTTTTCGTTGGTGAATTTCACTCGTCTCCCGTCTTCGAGGGCCCTAATCCACTCATCGCTAGGCACGTTTGATTCTCGTCTGCGCAGTGTGGGTGTTCTTCGCAGGCTTCCGGCCAGGGCTCGCAACGTCGTCCGCATGGCTGAATGTACGTGCAGGCTAGCATGCTCGGGGCGCTTTGTCGCGGAGCATTACGCGGAGTGACGTCCCCGCTTCGCCCGCTTCTGCCCAAACCGGTTCGTCGCCGTGCGGCTTGCATCCTCATTCCGGGCGGATCTCGCTACGCGCGGCGCGGCCATTTCTCTCTTTACGCGGGCGAGCGTCGCTTTGTTTGATTCCTTTCTAGGCGTTTTCTTGCTCATGTACGCACGGTGCCACCAACTCCAAGACAATGATGCCCAATTGTGGACACTCCCAACTATGTCGCTCAATTCGACTGGATAGGGCGCACAAACTCAATTTGCGGAACTTCAGCCACCGCTGCCAATCCACTCCTCGTCACGGCTTCTAACCAGCCATCTAGGGCTCCTCGCAAGACCCGCAAATTTGTTCCGCGATACTCACTCGGCAATCCTCTTAATTTGCCCAGACCCGCCTCGAGCAGCGACTTGGTTCCCTTCGGATTGCCACGCTTGTAATGATGGAATGCGGCAGCGAGCTGGATCATGCCCTGCAAGAATGCTTTGTCAGTTTCCCGCGCAGTCAGCCACAGCTCTTCCCAAACCTCATGCGCTTTGAAAAATTCCGCGGAATTGAAGAGAATGATCCCATGTCGGAATTTCTCATATTCGAATTCGGCGTTTGTCGCGATGATCAGGCTCCGTTAAAATCACTTGCCGTCGTTCATCATAGCAGAGCATTTTCGCGGGCCAGTTCATCATGAATATTGAAATTCAACTTCCCGGCGTCAGGCTGGCCGTCGTCGAGGCGGATGAGGTCGCTGTCACGCCGTCCGGCCCGCAACTTGTCCATGAAATGGAGGCTTTGTGCGCGCGCCTGCGTCAGCAGTTCACACTCGAATCGCTTGCCGGGGCGGAATCAATAATTTCCGTGCGCGCCATGTTCCGCCATTGGGGCGTGGACCCATCCAAATATCGCCCCTCGTCGGAAGCGCTGTTGCGGCGTGTGATTCAAGGCAAAGGCCTCTACCACGTGTCGAATGTCGTTGATCTCACAAATCTAGGCTCAGTCGAAGCAGGTTGGCCCTACGG
>DASYYI010000046.1:0-10293 GCA_035933995.1 Candidatus Acidiferrales bacterium | reverse complement strand
GGAAACGCGGTGATGGGCGTGACGAACTGATTGTCGCCGAACGTTTCGAAGCCGGAGATGGTTTGAAATGTGGAGCTGAACGGAAACGCGAGTGCAAATCCGAAATTGGAATTGCGGACTTCGGTTAAATGCAAGCCGCTGGCGTCAAACGCGAAAGAGCCAAGCCATGTAGAGTTAAACGTGAATTGGTTGCTGATTACCATATTCAGATAATTGCTGTGCCAGTCGGCGCCGGTGGATGGAAGCGTGGCCTGCTGGACCGAGAAATTCCTGGTGGTGTAGTTGTCCTCCGAGGCGCGCAAGAACCATTGCGAACGAGTGGACTGCGTCCAATCTATTCGCGCGCTGCCGAGATAATCGCGAAACGGAACAGGGACGTTGTTGGGAACGGCGATGGAATTCACGCCGGGAATCAAGCCTTGCGCGGCCAGCGAGGCGAGGGCATTGAATTGCGTGAGACTGGCGGGGCTGTAAGCGATGCTGGCATTTTCATGGTTGTATTCGAAAGAGGTGAAGAACCACAGCTTGCTTTTCACAATCGGGCCGCCCAGCGTGGCGATGTAATCTTGAGAAGAGAAAGGCTGCTTGGGCAGCGGCGCGGGATTCTCGATGGGATAACGCGCGTTGAGGGCGGCGGCACGTTCCGAAAAGGCAGCGTCGCCATGCCATTGGTCGGCGCCGCGCTTGGTGGTGATGACGACGGAGCCGCCGACGGTGCGGCCGGTGTCCGCATTTTGCTGCGAAGTCTCGACGGCGAATTCCTGAATGGCGTCAGGCGAGAAATTCTGAAGGAATCCGCCGATGTAGTCGTCAGAATTGTCGCCGCCATCGACGTTGAGAACGTCGTTGAGTCCCGAACTGCCGCCGAAAGAAACGGCAGTGATGCGGGCCTTGGTGGGATCCGAAGGCTCGACAGGTTCGGTGCCGGGAACGAGGAAGGCGATGTTGGCGAAGGTGCGATGCGCCAGGGGAATGTTTGCGAGGTCGTGCGCGGATACGGCGCCGCCATGAACGGCGCTGGTGATATCGATGGGTTCCGTAGTGATGGAAGAAGCCTCGGCGCGGACAGTGACGCTTTGCTGGACAGCAGCGGGTTTCAAGGCGACGCTGACGTCCTGAACGGAGCTGACGACAGCGGAGACGTCAGAAGTGGCGTCCATGAACCCGGACGCGGAAACGGTCAAGCGATAGGGCCCGGGAGGAAGATCGGCGAGGCGAAATTCACCCTGCGCGTCGGAGGTGGCCTGGCGCTCGAAGGAAGTTTGCAGCGAGCGGGCGACGATTTTCGCGGAGGGAACACGCGCGCCGGTCGTGTCCACAATTTCGCCGACGATGCTGCCGCGAAAATTCTGAGGGCGCGACAAAGGCGCCAGCAAAATCACCGCGAATAAGAAAATGACGGCGGAGCGCGTCGTTTTCGCGCAAGCATGGACGCTGTTGGTTGCGAGGGCCGGCTTCATTTCACCGCGCAGATTACTTTGCGCGGGAAACTACTACCACGGGCCGTAGTTCGATTATTTTCGCGGAAGGAGATTATCGAATCAGGTGTTCGAGCAGGCGATGCACGGAGTAAAGCGTGGCTGGGCGCATCATGGCGGCAATCACAAGGCCGGTGATGACCAGAGAAATACCGGCGAGCAGCGCGCGCATTTTGCGAGGAGCGTTTTCGGCGGGCGTTTCAAGCGCCAGCAGGCGATCGACGCGGATGAAAAGATCACGGCCGTCCTCGATCAAGCAGCTGACGAACAAGGATGTTCGCGAGGACGTTTCCATCCGCGCGACGCGCACCAGCGCTTCAGCGAGCGAAAGCGAGCGTTGTGAATCTCCTGCGGCGGCGCGGTCGTCGGCGGCCCATTCGGTGAAACGCGCCCACGAACGATCCATGGCGGCGAATCCTCGCGAAAGCGGGAAAATGCCGGGCGCGAGAAGCAGAAGGAAACGCTTGAGGTTGTCGCGCGAAAATTGGTGGGCGCGCTCGTGTTCCATAGCCGCTTCGAGTTGATGCGGCAAGAGCGACTGCAATACGCCGCGCGAGACCACGACTCGCGGACGGATTACGCCCGCGAGGGCAAGCACCGCGCCTTCAGTGTCCACGACAAGCAGATGCGCTTGCGGATTCGAGATAAGCGTGGCGTTGCTTTCGCGTTCGCACCGGCGGCGGAAGCGAAGCGAGATAAAAACGGCGCGCAGAACTCGCGTGAGGCATGTAGTCCAGAGCAACGCGCCCAGGAGGGCGGCGAAGCAGCATGCGATGCCGACGCGTTCCGCATTTGCATCCGGCTCAAGCCACAAATAGCTGGGCACGCAAAGCGCCGACACGACGAAAGCGGCAACGGCGACGGGCGACAGGCGTAAGACGAGCAGAAGGCGCGCGGCGAAACGTGGCTTGAGCGATTCACCCAACCGGATCGCAGAGGGTGCAACAAGCCATGCTGCCACGCTTAATGCCGCGTAAATCAGGAAAAACGACGCGAAGCAGAGACAGAACAGCCGCAGGATGTAAGGAAGAATCATGAGCGGCCTCGGCGAAAAAGCTCTTTGCGTTTCCGGCGGATTCTTTTTTCGAGCGCATCGAGAAGGGCTTTGTCATATTGCCCCACCGCTTCGACCAGGCACGAGATCAGCAAGTCGCGCGAAGGCTGCGGTCCCGCAAGAAAGCCGGCAACAAGATCGCCGGCGCGCTTGTGCTCCCATTCTTCCGGTGAGAGGCGCGGCGAATAGAGAAAGGCGCGCTCTGATTTGCGGCGGCTAAGTAAATCTTTTTTGTAGAGGCGGTCGAGCGTGGTCATGACGGTCGTATACGCGAGCGTGCGCGGAAGCCGGTGAACAACGTCTCGCACGCTCGATTCGCCGCGCGACCACAGAATCTCCATCACGCTGATTTCGAGGTGGCCGAGGACGAATTGTTGAAGAGCATCCGCGCGTTCCGCGCGTGTGCGCCGAGTTTCCAAAAAGCGGATCATTGTTTTCAACGTTTTCAACCGCGTTTCATCTGGTGTCTCTGAGGTCCACCGCTAGAGAACCAACAGATTCTAGACCTACTCACGACAGAGTAAAACAAATTTGTCGTCAAGAGTGGCTTTCCGCAGCGCCAAAACATCTTAATTTTGGGGCGGGACATGGAAGCGCTGATTTCCTGCAAAGTTGTGCGTAGCCGCCCGCTGAAAATTTACGAAGCGAGGTCGCGCGATGTCTTTCGAGAGTCATAATAACCGGGCATTCACTCTTCGAGGCGTTTGGATCGTTTCCGCAATTCTGCTAGCAATTATAGCGATTATCGCAGGCGGCACTCTTTCCGCGGAAACTCAAAGTTCGAAATCGAAGGCGGAGGAGAAAGCCGTTTCGAATCGCGGCGGAAAAGTCGACGCGCAACAATTGGCGCGTGAGGTGCTCACGAACGAACTGAAGGCGGAGCAGAGCGACAATACTTTGTGGAGATTCCGAAAAGCCGAGTGGCAAAAGGGCAAAGAGCAACTGTACGACGTGATCGAAACGAAGCATGGCGACGTCAGCCGGCTGTTGGCCGAGAATGGCAAACCATTGAACGCAGAGCAGCAGCGCGCCGAAAATGTGCGGATTCAGAAACTAACAAACGAATCGGACGAGATGAAGAAGCAAGTGCAAACGCTAAAACAAGACGGCGACCAGGAGACAAAATTGCTTGCGATGCTGCCAGACGCGCTGCTGTATCACTATGCGAGCAGAAAAGGTGATCTGGTGAGGCTGACGTTCAAGCCCAATCCCAAATTTCACGCTTCCTCGCGCGAGGCCGAAGTGTTTCACCATATGTCGGGCGTGATGGTGCTGAACACTAGGGCGAAACGACTGGTCGAATTGCGGGGACGCCTGACCAGCGAAGTGAAATTCTTCGGTGGAATTCTGGGGCACTTGAATAAAGGCGGAACGTTTGCGGTGAAGCAGGCGGATGTCGCAGGCACGCATTGGGACATGACGCTGCTGGACACGGAATTGAATGGCAAAGCGCTGTTTTTTAAGACGATCGCCGTGCATGAAAAGAGAGTCGAATCGAATTACCAGCGCGTGCCGGAGGACATTACCGTGGAGCAGGCGGCGCAAATACTGAGGAAAGATTAAGACGGAATCGGCGGCGGTGCGATCAAAGAAGAACGCCACAAACTAGGAATTGCCAAGCGGCGAGGTCACCTCATCTCCATTCAAGGCGGGAAACAGCTCGTTAAAGTGGATTTCTCGCCCATTCACTGCCGAGAGGCCGACCGTATTCCCGACCTGTTTAGTCCTGTTTTAAATCTATGTTAACATAGGGTTTGCAGTAATAGTTCTACTTGACACGAAAGGCTAGACACGCCTAGAATGAATATGCGACTGGGTGGGTCGTATATCCGGTCAAATCGTTCCCATGTTGAAGCTGTCGAAAAAGTCGGATTACGCGCTGATCGCCCTGAAGCATCTGGCGACGCATCCGGACGACGGGTCGTGCAGCGCTGCGGATATTGCTGAAATATACGGTATTTCCGCTCCGTTGATGGCCAAGGTGCTGCAGAAGCTGGCGCGCGTGGGCCTTGTGGTGGCGCGGCACGGATCCAGCGGCGGATACACGCTCGGGCGCGACGCGCGAACTATCACGGCGCTGGAGACGATTAGCGCGATTGACGGGCCAGTGTCGCTGACTTCTTGTGTGACGCATCATGGCAATTGCGATCAAACGCACACGTGCACGATCAAAGAGCCGCTTCGTAAAGTGAATCGCAGCATTCTTGAGATGCTGAGCAAAGTCACGATTTCACAAATGGCTGACGACGCCCCGGCTTCCGAGGTGGTCGAGCTGCGAGTTTAGGGGAGATGAGGAATGGCAATTAAGCTACCGATTTACATGGATAATCACGCGACCACTCCGGTGGATCCGCGCGTGGTGGATGCGATGCTGCCCTATTTCACGGAGAAATTCGGGAACGCGGCGAGCCGCAACCACGCGTTTGGATGGGCTGGCGAAGAAGCAGTGGAAAACGCGCGCGCGCAGATTGCGCAGTTGATTGGCGCGACGCCAAAGGAAATCGTGTTCACAAGCGGCGCGACCGAATCGGACAATCTGGCAATTAAGGGCGTCGCGGAGATGTACCGCGAAAAGGGCAATCACATCATCACGCAAGTCACCGAGCACAAAGCTGTGCTCGACACTTGCAAGCGCCTTGAAAAAGAGGGCTACGAAGTGACGTATCTGCCGGTCGAAAAAGACGGACGCATCAATCTGGATGATTTGCGCCGCGCCATCACTCCCAAGACGATTTTGATTTCGATTATGTATGCCAACAACGAGATTGGCGTGATTCAGCCGATTGCGGAGATTGGCAAGATCGCGAAAGAGAAGGGAGTTTTCTTCCACAGCGACGGCGTGCAAGCCGTGGGCAAAGTTCCCGTGGACGTGCAGAAGGACGGAATCGATCTGCTTTCGATTTCCGCGCACAAGCTTTACGGGCCAAAGGGCGTGGGCGCGCTGTACGTGCGGCGCAAGAATCCGCGCGTGCAATTGACCGCGATGGTCGACGGCGGCGGACACGAGCGCGGCATGCGTTCGGGGACGCTGAACGTTCCCGGCATCGTGGGATTCGGCAAGGCGTGCGAACTCTGCCGGCTGGAAATGGCCGAGGAAACGAGGAAGCTGAGCGCGTTGCGCGACCGGCTGAAGGAAGCCATCATGTCGAAATTGGACGAGACGTTCATCAACGGCACGATGGAGCATCACCTGCCGCACAACATCAATATCAGCTTCGCGTATGTGGAAGGCGAGTCGCTGCTGATGGGCATCAACGACGTTGCGGTGTCGAGCGGTTCGGCTTGCACTTCCGCGACGCTGGAACCGAGCTACGTGCTGAAGGCGCTGGGCGTCGGAGAAGATTTGGCGCACACGTCGATTCGGTTTGGGATTGGAAGATTTAACACGGAAGAAGAAGTCGATTACGTGGCGAATCGCGTGGTCGAGACCGTGAATCGCTTGCGCGAGCTTTCTCCGCTGTACGAAATGGCGAAAGAAGGCACGGACGTGAGCAAAATGAACTGGAAGACGGCATAAAGTTTTTCTGGGGATGGGGAATCGGAAACGCTTGATCAAATTTGCTGGAGGGGATGATGGCTTACAGCGACAAAGTAATTGAGCACTACAACAATCCGCGGAACGTGGGCTCGCTCGACAAGAAAGATCCGAACGTGGGCACGGGGCTCGTCGGCGCGCCGGAATGCGGCGACGTGATGAAGCTGCAAATGAAAATCAATCCCGACACGCGCGTGATCGAGGAAGCAAAGTTCAAGACGTTCGGCTGCGGCTCAGCGATTGCGAGCTCTTCGCTCGCGACCGAGTGGGTGCGTGGCAAGACGGTGGAAGAGGCGCTGTCGATCAAGAACACGGACATCGTCCGGGAACTTTCGCTGCCGCCGGTGAAGATCCACTGCTCGGTGCTGGCCGAGGACGCGATCAAGGCGGCCATTTCCGACTGGAAGAAAAAGGCCGGCGAAGGCGACGCCATCGCGCAGGCGGGCGCGGCGCAAGCGCACAACTAGCGAGATTCGCACCGCGCACGGTGGCAATTATCGCGACCGCCATGCCGGAGGCGAGGCCATGATTCACGTCACGGAAAAAGCGGCGGAGAAAATCCGCGAACTGCTCGTAAAGGAAGGCGTGCCGCCCGACTCGGGTGGACTACGCGTGGGCGTCCAGGGCGGCGGATGCTCGGGCCTGTCGTATGCGATGCGACTCGAGACCCAGGCGCGCGACCGCGACAAAGTGATCGAGGAAAATGGCGCGCGCGTTTTCGTGGACGCGAAGAGTTTTCTGTATCTCGCCAATACGACGCTTGATTTCGAAGAGACGCTTGTGCGGCAGGGATTCGTTTTCCAGAATCCTCAAGCGACGCGAAGCTGCGGCTGCGGGAGTTCCTTCACAGCCTGATTTTGTTCTGCTTCTTTTTGCAACATCCGCGGCGGGGGAACATGACGATTCTGAATGCCGTGGACTCAGCCGCCTCGCCAATAAATCGCTTGGGAAATCATACATGAGCTCCACAAAGACGCAGACCGGCGCCGCGCCCGCTCAAGCTTGTTGGAATTGCAGAGCGATTGCAGGCGGCGGGCATTTTTGCCTGGCGTGCGGCAAAATTCAACCGCTTGCCCACGGCGCGGATTATTTCGCGTTTTTCGGATTGCCGCAAAAGCTGAAAATCGACGAGGCGGGGCTCGAACAGCGGTTCCATCAACTGAGCTGGAAGCTGCATCCGGACAATTTTGTGAAGGCGTCCGAGTTCGAGCGGAATTTGGCTCTGGAGCGCTCTTCGGAATTGAATGATGCGTACCGGACGCTGCGCGAGCCGGTGTTGCGCGTCGAATATCTGTTATTGCGCGAGGGCGTTCGCAAAGAGGGCACGACGAAGCAGCAAGCGCCTCCGGAACTGCTCGAAGAGGTTTTCGAGTTGAATGAATCGCTCGACGAATTGCGCACGGCAAGAAATGACGGCGGGGACTTGAGCGGATTGCGGGGCAGGCTCGGCGAGGCCCAGAAGAATTTCGAGGAAAAACTGGAAGAGATCGACGCGGAGTTGCTGCACGTCTTCAGCGAATGGGATAAGTCCGTGGATGCGGGGGCGGACGACAACGAACGTCGCAAGCAGATGGCGAAATTGAATGAAGTGCTGAATCGGCGGTCGTATATACGCAATCTGGCGCGGAATGTTGCGCAGGAATTAGAGGCTTAGAAAAAGTTCATGGGCAAGACAGTTGGAATCGATTTGGGGACGACGTTCAGCTTGATCGCGTTTGTAGATCCGGCGACGGGCGAGCCGCGGTGCATTCCGGGACCGTATGGTGAGACGCTGTGCCCATCCGTGGTGAGCCTGGACGCGAATGGAACGATTGTCGCTGGCGAGCCGGCGCGACGCCGGTTGCTGACGCAATCGAACCGCACGATCTATTCGGTGAAGAGGCTGATGGGACGCGGCGTCGACGACGTGCGCGACGAGCTGAAGATTTTTCCTTTCCGCATCGACGCGGAAAGCCGCAATGTGATTCGTGTGCGCTTGGGCGACAAGTATTTCACGCCGCCGGAGATATCCGCTTTTATTTTGCGGGAACTGAAATCGTGGGCCGAGGATTTTTTCAAGGACACGGTGGATCGCGCGGTCATTACGGTGCCGGCGTATTTCAACGACGCGCAGCGGCAAGCGACGAAAGACGCGGGGCGCCTCGCGGGTCTCGAAGTGCTGCGGCTCGTGAATGAGCCGACTGCGGCGGCGCTGGCGTATGGATTGCACAAGCAGCGTCGCGGGCGCGTGGCCGTATACGATTTCGGGGGCGGCACGTTTGATATTTCAATTTTGAAGCTGATTTCGACGACCGAGGGCGGCATTTACCAGGTGCTCGCGACGAACGGCGATACGCACTTGGGCGGAGACGACATAGACAACGCGCTTTCAGCGATGGTGCGCGAGGAAATCGAGAAAAAATATCGCATCGATTTTGAGAAGCATCCGGAAACCGTGCAGGAATTGCGCAAGACGCTGATTCACACCAAGCACGAGCTTTCGAACGCGGGGCGCGCGACGATTCGATTTGCGTTGCCCGACGATCGCATCTACAGCCGCGAAATCACGCGCGCTGAATTCGAAGGAATGATTATGCCGATCATTGCGCGGACCATGGCGCCGGTGAAAATGGCGCTGGCCGATGCGAAAATACAGCCATCGGAAATGGATGAAGTGGTGCTGGTGGGCGGGTCGACGCGGATTCCTCTGGTGCGTAAAACGGTCGGCGATTATTTCGGACGCGCGCCGCACTGCGAATTGAATCCGGATGAAGTGGTGGCGCTGGGCGCGGCCGTGCAGGCGGACATTCTGGAGAGCGGTGTAAAAAATATGCTGCTGCTTGACGTAACGCCGCTGTCATTGGGCATCGAAACGATGGGCGGCGTGGTGGCGAAATTGATTCCGCGGAATTCGACCATCCCGGCGAGCGCGCAGGAATTGTTCACGACGGGCGTTGACAACCAAACGGGAATCGACATTCATATTTTGCAAGGCGAGCGGGAGCTTGCCGCTGATTGCCGGTCGCTCGCGCGGTTTCAATTGAAAGTGCCGCCGGGGCCGGCGGGGCTGGCGCGCATCGAAGTGAAATTCCTTATCGATGCGAACGGGATTCTGCAAGTGGCCGCGCGCGATTTGCGCACCGGCGAGCAAAGCACGCTCGAAGTGCAGCCGAGCTACGGGCTGACGGATGCCGAGATGGAGCGCATGCTCGAAGAGTCGATTGAATTTGCGGAGCAGGATTTCGAGCAGCGGCAGTTGATTGAGGCGCGCAACGAAGCGGAAGCGATTTTGCGCGCGACGGAGAAGGCGCTTTCGGGCGGTCACGCCGAGGGGCTTTCGCGCGAAGAACGAGCGGCGATTGACCAATCAGTTGCGGCGCTGCGCGAAGCCGTTTCCGGCACGGATTACAAATTGGTGCGCGCGCGAATTGACGAACTGAATCAAGCGACGTTGAATCTGGCGGAATTGACTATGAACAAAGTGCTGCAGGCGGCGGTCGGCGGCAAGAGGATCGACGAAGTTTAGTCACGCGAAAGTTTTGGAAGTGAGGCGCAATGGGCGGCAAAAATCCTTACATCGAAGAAACCAAATACACGACGGCGACGCAGAAATTCAAAGTGACGTTCGCCAAGGAGGGCAAGACCGTGGAAGTCGACCCAGCGAAATTCCCCTACGGGCACGACGGCTTGCCCGGCAGCATTCTCGACATCGCGACCGGATTTCACATGGGGCTCGATCACGCGTGCGGCGGCGTCTGCGCGTGCTCAACGTGCCACGTGATCGTTCACGAAGGGCTGGAATCATGCAACGAAGCGACCGACGCGGAACTCGACCAGCTTGACGAAGCGCCCGGCGTGACGCCGAAGTCGCGGCTCGGCTGCCAGTGTGTCCCGGATGGAACGAAAGATATCGTGGTGGAGATCCCGTCTTGGAACAAGAATTACGCAAAGGAAGCGGAGCACTAAAAACAGATTCTTTGTACCGCGCAGCGACATCCATATAATTCGCATGTAAATCGAAGGGCGGAGAAAAACGATGCCGGGAACTTTTGACTGGGACAACGCGGAAGAAATCGGGATCCGGCTGGTGGAGAAATTTCCGGGCTTGGATCCGTTGACGGTGCGTTTCACCGATTTGCACAAATGGGTCACCGAGCTCGATGGATTCACGGGCGACCCGGCGCTGTCGAACGAAGGCAAGCTGGAAGCGATTCAGATGGAGTGGTACGAGGAGTATAAAGAGAGTC
>DASYYI010000041.1:0-20920 GCA_035933995.1 Candidatus Acidiferrales bacterium | reverse complement strand
CAACGCGAATTACATCCGCAAGCATCTCGAGGATTTTTACGACTTGCCGTACAGCCTGCCTTCGATGCACGAAGTCGTTTTCAGCGACGCGCGCCAGCGCAAGCACGGCGTAAACACCATGGATATCGCCAAGCGCCTCATCGACTACGGCTTTCATCCCTACACCACGGCCTTTCCTCTCATCGTCGCCGGCGCGCTGATGATCGAGCCGACCGAATCGGAATCGAAGGAAGAATGCGATCTATTCATTGACGCCATGCGCGCAATCGCGGCGGAAGCGGAAACAAATCCGGAGCTTGTCAAAACGGCCCCGCATGCCACGCGCGTCGGCAGGCTCGATGAAGTCGCCGCGGCGCGAAAGCCGATTCTCCGCTGGAAGCCGCGCCAGCATCTCGATACCACTCCGCACAAAATCGTCACCACCGTTGTCCCGACGGCGTAAACATGCGCTATTCGCGCCATAGAAACCCGCGGCGCAATCATGGCGTCTAAAGGCGCAGAGCCGTATATACTCCATTTCTATTACCCGTAGGGAGCCCGCTATGACGCCGGAAGAAGCCGCCACACTTTCCAGCCATCTGCTCGCGGATCTGCAGCGCGAATCGCAAATCACGCGAAAGGTATTTGCCGCGTTGCCCGACAATCAGACCGGATATCGCATCCATCCCAGGGCGCGCACCGCGCTCGAACTGGCCTGGCACATTGTCGTCATGGAAACTTGGTTCCTCGACTCCATTTTCCAAGGGCAATTCTATGCCGGTGTCAGCAGTAAAGTGCCGCCTGAAATCAAAACCGGGGCGGACATTGTGGCCTGGTACGATGAGCAGTTCGAGCCAAATTTTAAGAAGGCGTCGAAATTGAGCGGCGAATATTTTGCGCGGCCCCTCTCATTTCTGCGGAAATACGATTACCCCGCCGTGATTTATCTGCAGATGATTCTCTCGCACACGATCCATCATCGCGGCCAATTTGCGGCGTACTTGCGCGCGATGGGAGCACAGGTGCCCGCGATTTACGGAGGCAGCCTCGATGAGCCCGCCGAAAAATCAGCCGAGGCATAAAACGGCTTCGGATTTTCGATTGGTATGTTCTCGGAATACCGGGCCAATGCTAATTCGGAAACCGGACGGAATGAATCACGGCGCGAAAGGCGCTGCTGTACGCGTCGTAGTTCTTCTGCGGCGCGATGCAAATTATATAGAACAGTCCATTCGGCCGCAGCGTGGTCACCAGCCATTCGGCCTCGGCTCCGCCGGCAGGCGAATCACCCTGCAGGTACGTTGAAAGCGCCGGTTGTCCGCCGAGCGTCGTCGATTCCGCCGCGCGCATCACGCTCAATTTCGGATTCGATTGCTCCAGGCTGGCGATCAGTTCCTTGTTGGCTTGCTCCAGCGTTGGCGTGTTGCCGGAAATATCTTGCGGCGCGAACACGCTGACAATCACTCCATAGGCCATCGCCGCGTTTCCTTGTGCGTCGTTGATCACGCCGCGTTCGGGGGCGAATGACGCGCCGCCATATTGCGCCTGCGATTTCCAATTATCCGGGTACGCCAGGGTGAATTCGCTATTTGTAAATGACGCGTATTCGGCCGATGGAATTGCCGGCCCGCCAGCGTCAACGTCAGCGGAAGGTCCAACTGGTTTTGGTGGAGAAGGGGGCAGCGATTTCACGTAGCGTTTGATCGCTTTGAATTCGCGCGAATCGTGCGTGGCGTTCGCCGGCGCGCCGTTGAGGCGGTCAACTTCCTGGTCAATGCGCTCAATGCGGTGCTCGGGACTCGGATGATCGCTGAAGAATTCCGCCGGCTGCGGCAAATTTCCAAGCTTCTCGTAAAAATCCGCCATGGCTTGCGGATCATATCCGGCGTCGTGCAGGATTTGCGCGCCCAGGATGTCCGCCTGGCTTTCGTCCGTGCGCGACATTTTCAGAAACGCAATCGGAACACCCACGCCGCCCAGCAATTGCGCCATCAACGACGTCGCTGTGTTTCCGCCAATCAGCGCCCCAACAATGCTCAAGCCAGCCTCCGCGGCGTACGCCTTCGTGGCCTGACTCGTGCCATGCCGCAGCGCAACGTGCGCAGTCTCGTGCGCCATCACCGCGGCGAGTTGCGCTTCGTCGTCCGCATTTTCAATCACTCCGCGGTTGATGTAAACGAAGCCGCCCGGAAGCGCGAACGCATTGATCGTTTCGCTGTCGATGCACCGATATTGGTACGGATATTTGTATCCCGGCGCGTGGGCCGCCAGGCGCGTGCCGAGCCGCTGAAGATACTGGTCGACGCGTTTGTTGTTGAGAATGGCAAATTGGCGCGGGACCTGCGTGGACGCCTTTTTCCCCAGCTCAATATCCTGCTGTGGAGAAAAAAGATTGAAGCCCGGATGAATTACAGTGCGGTCGTCGGAAAGTCCGACGGAGGAAAGCGCGAACACCAGGAAAACAGGAAGAACAATTCTCGCGAGACGCGTTCTCATTCTAAGAGCGAAACTCGTTGCATCACGATGGGCCGATTTCATCGCGTCCCCGCGCCCTCTTCCCACAGTGGCGATAGCTCAATCGGTCGGATGCTACTATCGTCAGGAAGGTTTCGCGGCAGGTAATTTAGCAGCTTGCAACACACAACGACAGCGAACAGTCGAACGAAAGCCAATGTGGCAACGCAGAACAGTTTCTAGTGCAACGAAAAATTTGACAGTAGCAGAACGCCGGAGATAAGCTGAACGCTAAAGACAGCGGTGGGCGCGAAGACCCTAACAGGATCGTCAGGTGGAGGTACCGAGCATGAGCGTGCGCTTGGGCGACACGTGGCGGATATCCGTGCTGGGTGTCGTTCTTTCCCTTGTCGTCCTGCCCTCCGGCACCGGTAATCAGGCACCGAAGCAATCGACTCGGCATGTCCCGGTCGTCGAGGACTTGGTCCAACTGCTGCACGCGCGAACAGAGTTGCGAGCGGCGCTCGAAGGGGCGATCAGGAAGGCGGACCTCAAGGGCCTTCGGGACATGGACTCGTTCCTGACCTATCTGGACGGTTTCGTCACGTACGTCCCCACCGGGCACGAGCAACCCACGGCGCTGAAGCTCCACTACATCGTCAACCAAGCGCCGGGGGATCAACTGAACCGCGATAAGAGCTTTAGTGCCTGGATGAGGAAGCTTGTCGAGGCCTGGGGCCAGTTCCTAGATACGCCCGCGTCGGCGGCGGGAATCCCCGCTTACACGGCGCTTCCCAATTACCACATCGACGACTACTTCGTCGAACCGAGCGGATGGCTGACCTTCAACCAGTTCTTCGCTCGCGAAGTGAAGCCCGGCAAGCGACCGATCGCAGAGCCTCGCAACGACAAGGTGATCGTGTCGCCGGCCGATTCGGTCTTCGCCGGCAAGTGGGACATCGACGCGAACTCGAAGGTCACGGTCAAGGGCGTTACCTGGCAGATTGCGAAGCTCCTGGATGGCAGCTCGTACCAGGACGCGTTCGAGAACGGCATCTACACCCATAGTTTCCTGAACAGCGACGACTATCACCGTTGCCACGTACCTGTCGCTGGTGAGATCAAGGAAGTCCGCAAAATCCAGGGCCGGGTTTACTTGAACTTGGTACGCAGGGCAGACGGCAGCCTCCAGATTATCGACGGGGACACCTACCAGTACAACCAAGAACGCGGCCTGATCGTCATCGATTCGCCCGAGGTGGGCTTAGTCGCCGTGCTGCCGATCGGGATGGGCGATGTTTCCTCAGTGAATCTGACCCCAGAGGTTGGTGCCAGGTTGCAGAAGGGCGACGAGTTCGGCTTCTTCATGTTCGGCGGCTCTGACATCGTAATGCTGTTCCAGAACAAGAAGGTCGTGATCGACGCTGAGGTTGGGAGGAAGTATCTGCAAGGGCAGCGCATCGGCGAGGTCCGCTAACTTCCTACTCTTCCGGGCGAATGACGGGCAACCCCGAAGTAGAACCACGAGACGCTCAGAATTAGGCTTCGGGGACTCGAGACATTTATGAGATAGGAGATAGGTTGTACTCTATGACGTCCAAGTAGGCTCTTCAGCAGCTAGGCGCGCTCTTACTTCACTCTTCGCGCGCGTCCTTCCTCAGACGGAGTCGCCTGTTGCGCTGCGGGACGCAACGCCCTGGCCGCGTGACTCACCGCGCCAGCGGTTACAGGCACGGCCTCCGTGGGAATCTCGCGCCCATGCCCGTCTTCGTCGGCCGCCGCCGCTGCCGCGAGTCCCGGATTCGGCGGTTCGACTGTTACCAGCGCGCCTTCGGCTTCCTTCCAAAAGACCAGACAATTCCCGGTCGCATCCCAGTCAATGGACAACACGTCTCCAAGACGGATCTGATCCGTCGCAAGCAGGCTGGCGAGCGGGTACACCAGATGGCGCTCGATGGCGCGTTTCAGGTGGCGCGCGCCGTATTTCAGGTCGGTTCCTTCCTTCAACAGAAATTCCCGCGCCGGCTGCGTCACGCGAAACAAAAACTTGCCTTTCGCTGTTTCGAGCACGCGCTGCTGCACCATGCCCAGTTCGATATCGAGAATCAGTTCGAGCTGTTGTTCGCGCAACGGATGAAAAACGACCACCTTGTCGAGCCGGTTCATGAACTCGGGAGAGAATTTCCGTTTCGCCGCTTCCGCCGCTGTGCGCTCGATTTTTTGCTCGAGCCGTGCCGGCGTATCTGCCGCGTTCACGGGAGCAAACCCGAGCTTGCCGGTCATCAGCTCGGTAATTTCCGAGCCGCCCAGGTTGGACGTGAGAAAAATTATCGTTTGCGACAAATCGACGCGCCGGTTGTCTCCCAAAGTCAGCGTGGCTTTGTCGAGAATGCCCAGAAGCAACTGCCACAGCGCATCCGAGGCTTTCTCGATTTCGTCGAAAAGCAGGAACGATAGCTTGATTTTTTCCGTGTGATATTGCGCGAGCGCTTCTTGAGTAATCAACGGATGCGTTTCGCGATGCCCCAAATATCCCGGAGGCGAACCAATCAATTTGGCAATTTCGTGCGAATGTTGGAATTCCGCGCAGTCCACCTTGATCACCGCGCGCGGGTCGCCGAAAATCACTTCCGCCGTGGCCTCCACCACACGCGTTTTGCCCGCACCTGTAGGCCCAAGGAACAACAGGTTTCCCACCGGACGCCCCGGCGAGTTCAATCCGGCCCGGAACACTTGATACAGATCGACCACCGACTGTACCGCTTCTTCCTGGCCCACAATCTTCCGCCGCAATGCGGTCTCAAATTCGCGAGACTCGCGGCTGCGTTGCGTGGGATCCAAATGTTGTGCCCGGGTCATGGTATTTCTCCCCCCTACCGGTATCTCCGGTTCCCTTCAAGAGCGCGCGGTTTCACGCGCTCGAACTGCTCCAGCTTGATATCGACCGTGGAGCGCAAAAGCCTGAGTTGCGTCACCAGATCATGGCCGGAATTACCATGGTCCGGCAGCAGCAGCAGCGGCGGTGAAAGATCCGCCAAATCCAGATTGAGCAGCCGCAGTGAATTCAGCAACTGTTTCACATAGGGAGAGCCCGGATCGAACAGTTCCACCCGGCTGTTCACGTCCTCGCGTAGCCGCGACCAATCCAGTTCCAGCATCGGATGGTTGCGGGAAACTTCGCGCACCACGTCGTCGGTTATATGCGGCCGCTCCCCCAGCCGGGCCAGATAAAGCTGCTCGACCTTTCCGCGGCGGCGGACGTTGTGCACCAGATAGTACGAGTTCCCTTTGCGCCGGACGAATGCCACGATCGCCCCCTAAATCCTTGCATTGTGGTGTAGTGTACGTTCTGTCCACTACGCCGTCAATGGTATGATGCCGTCTTCCTTGCAGGGTTGCATCGTATCGGTAATTAGCAAGGAAGCGTCAAAAACGAGGCCAGTTGGGCAGTGATCGCGGCAGAGATTGGAGCTGACGTGGAAGCGAATCCGCGAATCAGGCAGACTTCGCTTTCCACTAATTAGATGCGCGATTTTCGAAAAGCATTCTGAATATTCAATCTGAGCATCGAGAGTCCTATTACTTCAAGCCAAGTCAAACCAACGAGGATTGCACCCACGATGGCGAAGAAAAACGGTGGATGGGACAAAGTTTATAAGCTCGTGAAACGCATCCCGCGCGGCCGTGTGGTTACTTACGGCCAGCTGGCCCAAATGCTTCATTTGCCCGGCGGCGCGCGCACGGCGGGCTACGCCATCGCCGGGTGCCCTTCAGGGCAAGGCATTCCGTGGCATCGCGTTGTGGGAGCAGGAGGGAAACTTCTGCCTCGCGAGCCGTATGGCAGCAAGCAACGGCGCCTGCTCGAAAGCGAAGGCACACAATTCGCGGGCATGGCGGTTGACCTTGCCGCGCATCAATGGCAGCCAACGCGGCAGCCGCAGAAATCACGCTCGAAGACATCGGCAAAACAGAAGCGCAAGAAAGCCGGTTCGCGAAAGTAGCACGCGGTGTGATAAAAAGTACCTCGACCGAATATTGCATACGCATGGTGGCAAGAACGAAATCATGAGCGAACCAGTTATCCAAGTCGAGGGCCTCTACAAGAACTACGGCGCGGTCGAGGCTTTGCGCGGCGTCAGTTTCGAGGTGCACGAAGGCGAGCTTTTCGGGCTGCTCGGTCCAAACGGCGCAGGTAAAACCACCACCATTGAAATCTTGGAAGGGCTGCGCACTCAAGACCGCGGCACCGTGCGCGTTTGCGGCCTTGATCCACAAAAAAGCCCCGTCGAAATGAAACACGTAGTCGGAGCGGCGCTGCAATCTACTTCCCTTCCCGACAAAATGCGCGTCGAGGAAACGCTCGAGATGTTCGCGCATTTCTACCGCAGCCATCGCGACCCGAAAGAACTTTTGAAGCGTTTTCAACTCGAGGAAAAGCGCAATGCCTTTTACAACCAGCTTTCCGGCGGACAAAAACAGCGTCTCGCGCTCGCGCTCGCACTGGTAAATAACCCGCGCATGATTTTTCTCGACGAGCCGACTGCCGGCTTGGATCCGCAAGTGCGCCGCGAAATCTACGACACGCTGGAAGAATTAAAAAAAGAAAAAAAGACGATTCTTTTGACCACGCACTATATCGAAGAGGCTGAACGATTATGCGACCGCGTTGCCATCGTTGATTACGGCCGCGTGATGGCACTGGGCACGCCGCGCGAACTCAAGCAGCGCTCCGCGGGCACCACGCGAATTGAAGTCCGCCTCAGCCAACCGTCAGCGGATGGCGCGCTAAACCATCTCGACGGCGTTACGGATTGCCGCAAGCTAGAACAGACCTACCTCCTGCATTCCAGCAAGCCGACGCAGACAATTGTTGCTCTAGTCAAGCACTTGGAAACGGAGGGTGTCGAGTTGCAAGGCCTGGAAATGTTTTCGCCGTCGCTCGAAGATGTCTTTCTGGAATTGACGGGCCGCCGTCTGCGGGAGTGACGCAAGGATGAAGGGAGCGCGCGCATGGTAAATCAGACCTGGACGCTTTCAATGATGCGCATCAAGCTGGCGCTGCGCAGCCGCACCTTTTTGTTTTTCAGCATGGCCATGCCTATGGGTTTTCTTTTTGGCTACGTGATTTTCTTTGGCCGCGGGAATGCCCTGGCAGTGCCTTATTTGTTGGGCGCCATTCTCGCATTATCGGTGATGGGCGCGTTCTGGGGCCTCAGCATGCAATTGGTGATGTTCCGCGAGCAAGGCATTCTTCGCCGATTCCATCTGGCGCCCATCGGGCCCGGCGCGATGCTCGCCTCCAGCATCATTTCGAATTATTTCCTCGTTTTTCCAACCGTGATTCTCGAGTTTTTAATTTGCCGCTTTGTTTTTCACATGCCCACGTGGGGCAATCTGTGGGCCGTATTTTTGCTTGTGTCCATCGGCGCCGCCACTTTCTCCGCGATGGGATTGATCGTGGCGAGCGTCACAAATGACATGCAGGAAACCACGGTCATCGACAACATTATCTGGTCCCTGTTCCTCTTTCTTTCGGGAGTCACGATTCCGGTGGCATTCATGCCCGGCTGGGTACAGAAAGTTACGCTGTTTTTGCCCGCGACATACCTGGCCACGGGCTTGGAAGGAGCGATGTTGCACGCCGCCAGCTTCAGTGAAATTCTCGAAGTCACCATCGCCCTGGCGGTCAGCCTGATTGTTGCCTTCGAGGTTTCCCGCCGCTTGTTTCGCTGGGAGCCCGATGAGAAAATTCGCGGTAAGGCCAAGCTCTGGGCTGTCGCCGCGCTGATTCCGTTCCTCCTGCTGGGAGGCTGGGAACTCACTCGCGGCCACCTGTTGCAGGAAATCAATCATCAGTTCCAAATCATCAATCAGCGCGCCGCGGCAACCCCGCATCCAACCGCTAATCGCCGCTAGCGTTTTGACATTCCAAAACCAGGGGAAGGAGAACCCTCATGAAAATCGCAATCGTGGGTGCAGGAAACGTAGGCGGAGCGCTGGGCAAGGGCTGGGCGGCCAAGGGACATTCCGTTTACTTCGGCGCCCCCGAGTCGCAGAGCGAAAGGATGCAGGCGCTCCTCAAATCGATTGGCGCAAACGCGCGCGCGGGGAGCGTGCAAGAAGCGGCCACCAATGCGGAAATCGTTGTCTTCGCGACGCCGTGGAATGCGGCGCAAAATGCCGTTGTCACCGCAGGAAATCTCGCGGGAAAAATCGTGATTGATTGCATGAATCCGCTCGCACCAGATCTTTCCGGCCTGGTTTTGGGCCAGACGACGTCCGCGGCGGAGCAAGTCGCCGCCTGGGCCAAAGGCGCGCGCGTTGTAAAGGCGTTCAACACCACCGGCGCGGGAAACATGGCGGATTCGCGTTACGCTGGCGGGAAACTGGCTATGTGCATCGCCGGAGATGACGCCGCCGCAAAGAAATCCGTGTCGCAGCTCGCTACCGATCTCGGATTCGATGCAATAGATGCCGGCCCGCTCAAGAATGCGCGCCTGCTCGAACCCTTCGCCATGTTGTGGATTTATCTCGCGGTCAAACAAGGTCTGGGCCCGAACATCGCATTCCAATTGATGCGTCGGTAGAGACGCGGCGAACCGCACGACACGGAGGCCATGACGATGGACAGCAGAAACGAAGATTCAGCTCGCTCCTCGAACGCCAAAAATGCTTGCATACTTTTCCTGCGCCTCGCTCTCGCGGCCTCATTTTTCTCCGCTGTTGCCGACCGCTTCGGACTCTGGGGTCCAGCGGGCAAGCCATCTGTAGCGTGGGGAAACTTCGCCAATTTCGAGGCCTATACTGCGCTGCTGAACTGGTTCGTGCCGCATGGTTGGATACCTGCGCTCGCTTGGGTCGATACGCTGCTCGAAGTGCTCTTCGGCATTTCGCTTTTCCTGGGGCTTGCAACGCGCTTCACCGCCTTTGCCAGCGGCGTTCTTTTGCTGCTTCTCGCCTTAGCTATGACCTTCTCGACTGGCGTTGAATCCGCGCTTAGTTACTCGGTTTTCACCGCTTCCGCCGGTGCATTTTTGCTCGCGTTCAGCGGCCCATATTGCTGTAGCATCGACAATCTCCTCAAACAGAAGAAGGCCGCTTGAGCAACGCTGACCAAGGCGGTCTGACCAAGGCTCGCATCGAAGCGCTGGCCGACGGCGTCTTCGCCGTCTCGATGACTTTGCTCGTTTTCGAAATCAAGGTGCCTGGTCCGCAAGAGGCCGGAGCCGTCGACTTGGCACGCCATATCGCATCCCTCTGGCCGAATTTCGTGAGTTATGCCATCAGTTTCTTCGTCCTCGGGATTTATTGGGTGGGGCATCACAACCAATTCCACTTTATCCGCCGCTCGAATCGGCCATTCCTGTGGCTGAACATTGTCTTCTTGTTTTTCGTCACGCCGATTCCCTTTTCCGCCGCGCTCATTTCCTCGCACTTCAATGAGCCAATTGCCATCGCCTTCTACGGCGGCAACTTGATCGCCGTCGGACTTGTGCTCTACGCGATATGGGCTTATGCCACGCGCGGCCGGCGCTTGGTGGACAAAGACTTGCCTCGCGAAGCGGTTTACCGCGCATCACGGCGAATCCTGATTGCTCCGTGCGTATTCGTGGTGGCCATCGCTCTCGGTTTTTTCAATACGAAAGCCAGCCTCATCCTCTACGCCGCTACGGCGAGTTATTATTTTTTCCCCAGCCACATCGATCTGCACTGGAAAAGGAATCGCGGTGCCGGGTAACCGTCCAAATTGGATGGAACGCGCCACGGGGCACCGGCCTTCTGCATCTCCAGTAGAGAAAAATTCGTATGCTATAATGCGCACGTTCGCTGGATGATTTCAAAACGCGGCCGCGGGGAGCTTCGATGAGCCTGAAGAAAACCGAAAAAATCTGGCACAACGGGAAATTCATTAACTGGGACGATGCGCAAATCCACGTTGTGTCCCACGTGGTCAGTTACGGCACCGCGGTTTTCGAAGGCATCCGCTGTTACAAAACCACGCAAGGTCCCGCCGTCTTTCGTCTCCGCGAACACATGCAACGCCTGCATAACTCTGCGCACATCTACCGCATGGATTTTCCTTTTTCCGTCGATGAAACCTGCCAGGCCGCACTCGATCTCGTCCGCACGAATCACATGGACTCCTGCTACATCCGCCCAATCGTTATGCGCGGTTACGGCGAAGCAGGCGTGAATCCATTCTCCAATCCGATCGAAGTCTACATGGCCTGCTGGGATTGGGGCCGCTATCTCGGCGAAGAAGCCATCAAGAGCGGCGTAGACGTTTGCGTCAGCTCGTGGAATCGTTCCGCGCCGAATACGTTGCCGCAAATGTCCAAAGCAGCGGCGAATTACATGAATTCACAACTCATTCGCATGGAGGCCATGGTGAATGGCTACGTCGAGGGCATCGCTCTCGACGTGAACGGCTACGTCAGCGAAGGCTCGGGCGAAAATGTTTTCGTTGTGCATAACGGCAAAGTGCTCACGCCGCCGCTCTCGAACTGCGTCCTGCCGGGCATCACGCGCGACACCATGATCACCCTCTGCCAGGAAATGGGCATCCCCGTCGCCGAACAAGTCCTGCCGCGCGAAATGTTGTACGTCGCCGACGAAGTATTTTTCGCGGGCACCGCCGTCGAAGTCACGCCCGTGCGCTCCATCGACAAAATCAAAGTCGGCAACGGCGCGCGCGGCCCCATCACCAAAAAGCTCCAGGACGAATTCTACGCCCTCACCGGCGGCACAAAAGAAGATCGCCACGGCTGGCTCACGCCCGTTCCGGCTCCCGCCACCGTCGCCGTGCGCTGAAGGAACTTAGTTTTCGAACGGACTCGCCCCAGAAAAGATCTCAAAACGAAACCCGTAACCAGCGGCCTCGACAATTGATTTCGCCTTCCTGAGGAACTCCAAACCTTCAGCCTCGGGAGCGTACTTGCCAACGACTTCAATCACTACCCCCCGCTGATTTGAATCCGGATATTTCCGAAGTATTTCTCCGCTCTCAACGAAGGCCAAGCATGTGTTGATCTTGGCTTGTAACTTCAGCAGATGACCTCTTGTGTCGCTCCAATCTAGGTGGTCAGAGACTGTGAGGACGACATGTCCAGTCACATCGATGCTGACGATGTCCACGACATTGGGCTGATCTATAGACATGCCAGCAATGCTCTCCTATTGTTTGAGCCGATTCCCAAAAACGCACGGAAATCTTACCGTGCTGTCCGCACAGGAAACGCGCGTGCCGGGGCGATCTGTTCCTGCGATCGCGGCACATCGTCCGGACAGACGTTCGCGGGATACGTGTTGCGTCCCGTCGCGGGATCATATCGGAAGTGATGCCACGGACACTCCGGCTGTCCATGTCAAATCGCGCCCTGCGACAGCTGCCCTTCAGTTATCTCCGGGATTTACCGCCTTGAACGCCACGGCAGCCACGGCTCCGCCCGCAAAATTCGCCAGCAAATAAATCCAGATGCTCGACCACGCCGACAAACCCATGATGGAAATCCCCACCGCGACCGCAGGATTGAATACGCCGCCCGAAATGCCGCCCACCGCATAAGCTCCGGCCATCACCGTAAAACCAATGGCCAGCCCATAGAACGAATTCCCGGCAGTCCCTTTTGCCGTCGCCGTGTTCAGCACCACAAAAACCAGCGCGAACGTAAACAAGAACTCCGCCAGCAGGGCCGGAAGTATCGCCAGATTCATCGGCACCACCTCAACTCCCGCTTTCAGATACTTCACCGCCAGCGCCGCAAGCACCGCGCCGACGATCTGCGAAATCACATACCCCGCAACATATTTTGTTTCAATTTTCCCTCGCATCCATATTCCGAGAGTCACCGCAGGGTTGTAGTGCGCTCCGGAGATATGTCCGCCCGCGAAGACCATCACCATCAGCGCCGCCCCGATCGCTAAGGGCGCCGTCGTCCCCGCTCCCCCCACTACCGTGCACCCAATCGTGAATACCAGGAAAAACGTCCCTATCAACTCGGTGATGTACTTGTTCATCCAGGTTCCTCCTCACTGCGAATTTACCGGACTGCGGTGCCGGTTTCGCTGCGCAAGATACCACGGAACGCAACAATCCTCGAAGAGCGTCGGCACTTTGGGCATCCTCAATCACTGCCGCATTCCGGTCTTGCCTTTAACTCTCCCGCTCGGTAGTGTCCTAAAATACAAAAGATGGGAAACAGTAAAGGTAGACGAAAACTAAGACGGTTATTGCGGCAGCAAGGGCTATCAATGCCGCAACCACCACTGCAAACAACCCGCGTAAAATCCAAGGCAAAAGTACCCGCCCATTTCTGGAAGAAGGTTCCACGTTGGATTTGGGTTGCAACAGTAGGTTTTTCAGTTCTAATAACAATGGCAGAGGGCTACCCATGGCTCTCCATTCAAACCAGCGGACTGTTGGACCCATACAATCCTTATTCCGAGCTGTTTCAAGTGTCCAACGGCGGCTATGTCCCCCTTACTAATCTTGATTGCGATTGCGGAGTAAACTTCGACTCTCCACATATACACTTTCAAAATGACAGTTTTATATCGGACGGTTTCGCGAAACATCTCGGGCATGGAGGAACAGCCACATTGCCGTGCTTTCGCGTAATCCGCACGTCGGATGTTCCTAGCGGGGCCAAACTGGATATAGTGGTCAGCTATTCTTTCTTCCGCGTCAACCTTCATTGGTTACGCCGTTCGCAGACTTTTCATTTTCAATCCATACGTGGCGACGATGGCAGTCAACATTGGCAGTTCATCTCTTAAAAAAGCTACTTAGGACACAAACCTCTCCGCTCAACCCGCTTCGCGATTCCCTGCCGTCCTGCTAGAATCGCGGCCTTGTAGCAACGGCGCTGCGCGGCCTCCAGGAGGAACATGTACCGCATCTGGCAGAAACTGCTCGCCGAATTCATCGGCACCTTTTTCTTCGTGTTTTTCTCCATCGGCGCAATTTGCATTGACGCGGGCCTCCGTTCTGCCGGCACCGGCAGCCTGGGACTCATCGGCATCGCTCTCGTGCGCGGCGTCACGTTTGCAATTTTAATTTTCGCGCTCGTGCAGGTCTCGGGAGCGCATTTCAACCCGGCAATCACCATCGGCTGTTGGGTCACGCGAAAACTCGGATCGATTAGCGCGCTGTTCTATTGCGCCGCGCAGATTCTCGGCGCCATTGTAGCGGCGCGCACCCTCGCGCAATTTCTTCCCGAGCAAGTCTGGCGCCCGGTTTTAATGGGAACGCCCGATCTCGCCGCGGGCTTTTCGCGCACTCAGGGCATTTTGCTCGAAGGCCTGCTGACACTTTTTCTCGTTTTCGTTTTTTTTGGCGCCGTTGCTGAAGCGAAGGATTCTCTCGCGCGTTCTGGAGGCTTCGCGGCCGGACTTGCGCTTTTCGCCGGCGTGATTGTCGGCTCGCCATATACGGGCGCGTCGATGAATCCGGCCATGGCGCTCGGAACCGCCATCGTCGCGCGTCACTGGAACAACCACGGTGTCTACTGGGCGGGTCCGCTACTCGGCGGCGTGATTGGCGCGTGGCTTTACCACATTCTTTTCGCCCGCGAGTCCTGATCCATCTCTCCGCGTCTGCTTTTCTCGAATCCCCGCCGCTCAGGACGGAGCTAACGCAATCCTCTTAGCGCAAAGCCGAATCATCACGCCGTTATCTCGTCCGTTGCTTTTCCAGCCTCTAGCGTCCAGCACCCAGCCTCCAGGCCAGTTGCATTCCAGGCAATCCCGCCGCGACGGGTGATTGCTCCTCCCTATTTCGCATGCTAGGTTGATCGCATATTCCTGAAAGAGAGACCGAGCAATGGCCGTTGCGATTGATGATCTTTTGCGCCGTGCTGTCGAAAGCAAGGCGTCCGACTTGCATCTGAAAGTCGGCAACCATCCCTATTTGCGCGTCGACGGCATCTTGCAGCCCCTCGCCGACGTGCCACGCATCACGCCGGAAGAAATGCTTTCCATGGCCTTCAGCATGATGACCAACCGGCAAAAGCAAAAATTCAAGGAGACCGCCGAGCTCGACATGGCCTATGGAGTCGCGGGCCTCGGCCGCTTCCGCGTCAACGTGTTTCAGCAGCGCGGCAACGTCGGCATGGTCCTGCGCGTAATTCCTACAAAGATTCGCACCATCGAGGAACTGAACCTCCCGCCCGTCATCGACAAAATCTGCGAAGAGCAGCGCGGCCTGGTCCTCGTGACCGGGACCACCGGTTCCGGTAAATCGACGAGCCTCGCGGCAATGATCGACCGCATCAACTCGATCCGCCCCGAGCACATCATCACGATTGAAGACCCTATCGAATATTTGCATCGCGACAAAAAGGGTTTCATCAATCAGCGCGAAGTCGAAGTCGACACTTCCACTTTCTCCACCGCGCTGCGCGCCGCCCTTCGCCAGGACCCCGACGTCATTCTCGTCGGCGAAATGCGCGACCTCGAAACCATTTCCACCGCCTTGCTCGCCGCCGAAACGGGCCACTTGGTCTTTTCGACATTGCACACGTTGGACGCCACCGAAACGATTCAGCGCATCATCGCGGTCTTTCCACCGCCCGAGCAAAAACAAATTCGTTTGCAGCTGGCATCAACACTGAAAGCTGTCGTCAGCCAGCGCCTTGTGCGCAAAAGCGACGGCGTCGGCCGCGTCCCTGCGGTTGAAGTTTTGATCTCCACCGGATACATTCGCGATTGCATCATCAATCCCGACAAGACGCGCCTGATCCGCGACGCTCTCGCCGCCGGCACCAGCCAGTACGGCATGCAGACATTCGATCAATCCATCTTCGATTTGTATTCGAAGAATTTGATCACGCTCGAAGAAGCGCTGATTCGCGCCAGCAATCCGGACGAATTCAAGCTGCGCATCCAGGGTATTCGTTCCTCCGCGGACGCTGCGCGCGAGGAAATGGAACGCACCATGACGGAGTTTGAACGCACAGGCTCGCGGCGCTGATTTGTTTGTTGTCATTCCGAACCGATGCGACCAGCATCGAGCGAGGAGTCTGCTTTTCTACTTCGCTCTTCGCCATCACTGGCCTGATCATTGGTTGCCAGGCGGCGAGGGAACTGCTTTTGCGTTACGTTTGGACAAAGAAAATCCGGGGATGAAAATGCGGTCAGCGAATCCCAAGCAAGCCTGGTACACATTTTTCTTTGGAGTGCGCGGCCTGTTGCGCTTGTTTATTGCCATGCTGGCGTTCTCTTACACGATTTTCGTTTGCAAATTTTTCGGCTCCGACGCCGGTTCGCCCTTCTCGCGCTTGACCAACGCCATCACGACCGCCGCTGGCCGTTGGGAAATCATTCTGCTCTTCACCGGACTTTTTTCGATTGCGCTATGGTTTGGCTTCCACAGTGACGTCGAGCCGCGCGGTTGGGGCCTCTATCGCATGTTCTCCGAAGAATGCGAAGACTACGATTGGTGGGGCCGCCGCATCGAAGGCAAGCGCCGCCAGTAATAACCATCCACTGTCATTCCGCGAAGGATGCGACCAGCATCCGACGAGCCTGTCTGCCGCAGGCAGGGAATCGCGTCATTGCCTTTGCGGGTGCCCCATCCTTCGCGGTCTGTGCGAAGGGTGGGGATTTGCGCTCTCCGCTCTTCGCTGGCACCTGGTCACTTTGCGGCGAAGGATTTGCTTCTTCGCCTGACCACGGCCACCCGTCACTGCCTTCACGCCTGCAGAATGCTATGCTCTTCCCGTGCGCTTCTCTTCTCCGCGAAAACATTCCACCGAACCTGACCTTTACGCCGCCGCGCTGCGAGCCTTGATGCGCCGCTCGTACTCAGTGCACGAAATGCGCGAATACCTCGCGCGCCGCGCCGAAAACGAAGAGCACGTTGGCGGCGTGCTCAAGAAGCTCAAAGAATTCCAATACCTCGACGACGCGCGTTACGCCCGTGACTACGCGCGCATTCATGCGCAGCACCGCCACCAAGGCAAATTCCGCATCGCGCGCGAACTCCGCGGACGTGGCGTTCCTGACAAGCATATCGAAGCGGCGCTGGAAACTGTTTTCGCCGAAACAGACGAAGCCGCGTTGGTGCGCGCCCGCCTCGAACGCCGCCTGCGTCAAATCAAAGCCCCGCTCGACAAAAAAAAACGCGCCTCGTTCTATCGCAACTTGCTCCGCGCCGGCTTTTCCTCCGACGTAATCCGCGCCGAACTCCGCTCCGCCACAAAAACCGCCACCAACGCCCCCGATGACGCCGAAATCCCCGATCTCCCCTCCACCGACGACATTTGAACGGGCTTTGCCCTACTCTTTCGCTCAACGATTTTCGTCGGCGCGCGAGCAGTAGTCTTGGTTTTTAGGTGTGCGAACGGGCTATCGCGTCGCGTGAACGCGAGGCATTGGTCGTGTAGCGCAGTGTCTCGGTTCTTGAGACGCTGCGGCTTTTCTCTGTGGGTCGCGGGCCTTTTACTCTGCCTACTCTGACGCAGAGGAACAGCGTGAGGGGCAGCCGCGATGGCCCCACAGGCAGCCGCATTGCGGGCGCGGAACGCGTCTGCGATAATGGGCAGATTCAGGCAAGATCGGAATGAGTATGATGCATGCTGACAAACCGGTAGGCGCATGCCCTGCGTGTGACGCCACACTTCTTCTTCGCAACATTCGACTCGGCCAGTTTAATTGTCCGCAATGCAGCAAAGCGCTCCAGCCGGCTTCCACTCGCAGCCGATTGTGCTTACGGGCGATCGTTCCTATTATTGCTGGTTCCTTGTATGCATGGACGCACGGCTGGCATAATTCGTTCATAATATTTGTCGTATCTCTTTATATCCTTCCCGCTATGCTGGTGTGGGCATCCCTCGAAATAAACTTCTTTCCACCGAAAAAGTTCGAGACCGTGCGCTCGCCGTATCAAACGCTTCAGCTCTAGAGAATTCAGAATTGTCCGGCACCGAGTGTGGATTGCGGGCACGGGATGCCTCTGCGATAATGAAACGTCTTGCACATCACTAATTGAGATTTCGAGGACAAATTGGAACAACTGAAGTGGCCGGGAAATAAAATCAGAGCTACGTTCCTGAAGTTTTTCGAGGAGCGCGGACACAAAATCGTGCGCAGCTCGTCGCTCGTCCCCGCGAATGACCCCACTCTGCTTTTCACCAACGCGGGAATGAATCAGTTCAAGGACGTTTTTCTCGGCCTCGAACATCGCGATTACAATCGCGCCACCACCTGCCAGAAATGCGTCCGCGCCGGCGGAAAACACAACGACCTCGAAAACGTCGGCTTCACCAATCGCCATCACACTTTTTTTGAGATGCTGGGCAATTTTTCCTTCGGCGATTATTTCAAGAAGGACGCCATCGCGTACGCGTGGGAACTCGTTACGTCGCCGAATTGGTACAGCATTCCCGTCGAGAAACTGTATTTCACCGTTTTTGGCGGACACGAAAATTTGCCACCAGATCACGACGCCGCCAAGCTCTGGATTCAAACAGGCGCGCCCGAAGATCGCGTAATCGAAATCCCCGGCTTGAAGGAAAATTTCTGGGCCATGGGCGACACCGGCCCTTGCGGCCCATGCAGCGAAATTTTCTACGACATGGGTCCGGCCGCATCCGATCAGGGCCACGCCGATTGCAAATTCCCCTGCGAGTGCGGCCGCTACGTCGAGATTTGGAATTTGGTCTTCATGCAATTCAATCGAACCTGCGCCCGAACGGAAACGTATCAAAGAGAGGACGGCACCTTCGCGGAAAGATGTGCTGAATACGTTCTCAATCCCCTGCCCAAGCCATCGGTCGACACCGGCATGGGCCTCGAGCGCGTCGCTGCCGTCCTCCAAGGCAAAATCAGCAACTTCGACACCGATTTGTTCAAACCGTTGATCAAACTCGCCGCAGAGACTTGCGACCTGGAATATCCAATCGCATACGAGTCATCGCTGCGAATCGTCGCCGACCATACTCGCGCTGCGACGTTCCTGATATCCGACGGCGTGACGCCTTCAAACGATGGCCGAGGTTACGTATTGAGGAAAGTCATCCGTAGGGCTCTCCGCCACGCCAGAAAAATGAAAGCTCCGACGCCTTTCCTTTCTGTAATGGCTAAGACTGTATGCGAGCAGATGAGCGATGCTTATCCTGAGCTTGGTCAGCACTATCACCATATTGCGAACGTGCTGAATGCCGAAGAAAAACAATTCGCCCATACAGTCGACATCGGCCTAAAGGAACTCAATCAGAAGATTGAGCTCCTTCGCATCAATCTCAACGACAAGACGGAAATGCCTGGAGAATCGGCCTTCCAGCTCTGGGACACTTACGGTTTGTCTCGAGATTTCATCGAAGATGCCTGCCGCGATGCCAGAATCCGAGTCGACTGGGCAGGCTTCGACAAGGCGATGGCGGAGCAGCAGCAACGCTCGAAGGCGTCGTGGAAAGGCGCGCACAAGGAGGCGGCCAGCCCCGTCTACAGAAAACTCGCGGACACATTCACGACGGAGCCGGATTTTTATTTTGGCACCACGACGCGCGACTGCCACATCGAAGCCATCGTCACAAAAAATGGCGAAGTAAACAAACTGAAAGCCGGCGAAGAAGCGGAAGTCGTTCTCGACCGTACGACAATTTATTCCGAGTCGGGCGGACAAATGGCGGACACGGGCGGACTCTACGACAACGACATGTCGTTGCAAGTCGCCGAAGTTCGCGGCGCGTATTATCCGGTCGCGGGATTGATCGCGCATCGCATCGTCGCGAAGGAAGATTTAGTCGTTGGCGATCGCGTCGCCACTGTCGCCGACGCCGCGCGTCGCGCGCGCATCATGCGCAATCATACCGGCACGCACCTGATGAACGCGGCGCTGCGAAATATTCTGGGCACGCACGTGAAGCAAGCCGGTTCGCTGAACGCGCCCGATCATTTGCGCTTCGACTTCAGCCACTTCGCGCAACTCGCGCCGGAAGAATTACAGGAAATCGAACTTCAGGTGAACGAGGAAATCCTGCGCGATCTGCCCTTGCACACGGACATCATGAATATCGACGACGCGCTCGCTTCCGGCGCACTCGCATTTTTCGGCGACAAATATCCGGAGCAAAACGTCCGCGTGGTGACCATCGACGACGCCGCGTATCCGCGCGGCTTCTACAGCAAGGAGCTTTGCGGCGGCACGCACGTCGCGCGCACGGGCGAAATCGGCGTATTCAAAATTTCGCTGGAGCAATCCATCGCCGCTGGCGTCCGTCGCATTGAAGCCATGACCGGCGACGCCGCCCTGGCAAAATATCAGCAAGCCCTCGGCACTCTCCGCACGCTCGCGGGTATGTTGAACATCGGCGAAGATCGCGTGGTCGAAGCCGTCGAAAAGCTCACCCAAACCACCAAGCAGCTCGAAAAGCAGCTCGAAGCCGCCCATCGGAAAACAGCCGTTTCGATGGCCGATTCCCTCCTCGAAGGCGCCCGGACGGTGAAAGACGTCCGTATAGTGGCCGCCAGAGTCCCCGGATTTGACCGCGAAGCCCTCCGGCAGCTCGCCGACGGCCTGCGGCAGAAAATGGGCTCCGGGGTGGTGGTCCTTCTGGCCGGGGATGACGGTAAGGTATCTCTCATTACGGCCGTTACTAAAGACTTGACGAACCGCCTCCATGCCGGGAAGATGGTGCAGGAACTAGCGAAGTTCGTGGGGGGCTCCGGAGGCGGCCGGCCGGACATGGCCGAAGCCGGGGGCAAGGATGTTGCTGGTATCGAAACTGCCATCGCGCAAGTCTATCCGCTCGTCGAGCGGATGTTATAATTCCTTACAAGCGCTAGAAACGTTGCCGGAAGTCCCATATCCGGCGGCGGGTGTGCCGTTTGTGAGGAAGTGTAAATGTTCTGCCTTTCCCGTAGAGGTATCGGAGTCTGGCCGTGTACCTGGGCGGTTTTCGCCCTCGTGGGATTGTCTTTGGCGCAGACTTCGCAGGCCCAGATTGCATCTTATGTGGATAGGGATGGAAAGGTTGTCTACGTGAACGCGAACCCGCCAATCAAGGTGAAACGGCGTAAGCCGGCCAGTGGCCAAGCGCCACTTGGAGCGCCGGTGAAGCTGGCGTCGGTGGTCAATTCGGCGGCGGAGCGCAATCACGTGGACCCGGCCCTGGTCCAGGCCGTCATTCAGAACGAATCCGCATGGAACCCGAACGCCGTCTCGCCCAAGGGGGCATTCGGGCTGATGCAGTTGATTCCTTCCACGGCAGAACGTTTCGGTGTAGGCAACGTGTTCGACCCGGCCGAGAATATCGAGGGCGGGACGCGGTACTTGCGGGAGTTGCTTGACCGCTACCATGGCGACCTGAAGAAGTCGCTCGCGGCGTACAATGCCGGCGAGCAAGCCGTGGCGCGTTTCGGCGGCGTCCCTGAGTACCCCGAAACACGCGCGTACGTTAGAAAAGTGACCAACACCTACTTCCAGTCCGGCTCAGGACACTCGCCGACAGGTGAGTTCCATCATTTTCCGATCCGCGAAGTCACG
>DASYYI010000026.1:0-6095 GCA_035933995.1 Candidatus Acidiferrales bacterium | reverse complement strand
ACTTCTGGGGGAGTGATGCTTGCCGCAGCGGATCTCGCCACCGATCATCAACTCGGCATCTGGGAGGCTGTGATTCTCTCTGCGGCGGCGGAAGCAGGATGCCCGGCTTCTTCTGTCCGAGGACCTGCAGGAGGGCTTTACTTGGAAGGGAGTGACCGTCACGAACCCTTTCGCGACGCCTAAGCACGAACTGCTCGCCGCCCTGCTCGCCGCTAGTCCCGGATCCTGAGCGAAGACCTTCCGTGCAGCCTCATCTCGGGCGAGGCTCGCCAGCCTGAAGTTCCGCCCTACCGAAAAATCCACACTGCCCTCCCATGCACTGCATTTGTGCATGGTGCTGCGCGCTTGTCCTCTCGTCGGTTCCGATGTGATTCAAAGGGGACTGATTAGCTACCGCGCTGGGAACGAATGGCAATCGTTAGCGGGCGGCCCAACAAGATGAGAATGTGGCCTACGGAGGCAGGCTTGTTATTTCAACTGAAAATCCGCTGACTTCGTGCGGGTAGAAAAGGAATTCTATCCATACCGCGACGCAGTTTCGATTCTCGGTGAGTGGTTCAAAGCACATCAGGGAGAGCGAGGACTGCGGGACAAGCTGACAGTCTCAGGCCGCTCCTCCGCAATCAAGGCAGAGACGCCTGCTGAGCTGGCGCAGAAGCTGGCAGAAGTCGTGGATGGGCATTTTGAAACTGAACTCAGAATCGGACGGGAAGGAACGGGAGCCACGAGCGCGACGCGGGAGAGCGGTGGCGCTGACCAAGCCAGTAAAAATGCCCATCAGGCTTTCGTCGGGAGGATTACCGAACAGAGCACCGCGAAATAGTGGCAGGCACTTCCGACCAAAACGAAGCCATGCCAAATGGCGTGATTGTACGGGAGTTTCTTCCAAGCGTAAAAGACGACGCCTACCGTGTAGAGCACTCCGCCAGCCAGCAACCAGAGGAGTCCACTGAGTGGGACCGTGAGAAGCATCGGCTTGACTGCAATCAGGACGAGCCAACCCATCAGAAGGTACAGCGCCGTGGACAGGATGGAAGAATGCTTCACAAGCCATACCTTGAGCAGAATCCCTGCCATCGCCAGTCCCCAGATGAGCGCGAACAACGACCAACCCCAGCCTCCCCGCAAGTTGACAAGCAAGAAGGGCGTGTAGGTTCCAGCGATGAGCAGATATATGGCGGAATGGTCGCAGATGTTGAGGATTCGCTTCAGCCGACCGGAGCGAACGCCGTGGTAGAGCGTCGAGGCCACGTAGAGGCACAACAGCGTGCTGCCGTAAATGGCGCAGCCCACGATGCGCCATGCGCTCCCACGCATCACCGCGAGAGATAGCAAAGTTGCTAAACCTGCGATGCTCAGAATCAACCCGAGGCCGTGCGTAAGGCTGTTGGCAAGTTCTTCGGCGGATCGGCGGGCTGTCGAGACTTGATCCATGGACTGACCCTAATCATTTTCAGGCAGGCGAGCGCGCAGAGCAACAACAAATGTGTGCCCCGGCCGGCGCATTGCGTGTCTGGGCCACAAAGACAGAACAGGCGGCAAGGAGTTAAATTCATGAAGATTCGAACTCTGACTTTGAAGAACTTCCGGTCGCATACGGAGACGGTGTTGGAGCTGGAGCGATTCAATTTCATTCGCGGGCCGAACGGCTGTGGCAAGAGTTCCATACAAATGGCATTGGAATACCTCTTTACAGGGCGATGTGAGCTGACGGATGGAGCCGGCCGGGGAGCCGAAGCCTTGATTCGTTCAGGTGAAAAGGAGCTTGAGGTCTCTGCGACTTTTGAGAATGGTGAGACGATCTGCCGGCGACGCACATCGAGATCCCAAATTATTGAAATAAATGGAAAGCGCGTGCCGGTAGACTTTGGCAAGGCTGCGCTGGAGAAACGCTTTGGGCCAGCCGACGCCTTGTCGGCGGTCTTAAACGCAGACCGGTTTGTGACAATGCCGGAGGCCGAGCAGAAGAAGTTCCTGGCGCGGGTGGTCGACGCGGGGAAGATCGAAATTGCCGGGCAAATCCGCGAAACGCTACATGCAGGAATGAAGAGCCGCCGAGATTGGCGAGCGTTGGCGACGTCGAAGCCGCACATCAACGGTTCTACAACCTGCGCACGGAAGCCAGCCGTGCTCTGAAGGCACTTGGCCAGATGGGAAAGCCCGATGCACCTTCGGACCTCCCTACGGTCCAGGAGGTACGAAACAAACTCGAGGAGTTGCGACAACAGAAGGAGCGCCTCATTGCACAGAAGGCGGAGGCAGATGCGTATTGGCAGAATGGACAAGCCCGATTGAGACAGGTGCAAACAGAAATCGCGGAAACTTCGGCCGAAGTCTTGAGTCCGAGCCAAGAACAGGAATTGCTCCAACGCGAATCACAGCGAGAGCACTGCGGAAGACTGCGCCAGGAGTTGATCGAGCTGACTGCCGACCAAAAGACTGTTGAAAAGGCTCTAGCGACTGCCAAGGGATTAAAGGACAAGTGCCCGACATGCGGACAACCGATCTCGGCAGCAGCGAAAGCAGGAGAAGTAGAGCGACTTGGTGAACGGCTTGCAGACCTTGAGGGCCTGGTTCAGGGAGCGCGGGAGGAACTAAACGAGTACGCAGACATCGAGCTGGCAACGTCGCGTCTCGAAGCTCACCGCAAAGCTCTGGCCCGGCGCGCAAAGCTGCTAGAGGAGCAGTCGAAGGTTCAGACCGTACAGAAACCAGATGCCGCAGATCTCGAAGGCCGAATGACCATCCTCAGTAAAAGGATCGACAAAGGAGATCGTGTGCTGGAAAAAGCCCAGCAGGTTCAAGCCCTCCAAGAAAAGTGGGAGGCACAAGCCAGAGAGAAATCGAGCTTGGAGGCAAGAATCACGCTGCTGGACGGGCTCGTTGAATTTCTCGGACCGAATGGCGCAATGATGGCGCAAGCAAGCGGTCGGATCGGGTCATTCGCCGAGAGCTTGAACATGCATCTGGCGGCTTTCGGTTACGCGTGCAATTTCATGCTTGATCCATTCGAAATCGGTGTCCTCTCACTGACGGACAATCATTGTGCACTCTCTTTAAGGCAACACTCGGAGTCGGAGCGCTTCCGATTCAGCGTCGCGTTCCAGATCGCTCTGGCAACTGCAACGGGAATTCGATTCGTCGTTATTGATCGGGCCGATGTATTGGACAGGGCAAGGCGAAAAATATTGACGGGCCTGTTGGTCAATAGCGATCTCGACCAGGCGATTGTACTCGCGACAGGCGAGGAACCACCTCCATTGGTTGTCCCGCAAGGAGTCAGGTTTTGCGACCTCGCCAAGGCCCAGAGGCAGCAAGGCGACGAAGTTCTCTGCACTCGCTCTCATACTCAATGCGAAGGTCTGGTATGGGAATCTTGTCGTTTACAACCGTGAGGTCACATTCGTTTGCGACTCGAATTCGCTCATAGGCGAGGTTTTTGTTGGGATCAACCTGAGAGAGCTTGCTGTATAGCTCCTGTTTTAGCTCATAGTCGAGGACGATGCGACGAACCTGCCACCAGACTGTTCGATTTCCTCGGCAACGTTGTGGCAGAGGCGGTAGAGGTCAGCATCGTGGCGGACTTCTTTCGACTTCGCCAAGCCGTGATAGATCGCCTGGCCCTCAAGAATCCGATTTTGGCGAGTGAGAAGCTTGTGGGCGTCGCGTGTGATGACAAGGACATTCTTTGAGCGGCCATCGTGCCCTTCGATACTGTGCTGTTCGAGGAGACCTTGGCGGCGAAGATTCTGAACATCATTCTCCATCCGCGCGTGGTCAGTTGTGTAACGCAGTTGGGCAAGGTCGTCTACAGGAACGACGCGGAACTTGCCGATCTCGATGAGGGTCTGCACTTCCGATTCTCGGAGCGGGTACTCGCGACTGCGATAACGATGGGCAGTGCGGAAGCGGTCGGAATTGTCTCGGTGAAGGAGATTTTGTTCTCGACCGTGGCGCTCTGTGGGCGAGCTTCCGCGCGAGACGCGAGCAATTGAGGAGTGGTCTTCGGGCTCAGATTGTCGAGACGGAGAAGTATCGGAATGTTTTCGAAGGAACGCCTTAAAGTCGGCAGGCCGATAAGCTCGGGACACGCGTTTGTCGCTCCTGGACCAAAGTCAGGGCGTAACGCTCGTTCGTGGCATTACGCCCCACTATGGAGGGAGTCTGCGCGGGTACCAGCTCTCAATTTTGAGTACTCGGGTGCCGAACGCCTCAGGCCCAGTGAAGGCGTGAGCGCGAATGGTCCTGGCTCATGATTTCGCGTCCTTGCCTGGGACTTCTTGGCTCGGGGGAGCTGAGAGGCGGATTTTTAGGTGCGCATGAGTTTAGAAACTCACCTCGTCTGATTCCAAAGACGCAAGAAAGCGGCCAAAGGTTTCCTGGGGAATGAAATTGTTTCGAGAGGCAGGCGCGAGTTGTTTTTGCACGATGTTAGCTGGTTCGTTATAATGCGCGATGGTTTTGTCTGATAGTGCGTGATATTCGCCAGAAAAGTTGAGATTATTGCGGCCAAACTGCTACGCAAACTTGCCATTTATCTTTCGGGAGGCGCTCAGAGCTACGCTCACAACGTACGAAGCACTTGCGTGAATAAACTCGGCATAACACGCCAGCCGAGACTTCAATTCTGCGAGACGCGGAGGTGGAGGGCTGTTCTTGGGCTGAACGGCGGGTGCTTTGAGAATCGGCATGCGAAGCTCCTTTCAGTTTTTTAAAACGCAGAGCGGCACGCGAAAGAAGCTCCATATTCCGTTTAGAGAGGATTTCGCAGCTGTGTGGCGGAGGCCTGGAGGATCGCGGCTTTCTGGGAGATAAGATTGAAGCCCTGCTCTCGCGACTCACGTGCGAGTTCGTCGAGATGCACGCGGGCGGCGGAAGGGTTTTCGCGAAGCTCGAGTTCGGCGAGCGCAAGCCGGGCGTCGCATTCAATTCCGTAATAACCGAGCTGCCGCGCAGCCGAGAGCACGTTCAGAAGTTTGCGGCGCGGACCGGATAAATCGGGCTTGGATTTTGAGCGCGAGACGAGCTCGGCGGCTTGGATGCGCGCGTCCATAATGGCGACGGGCATCTTCAAGGCGGGATCGCGAGTGCCGGTGCTCAACGCTGCTGCCTCAGAAATCACTTGGTGCGCTTCCGCGAGTTTGCCTTCGCGCAACAACGCGCGAGACAGCTTCGTTTCGGCATGGATTTCATCCATGAACGTCTTTTCGGACCGGAACTCAGCGAGAGCCCTTCTCAGCGCTGGCTCAGCATCGGCAACGTTGCCTTCCTCGATGGAAAGCGCGGCGAGCGCCGCCTGATTTTCAGCGACGCCGCCCTTGTTGCCCAACTTCTGGCGGATGGCGAGCGCTTTTTGATAATTCTGGCGCGCTCCGGGCAGATCGCCCTGAGCCATCAGAATATCGCCGATCGTGGCGGTGGCCTGCGCAACATCTGGTGCATTATCGCGCTGCTGAGCTATAGCGAGGGCGCGAGATGCAAAATCCTTGGCGCCGGCGATGTCGCCCTCATACAGGCGAACCGCAGCGATGCAATAGAGATCATACGCAACGTAAGCGTTACTTGTGGAGCCCTCAATCCGTCTGCGGGCATCCTCGTAGTGCGCTTCTGCCTGCCGGAGCTGGCCACGCATCATAAAAATGTCCGCGATGTTGCCGAGAGCCACGGCCTCATTAAGAGTGTCGCCAGACTCTCTCCAAATCTCGGCAGCTTGGCGAAAAAGCTTTTCGGCTTGCTCGATTTGCCCCTGATTTTCGTAGGTGATGGCCATGTTATTGAGGACCACGCCGGTTTTTTCGTGCTCGCCCAGCGGAGTGAGAAGCGCGAGAGCGCGCTTGTAAAGCTCGCGCGCGCCGTCCATGTCTCCCTTGGCGCCGCGGCGGTCGCCCATAGTGCGCAAGGCATCAGCGGCATATAGATGATTACCGGCGGACATAAAAATGTCGTACGCCTCTTTGCAATAAGCGACTCCACCCTGAGGATGGTCGCCGTAAACCAAGTTGACGCACTGGTGGAGTCGGAAGAGCGCATACAGAAGTTTCTGCCCGCGGGAGGCAGCTTCGGCTGCAGCCCTTTCGAAATACGGCTGCGCAGCC
>DASYYI010000024.1:0-3300 GCA_035933995.1 Candidatus Acidiferrales bacterium | reverse complement strand
TGAAAAGCAGCGGGAACCAGAAAAAGAAGGGGCGCCTCCGCCGGAGGAAAAAGCCACGGACCGCAAGCCAAGCACTCTGCGGAACCCGCGCCTGCGCCGCGCGCTTCTTATCGCAGGGGCTATTGTCGCGATTATTGCCGTTTTCTTGTGGCTCCACTATCGCAATCGCGAATCCACTGACGACGCGCAAGTCAACGCGCACATCATCCCGATTGCTCCGCGCATTTCCGGCAGCGTCATTGACGTCCTCGTCAAAGACAATCAGACCGTGAAAAAGGGCCAGGTCCTCGTTCGTCTCGACCCTCGCGATTTTCAGGCTAAACTCGACGACGCCAAAGCCGCGCTGGCGCTCGCGGAAAGCCGCGCGCAAGCGGCTACTGTAGATGTCCCACTCACATCCGAAACCACGCAGAGTGGCACAACAAGCGCCGACGCCGTGGTGGCCGCTGCCCAAGCGAATTACGAACAGGCGAATCTGGCCCTGCAAACGGCGCTGACTTCTGGCTTGGCTTACGCGCAGGCAAACGTGCAAGAAAAGGAAGCGAAATACCAAAAGGCCGAATCCGACCTTACGCGCATGAAGCCGCTCGCCGCCAAGGCTGAGATTTCCCAGCAGCAATACGATGGGTATGTGGCCGCTGAGCAAGAAGCCAAGAGTCAACTCGACGCCGCCCGTCAGAATTTCTCTCTGGCGCAGCAAACCGTTTCCGTGCGCCGCGCGCAAGTTGCGTCGGCGAAGGCTGAACTCGAAAAAGCAGGCGCTGGCTTGACCGCGGCGCAAGCGAACACCAAGCAAGTCAAAGTGAGTTCGGCGAATGCTGCATCCGCGCGCGCTGCCGTCGAGCAAGCACAAGCCAACCTCAATACCGCACAACTAAATCTCGATTACACAACGATCGTTGCGCCCGAGGACGGAACCGTTACAAACAAAACCGTCGAAGTCGGCGAAATCGTCCAGCCCGGCCAAGGTCTCCTGCTACTTGTCCCACTGAATGACGTTTGGGTCACGGCGAACTTCAAGGAAACTCAGCTCGCGCATGTGCAGCCGGGCGACCGCGCCGAAATACACGTCGACATGTATGGGAAAACTTTTCCGGGACATGTGGATTCCATCGCAGGCGCCACTGGCTCGCGCCTCAGCCTCTTGCCACCGGAAAATGCGACCGGCAACTACGTCAAAGTGGTTGAGCGTATTCCCGTGAAAATCCTTCTTGACCCCGACGTCTTGAAGCAAACGATTCTGCGCCCCGGAATGAACGTCGAGGCCACAATCATCACGAAGTAAATTTCCCGATGGCGACTTTTGCACTTCCGCGCGAGCGCACACAGGACGTTAATCCGTGGCTGATCGCCATCACCGTGATGTTGGCGACGTTCATGGAAGTTCTCGATACCAGCGTCGCGAACGTCTCCCTGCCGCACATTGCGGGCAGCCTCAGCGCGGGAGTCGACGAGAGCACATGGGTTCTTACTTCTTACCTTGTCTCAAACGCCATCGTCCTTCCCTTGACCGGCTGGCTCTCGAATGTCTTCGGCCGCAAGCAGTTCTATATGGCGTGCGTCGCCATTTTCACTGTCAGCTCTTTTTTCTGCGGCCTCGCTCCCAGTTTGCCCATGCTTGTCTTCTTCCGCGTCATCCAGGGCGCGGGAGGAGGCGGCCTTCAGCCAATTTCCCAGGCAATTCTCGTCGATAGCTTCCCTCGTGAGAAACAGGGCATGGCCATGGCCGTCTACGGCATGGGCGTTGTTGTGGCGCCAACGATTGGCCCGACGCTTGGTGGCTGGATCACGGACAGTTTCACCTGGCGCTGGATTTTCTTCATCAACATTCCCGTCGGCATCGTCTCGATCCTGATGACCACGATGTTGATCAAGAATCCGCCCTACATGAAGAAATTGCGTCTCAGGATCGATTACATTGGTATCGCATTCCTCAGCGTCGGGCTCGGATTTCTTCAAGTTGTTCTCGACAAAGGTCAACGCGACGATTGGTTCGGCTCCCACTTCATCGTGTGGGCCAGCATCATTGGCGCTACCGGACTGGTCGGCGCGGTCATTTGGGAGCTGCTCCAAAAGGAACCCGTGGTGGATTTGCATCTGCTCAAGGAGCGAAATTTCGCTGTTGCTGTATTCACGATGTATATCCTCGGCTTCGTCTTATACGGAACAACGGTCTTGCTCCCCATACTGATGCAAACCCTCATGGGCTACAGCGCAATGCAGAGCGGCTTGGTCTTGCTTCCCGGCGGAGCCATCATGATCGCCATTTTGCCCATTGTGGGCTTCCTGCTCGGAAAATTTGAAGCGCGATGGCTTGTCGTCGTTGGCCTCACTATCACTGCGTCCGGGCTCTTCATGATGTCGCATTTCGATCTGCAAATGGGCATGTGGACGCTGGTAACGGTGTGGATCGTTTCACGCGCGGGCGTGGCTTTCCTGTTTGTCCCAATCAACGTGATCGCGTTTTATTTCGTCGCGCCAAAGAAAACTAACGACGCGACAGGCCTCATCAACCTTGCCCGCAATATCGGCGGAAGTATGGGAATTTCATTCGTCACCACCCTGCTCGATCGCGGCGCGCAGAAACATCAAGCTATTCTCTCCGGACATATCACCTCGCTGACGCCCGGTTTCCAGGCACAAATGCACGCGCTAGCCCAGCGTCTCATCGCCGCCGGTTCCAGCCCGATAGAGGCTCTTCATCAAGCGGAGAAAATGTTCTACGGCGTTATCCAGCAGCAGGCGATGATGCTTTCGTTCATCGACGACTTCCGCATAATGGCTTACATCTGCCTCGCCATGATTCCTGTTATGTTCATCCTGAAGAGAGCCAAGCCAGGCAAGTCGCGCGTCATGGCGCACTGACCTGCCGACCACTGTTACAATCGCGCTTGGTTTATTGCGTCATCCAGTTAGGAATCACATGTCGGCGAAAAACTCTGGCCCAGATTTTTTCATGGCTCGCGCGATTGAACTTTCGCTCGAAAATATTCGCTCAAATCAGGGCGGCCCGTTCGCTGCGCTTGTCGTAAAAGACGCCGAGATTATTTCCGAAGGAACCAATCGCGTCACCTCGACCAACGATCCCACCGCGCATGCCGAAATCATCGCCATTCGCGAAGCCTGCCGGGAACTGAGGCGATTCGACCTGACCGGCTGCGAAATCTATGCAACCTGCGAACCGTGCCCCATGTGCCTCGGAGCCATTTACTGGGCGCGCCTGGCAAGAATCTTTTTCGCCAATACGGCCGCGGATGCCGCGAAAATCGGCTTCGATGATTCCCTGATTTACGAAGAAAC
>DASYYI010000435.1:0-8040 GCA_035933995.1 Candidatus Acidiferrales bacterium | reverse complement strand
CCGAAGAGACTGATGCCGCGTTGAAATTCACCGAATGCCTCCGGCGATACCTCGCGCGTTCCTTGCGGGCTCTGAACCCACGCGGACTTGCCGTCGGAAACCTGGTTCATCTCGCCCATCGGGAGTGTGATTGTGGCGTGGACTTTGTCGGGATACGCGACTTGCCATTTCACATCGATGGCTAGCGCGCCTTGCGGGGCGTAAATATTGCCCTTCTCCGTGAATTCAACGCTGGAAACATTGCGAAGAGCGTCACCGCCCGCCGCCTGCGCCGCAGCCATAACGACGTCATGCCCTTTGGCCAGGGATTCGGGCGTGGGCGCGGGAGCCGCCGCTTTCGGCTGGCGCAAATCGGGACTCAGCAAATTCAGATCGCTGTACGGAATTTCTTCCCATTGAGCATTGGGAAACTCAGTCTTCAGCGCGGGAAGAAACTCGCTGGCGTTGCCCACCAGAACGACGTCGAGATCTTGCGCATTGAAATATTGCTTGGCCATGTCGCGGACGCTGGCGTCAGTCACGTCCAGGATTTTCTGTTGGTAAGTGTCGTTGTAATCCTGGGGCAAACCGTATTCGGCAACGGCTAGAATGCGCCCCGCGACCTGCGACGCGGTTTCCGACTGGATCGGATAGACTCCCGAGAGATAGTCTTGCGCAAACTTCAATTCCTCGGGCTTCGCGTCGCCCGTGGACATCTGCGCGATAAGGTCGACCACGAGCTTCGTGGCCTCCGCAGTGGCTGGGGTGCGCGTGAAGGTGTCCGCGACGAAATCGCCCGCAAAGCGATTCGAGTCGAAGGAAGAATTGGCGCCATACGTCAGGCCCTTCTTGATGCGAACTTCGGTATTCAACCGGCTGTTGTAGCCGCCGCCGAAAATGCGATTGGTGACGAGCAGCGGAATGTAATCCGGATTATTGCGGCGAATGCCGAGTTTGCCGACGCGAATTTGCGTCTGCACGGCGTCGGGTTTGTCGATCACGATGAAATGCAAGCCGGTGGTTGGTACGGGAGCGGCCAATTCTTCCTGTGGGATTTCCTTTTTCTCCCACGAGCCAAAATATTTCTCGGCTAGCGCAAAGGCGCGTTCGGGCGTCACGTCGCCGGAGAAAGCAATTAGGGTATCGTTGGGTGCGTAATTGCCATCATGGAATTTCATCAGGTCGTCGCGGGTGATCTTCGCCACGGTTTCCGGTGTTCCGTCGCCCGGCAGTCCGTAAGGCGAAGAACCGTAAACCGTGCGATCAAAAACGGCCGAGGCGAGGAAGCTGGGATCACTGTAATTGACGCGCAAGCCGGAGAGGGTTTGCTCGCGTTGGCGCTCGAGTTCTTCTTGCGCGAACGCCGGATGAAGAATGGCGTCCGAAAGAAGATCCATACCGAGATCCAGGTCGCGCGATACAACCGTGAGCGAGGCGCTGGTGGCGTCGTCGCCCGCTCCGGCGTCGATGTGGCCTCCGACGAAGTCGATCGCTTCCGCGAATTGTTGCGCCGACCGCGTCGTGGTTCCCTGCGTGAGCATGTCAGCCGTCATCGAAGCGATGCCCGGCGTTCCGGCCGGATCGTGAATCGCACCCGCCGACATCAACACCAAGCGGACGGCCACGGCAGGCTGGCGATGATCCGTAACGACAAAAACGCGCAGGCCGTTTGCAAGGGTGCGCGTGGCGGCACTCGGAAAATGGAACACGCCCCTGGGCTGCCCAGCCGGCATTTCCGGCACCAATTTCACTCCAGGGGGGACGATGCCAGTGCCGTGCTGATTTTCCTGAGCCGTTGTGGATTGCTGGGCCGTCTTTGTCTGCTCCTGCGTTTGTTGCGTTTCAGCCTGAACGTGACTCGCGAGGACCATGCCAACAATCAGAATCGCCGCAACAAAGAATGCGCGCACGTTGAAATGCATCTCTTTCACCCTTCCAAAAGTGCGACGGCTCATTGCTTGCTCCCTTCGGCGGGCTTCGATGCCTTTTCGGGAAGATAAAACAGCACTGTTTCATGCTGCGGCACGAAGTATTCGTCCGCAACGCGCTGAATCTCAGCCGCGGTGACGGCTTCATAGCGCGCTAAACCTGTATTCACCAGATTTGGATTTTTGCCGATGACCGCCGCTTCGCCGATAGCGTCCGCCTTTTCCTGGTCTGTTTCGCGTCCCAGAATGAACGCAGAAATCTGCTGATTCTTCGCCTTTTCGAGTTGGCTCGATGAGAGGGGCTGGGTCTTCACTTGCGTCAGGACGGAATCAAGCGCCTTTTCACCTTCTTCGGCCGTATGTCCCGGATTCATGACGGCCAATACCCAGAAAAGGTTGGGGTCCTCCGTGAAATTGCCGAAGCCAACGGATTCCAGCGCGATGCGATCCTTATATACGAGCGACTGATACAGCAGGCTGCTCTCGCCCCCCGCGAGAATGTTCGACGCCAGGTTCAGAGGATAGGAATCAGGCGTAAACTGCGCGGGCATCTTGAACCCTTCGATAATCGCGGGAAGCGGCACGCCGGGATACGATTTCGTCACGTGACGCTCGGCGGTTTGCGGTGGTTCTTTGATACCGACGCGCGGAATGGGTCGGGGAGAGCGTGGAATGCCATCGAAATATTTTTCAGCCCAGGCCAGCGCTTCCGCGGGAGCGAAATCGCCAACAATGACCAGAGTCGCGTTGTTCGGACGATAGTATGTGTCGTGAAAGGCGCGCACGTCCTCGACCGTGGCCTTGTCGAGATCCGCGATGCTGCCGATCGTTGTGTGGTGATAGGGGTGAACCGTGAACGCCGCGGCATAAAGGTCTTCCTGCGCGCGACCATACGGAGAATTATCGACGCGCAAGCGACGCTCTTCTTCCACCACCTGGCGCTCCGATTTGAAATTTGCGTCGTCGACGTTGAGGCTGCCCATGCGATCGGCCTCGAGCCACAGAACGCGGTCGAGATAATTGCTGGGGAACGTTTCCCAAAATACGGTGACATCATCGTTCGTGTAAGCGTTGTCAAAGCCACCCATGGCTTCAACGATGCGCGAATGCTCGTCTGGGCCAACGTGCGCCGAGCCTTTGAACATTAGGTGCTCGAAGAGGTGGGCGAAACCTGTGTGGCCGGGCTTTTCATCCTTCGAGCCCACGTGGTACCAAACCTGCAAATTGACAACCGGAACGTGATGGTCCTGCACCATCTCGATGGTCAAGCCGTTCGGCAGCGTGTGCGTTTGAATCGCGAGCTGTGGCGGGCGAACCGCATTTTCGTCAGCGGCATGGCGCGCGTGAGCCGGCGGTACGGGCAGCTTTTTTTGCGCGGCAGCCTGGAAAGCGAGCGCCAAGACGCAGACCACGGACAAAAGCACAGCCTTCATGCACGGAAATCGCTTCATGATTCAGATCTCCCTTGTGGAAATGCGCCTCGCCTCGGACGCGCCCGCTATTGTGGCCTCTATCGTATGTGGCGTCGAATTTGATGTCAAACACCTGCAGCAGGATGCACGCGCGCCTCGGATGCGCGATGGCCGCATCGCTCACCGCGCCGATGTTCGTGCCGGACGCCCATTGGCGTTAAGTCGCAGGATGATATCACAGCGAATCGGAGGAAAAAGCGTCGCCGGATTAGCGAAGCCCCATCATACTCCGGACCCGCACCCAATGTTCCGTTCGCGACACATCCGCGATGGAACGCGATGCAGCTCCCGGCGTGGCAACCGATAATGGCACCAGTGCAAGCCGTAAGCTCGGCGCTGACGGTTGCAAAGGAGCCAATTATGCGAGGCATGGTGGGATTGTTGATCACGGCGCTGATCGTGGTGCTTGGCTATTGGTATTTCGCGTCGAGAACTCAATCGAGCGGCGTGCCGGGTACTCCCGCGCAAGTAATTTCGACGGTCGGCGTGCAAAACGATTTGCTTTCGATTGCGCAGGCGGAGCGAATTTACTGGGCGGGGCACGGCTCGTATGCCTCGCTCGACGAGCTGTATTCGAGCGGGGCGCTCGCGGTGAAAAAATCGGGACGCGCGGGATATACGTATTCGGCGGAAACGAGTTCCGATGGCTTCACCGTGACTGCGCGCTGCGATGCGGCAGCCGTGCCGGGATGTTCGAGCTTCTCTGTGGATCAATCGATGCAAGTTCAAGAAGTCCCATAATTTTCGGCGGCAACACAGCTCCTGACATTCGACAAAAACGTCCCGCACGTCTCCGACCGGAATTTCTCCGGAACATTTTCCAACGTGGCAGCGTATCTATGGTTGCAAGCGGGCGATCGCAACTGGGTTGCGCAAGTGACGTCGAGCGCGGCTGCGTACAGACCGTGCATCGAGAGGAGAAACAAAATGCCTGACAATATGATTGGATTTGCAGCCGTGGTGTTGGCGCTGGGATTCCCCATCGCCGCGGTATGGGCTTGGGCGTGGCAGCGCGGCCGCAAGTTCCGCAGCGACGAACGGATGGCGGCGATTGCGCGCGGAGTCACGATTCCGTTCGAGGCGGATTTGCCGCCTTCGAGTGTCTCGCGCAGATCGGGGATCTTGCTTGTCGCGGCGGCAATTGGATATTCGCTGACGTTCGGCGCTCTGGCGCGGTGGGAACCGGACGCGGCGGAGGCGGCAGTCCTCGGAATTATTCCCTTTGTGATTGGGGTGGGATTCTTTGTGGACGCGTACCTTGTCCGCCGTGAAGTGCGCGCTTAGAAAGGCCGCCTTCCAGCAGAGCGCGCGCTGGCGAACGGCTGGCGCGCGCCGAGAAATCACGGCGTGCGTTTCTGATCCGCCACCACCACGCCTGCCTCCGCGTAGTCAGTCGGAGGTACGTCTACGAAACTGACGTGAACGTTTTCGCGCTTGGCGCGACCGTCTTCGACCAAGGCGGTGGTGATTCGCTCCGCGAGTTTGCGCTTCTGCTCGGGCGAGCGCCCGGCGACCCATGTGATTTGAACGAACGGCATTCCTTCCTCCTCGTCCTGTCTTCGGAAATGTATACCGCGGAAACGACTTATGTACGGAATTCTATTGGCGAGTCACGCAGAATCCCAACTCTTTTGTAGCGCGTCGATTCTTATCGAAAAACTCGTTTGCATCTCATTCCGAGGAACGGCGACGAGCAGTCTGCGTTGCCTGGGGGTCACGAAGGAAGTTTCGTGCCACAGTAGCCGCAATTCGTCCACGCGCGCTCAACGCTCTTGCCGCATTGCGGGCAGTATGGCCGCAGCGCATTGCCGCAATGTGGACAAAAGGTGAATTTCGACGGAACCGGATTGTGGCAACTGGGGCAATCGATGGGCAGCGGATCGCGCAGAATGAAATAAATAATGACGCCAATGAAGTCGGGGACAAAGATCGCCAGAAGCGTCCACATCACGTAACGCATCGCGCGCCGCTTCGAGTCGCCGTAGATATAACCGTAGAGCGGAATGATGAGAAAGAAAAACAACGGCAAAAGGAAAGTGAAGGCGAGTTGGCCGCCGCGGGGCCACTGCGACATTTCATGGTCAGTCGGAACGAGAAACCATGCCAGAGTGGCCATGCCCACATAAAAAAGACCGGCGATAATCCACGCAGCTCGCGGGATTACACGGAGTTCTTTGCGGAAGCTCATGCAATTCTCCTTTCGCGGTCACGGCGCATGGCGAGCAGAATCGCCGCAGCGGCGCCCGCCATCCAGCACAATGCCGTGAACACGGCGAAATTCTTCCAGCCCTGCTCGAAGCCAAGACCCAGCAGGCTGAGCCATCCGTGGCCCAGAAGCTGCGCGAGAGGCCAACTGAGAGCCACAAAAATCCAGGAAAACACGATGATCAGTGCGAGCATCCTGCGCTCGGAGCGGCGGTCGGATTCTTCCGCGAAGCGCATTTGCGCACGCGCGATGGTTCGAGCGACAAGATCCGCGGGAACTTGCGGCGTGGGAATGCGGCGAAGGCCGGTTTCAATTGCCTGCCAGGAAGCGAGCTCGGCGGCGCAAGCTGGACAAGCGCGCAGATGCGCCGAGACGCGCTGGTCTTCTGTTGCATCGAGCGCGCCCGCGGCTGCCAGTGAGAGGAGTCCGCAAATTTCGTCGTGTTCGGTCATTTTCCCGTTCATTTTCGCGTTCGTCTTCCCGTTTGTTTTTCCGTTCATCTTCCTGCTCGTCTTCCCGCCCATTGTCCTGTTCGTTCTCTGAACTGCTTCATCTCCGCGTCTTTCCTCATTGCCACTCTGTTTTCGGGAACCGCGTCTCGAGTCCGTGGCGGAGATTCTCGAGCCCGCGCCGCAGGCGGCTTTTCACCGTCGAGAGCGGCGCATTCAGCACTTCGGCAATTTCTTCGAGCTTCATTTCCTCTTCGAAGCGCAGCGCCAGCACTTCGCGGTACATCACAGGCAATGCGTCCAACGCTTCAGCAAGTTGTTGCGCGCGTTCGCGGGCGATTACCACGTCGAGCGCCGGCGGCTCGGAAGCACGCAGCGAAGCAGGCGTTGCCCAGGAATGTTTCTCTTCATGCTCGTCGAGACTTTCGGGGCGCATGCGCCGGAGATGATCGATGGCCAAGTTGCGGGCCAAAGTAAAAAGCCACGCCTCGAAATTTCTGTGCGGATCGAAGCGCGCAATTTGTCCCGCCACGCGCAACCAGGTTTGCTGAAACAGATCTTCGGCTTCGGCGGGCTGGCGCACGATGCGCAACAGATAGCGATACAGGCGGTGCTGGTAGCGCGTCACCAGCTCCGCAAGAGCGTCCAGGTCTCCGCGTCGAAGCCTGGCGACTTCGGCTTCGAGACCCACCAGCACCTCCATCGAAATGGCAGCGTGCCCCATCATACATTTCAATATACGGACGAGGGGAGCAAAAGGACGCACAGTTCGCCCGAAGGCCACGAGGCAACTTCTCGTCACCGGAGAGCTTTATCAGCGCGCAAAGATGCCGCGGTCGCTAGACATCGAGTAGCATAAGAGATGACTCACCATGGCGACCACACACGAGCCGAGGCGGACGCCGAAGCTCAAAAAGATGCCTGGCGGTGGGCGCGCGCTCGCCTTCTTTCGCAATTCCTTGTGATTCCCTGAATCTCCGAATAATCGAACTGTGAAACGAGGCGCGGCTGGCGGGTGTGCTAAAATAGAGGCCAGTGAGAGCAATCCTCAAGGAACTTTTGCAACTGCAGGACGTCGACACGCGTTTGAATGCCGTTCGCGCCCGGCTTGCCGTATTCCCTCAACGTCTGGCCGAAGTGAACGCACGGCTCGCGGCCGGGAAAGCGCAACTCGAAAAAAGCAAGGAATCGCATTCGACCGCGCTTAAAGATCGCAAGAAGTACGAGCTGGACGTCGAGCAGTGGAAAGAGAAGGCCCGGAAATACAGGGACCAAGCCTATCAGGTGAAAACGAACGAAGCCTTCAAGGCGCTGCAGCATGAAGCAGAAATGGCCGAAGAGGAAATCGCGAAATCCGAGGACCGCTTGCTCGAAGAGATGGTGTCGAGCGAGCAATACGACCGGCAGGTGAAAGCCGCGGAGAAAAGTTTCAAGCAAGTAGAAGAAGAGACGCGCGCAGAGCGTACCAAGATCGAAGCCGAAAAAGCCGCGGCGGAAAAAGACTTGGCGGGACTCGAGGCCGAACGCGCCAAAGCAATCGCGGTGATTCCCGAAGATCTCGTCGATCACTACCAGCGCATCGCCAGGAGGCACGGTGGCGTGGCCGTAGCCGCAATACGCGGAGAAGCCTGCGGAGCGTGCGGCGCGCACATCCGCCCGCATGTGTTTCAGGAATTAAGCCGCGAGGACAATCCCGAACTTTACCACTGCGAACTTTGCACTCGTATCCTCTATTACATTGAGCGGCCCGCCGCAGAAGCGACGGAGCAGGCCGCGGCCGCACACGCCAGTGAAGATTAGTTGTTTCGTCGCAAGCCCGCGCGCATTGAAATTATTTTCCTCTTATACGTTGTACTGCGATAGCCTTTCGACTTCATAATGAAACGCACCGCGAAAACGTCCCCACCATTGAGCGCGCGATTGTTCGAGGAAGCGCATGCCACGCCGCCCGCTGGGGTCCACGTGGCAAATATCGACGGCGCGTCGAGGGGAAATCCCGGGCCCGC
>DASYYI010000060.1:0-4075 GCA_035933995.1 Candidatus Acidiferrales bacterium | reverse complement strand
CCGGAGCATGCCGTCTCGTCCTTTGCTTGCTGACAAACCGACGCGCGATGGAGCGCGTTCCTTGACGCGTACGCTGGGTCTGAAAATCAGCCGCATCGTGATTGATCCGGGACACGGGGGACACGATACGGGAACCATTGGCCCGCATGGCCTGCTGGAAAAGAACGTCTGCCTGGACGTGGCGCTGCGGCTGGGTAATCTGATTCACCGAAAGTTGCCGGGCGCCCAAGTGATTTACACGCGCAAGACGGATGTCTTTGTGCCCCTTGAAGAGCGCACAGCCATTGCGAATCAGGCGAATGCGGATTTGTTTATTTCCATTCATGCGAATTCGAGCCACGACGAACAAGCACGCGGAATCGAAACCTACTATTTGAATTTCACCTCGTCGCCCGAAGCGTTGGAAACAGCGTCGCGCGAAAACGCTGTGTCGAATGCGTCCATCCACGAATTGCAGGATCTGATCAAGAAAATTGCGCGGAACGACAAGATCGAAGAATCGCAGGAACTGGCGACGGATATCCAAAGTTCTTTGACATCGCAACTTCGCCAGGTCAGCACCGCGGAACGAAATCGAGGAGTGAAGAAAGCGCCATTCGTCGTGCTGATCGGCGCGGACATGCCATCGGTGCTCGCGGAAATTTCGTTTCTCAGCAATCCGACCGATGAGCGAATGCTGCAGAAGCCGGCGCAGCGTCAACGAATCGCGCAGGGACTTTTCCGTGGCGTCGAAAGCTATCTGTCGAGCTTGAACAGCCTCAACTACGACCGCCGCAAGCCGACGCTGGTCAGCGACCGTCAGGGCGCGACGGCAACCACCACGGCGCAAGAGCAGAGATAACCTTTCCGTCGTATAATGAAACTAAGAATTATGAAGCCGAAAACAGCGCGCTGCATTTTGCCATTTTGTTTAGCGATGCTGCTGCTTGCGGCGTCCCCTGCGTTCGCGCAAGGAACTTTGCCCGCATTGGTATCGAACTGGAATTCCAGCCAATCAAAAACCTTCGCCGCCCCATCGGCGGCAATACTCAAAGAATACGGGCTGAAGACTGCGGAGCGCCGAACGTACACGCACGCGGGCGACTCGCTGGTTGCCACGGCGTATGCGTTCAATGATCCTTCGGGAGCCTACGGCGCGTATTCATTTTTGCGCACTCCAGATATGCCGCAGGCAGATTTCACGAAGCACTCGTCCATGTCCCCCAGCCGGGCGCTGGCTTTGACTGGCAATCTGGTGCTCGAATTCGACGGCGCGCGTCTCGACCGGTTCCACGGTGAAATCGAAATGCTGATCGCGCAGGCGGGCGGCCATGCGGAATTCGGAACGTATCCTGCCCTGCCGCAGCGGCTTCCCATCGACGATTTCGTACCCAGGTCCGACCATTATATTTTGGGTCCGGTAGCACTGCAGCATTTTCTGCCGCTGGCAAGCGGCGACTGGCTGGGATTCTCGATGGGCGCGGAAGCAGAGCTGGCGCATTATCGGCTGCAGAACCGCGAGGCCACGCTCCTGATTGCCGATTATCCCACGCCGCAAATTGCTTCCTCGGAGGTTCAGAAGCTCTCGCACACGCTGAATATCGTCGGTGTTACGACGGGCCCGGAGCATGGTCCAGAACTTTATGCCACGCGTGACGGCACGACCGTCGCTCTGTTGGCTGGCGCCCCGTCAAAGGCTTCAGCGGACGCACTGCTCGGACAGATTCATGCTGGCATGGCCGTCATCTGGGATGCGCCTATCCTTCATCAAGCGCACGAGCCTTCCATGGGCACGATGATCGTAGGGACCATTGTCGGCGCGGGAGAGATATGCGGGTTTGCGCTGCTGGGGGGCTTACTTTTCGCGGGTCTACGGCTACTGATTAAGCGGCGATGGCCCGGACAGGTGTTTGACCGGCCGGAGGATCTGGAGATCATCCAATTGGGGTTATCGAGTAAGCCCATAAGAGCTAAAGATTTATATTAGCTGGCTTTTCCGTTTTCCCACACGCAACCGGGATCATTTCCCCGGAGATGACAGTGCAGCCGGTGCTGAACTAGGGCACCTGTTTGAGTGGCAAAATGGCCTTTCGACCTGATTCGTAATGCCCGCAGATTTCGCATTCCCTTCCTGCGTAAGGCTCTTTTTCGCGTGCCGCAGACAATAAGCATCAACGGAACCATGTGCGATTTGCAATTCCCCGACGAGTTGGGGATTAGGAACGATTTCTTGGGATGCTTCATTGAAGATGCGTACGGCTTGCGCGAATTCAACTTTACGCCACGGACGATATTGGACATAGGGGCCAATGTCGGCTTCTTCTCGATGGCGGCGCGATCCTACTATCCCAAGGCGATGATCCACGCCTATGAGCCAAACCCAAGGATTATAGAAGCCCTTGCGAATCAAGCGCGCGCTGCGGCGTTCCAATACTTTTCAGAAGCCATAGGCCCTGAAAGCGGCACCGTCGAGATCGCGGAGAACGGCGACAGCAATCAGGCTCGAACAAGAGTTTCGGAAAGCGGATCGATCAAACAGGTATCGCTGCAGGAGGCCATCCATAGAATGGGTGGATTTGTAGACGTCGCAAAGATCGACTGCGAAGGAGCGGAATGGCAGCTTTTTGAAGCGTCCGAATGCTGGAGAAGCATTTCGCATGTGCGAATGGAATACCATTTGCCAGGCCAGCGCACCTTCTCCGATGTTATTGAAAACATGGAACGTCTAGGTTTTAAGACAATTCGGCACGTGCCCAGCGGGGGATTTGGCCTCATATGGGCGGTGAAGAACCACTAGCTTTTCAACCTCAAAATACCATTCTTGGCGGCCTTACGCCTTGACTTCGTTTACTGCGCTCTTTTAGACTCAGCACGTGGAAGGGTTTCTTGGCCATCCGCGCATTGGCCTTGGAGCTTTTCTCCCCCGAAGGCCCGTCGTAAGGCGGGCCTTCTGCTTTCCGCCACCTTGAGTCCTTCGACGGGCGTCCCCGCCCGAAGAAGTGCTTCCGGAACCGCATACTTGCTGGAAAAACGAAGAGGTGGTGCGCGACCGTAATTGGCTGTCGCGCCGGCAACCGTCCGCTATTCCCTGCGTTCAATCGCGAGATGATCAAGCTGTTTGGCGAGCGCAAGGCGCAATCGAAGAACGCGTAATGTAGCGTGCTTCTTCGCTTCCACAATTTTTGCCAGCAAGACCCCTAATGGGCGCGGCCTTTGCAGCCGGGATGGCCGCAGCGGCAATCAATGTCCGGCGTTTTTTCCATGGCCTCGCACTGCGCGCTGCAGTATTTCCCGGATGTCGTCTGGCAAGTGCAGTTCGGATGCGCGCACTTATTGGCTCTTTCGGTTGGCATCGCAGTTTCCTCCTCCCAATAATGATGACACTTCCGATTCAGTAGTGACATTCAAACGCGAAAAGCCCTTGCGCCGATGCGATCCTTTTTGGGCACGCGGCATCATCGGCAGTACGGAACCTTCCACGCAGTGCTAGAATTTGGCAGAGCGTCTCTCGTTCAGGTAAAACGATCTAAGGCGCTCGCCAGCCGGTGCGCAGAATGGGCGAAATCGCGGCGGAGACTTTGCTGAAGAGAATTGCGAATCCTAAAAAGATTCGTCATGTCAAAGCTATTAACATCGAGCCGGAACTCATCATCCGGGAGTCCACTGGCTCTGTGCGCCGCTAATTCGCCGCTGAACAGCATGCGCTCCTCCGACAATTACGACGAGCCATCCGCAATAATTTTTCGCCGCGATTAAAATGCCCTCCTCCGAATCGCCCACGGCCAACGGCTCTGCGAGCACCTCGGTGGGCTACCTCTACAGCGGCTTTGTCGCCACGGGTATGGTCACCACGCTTCTCGGCCCCGTGCTTCCCTTCCTCACGGCGCGCTGGCAGCTTGACGACATGCACGCGGGCCTGCTCTTCACCGCGCAATTCGCCGGCTCGATGACGGGCGTGCTGCTTTCCAGCGTGATTCTGACGCGCCGAGGATTCCGGCCTTCGCTCGTGGCGGGATTTGGGTTGATGGGCATCGGCGTCGCGGCGCTCGGGTTCGTTACGTGGATTGTCGGATTGATCTCCGTCATATTATTCGGT
>DASYYI010000414.1:0-10768 GCA_035933995.1 Candidatus Acidiferrales bacterium | reverse complement strand
CTCGATATTCGCGGTAAATGTAGCACTGAAGATCCACGCCCTCACTCACATCCTCCGGTTCGTCCGACACCGCCGGATTATTATCCACTCCGCTCTCCACTCCATTGAACCAGCGGAACAATCCATCATTCGCTCGCCGCGTGTTTTCCCAATAAGCCAGCGTGTCTCCCAATTTTTGATAGTAAGTCCTGTGTGTGGCCCCGCTCAGCTCGCGCAGCCATTCGTAATCCTTCACGGTCAGCGACGCGCGCAGCGCCATCTGCGCGAGAAACGGTTTGCACATTTGCGGCAACGCGTCGGGAGCATCGGCGGCGATTTCACGCGGCGTGTATCCCGTCGAGTTCCAATTCTCGTCGGTAAAATCCAGAAAATCCTTCACGGAATTTTCGAGCGGCTCTCCCACTCCATCGTAGCTGAGCGCCACCCCCATGAAATAAGAGTCCCAGTCGAAGAGTTGCGTGTAGGGACCAGCGGGAACCATGTAGGGATGCTTCAAAATTCCGCTGGCGGGCTTCACGATATTCTGTTTCGCCCCGCTTTTTGCAATCAGACGGGAAATTTCAGATTCTTGCTGCGCGCCCGCCTGCATGGCCACAAAGAACAAGACGCTCAAAACGAGTACCGCCGCGAAATATTTGAGTCGACCCATCGCTGCCAATATCTGCGCCAGGCGCAAACCGTCACTCTTTCCCATGTGGGCCGTAAATCGCCATCTTCGATTTCGGCATTCGCGCCACGTCTTCCGCGCTGATCCCGAAATTATCCTCCAGCAATTGCGCCGGATTGTTTGACAGCCACGTTGAAACTGAGATTTCCTGATACTCGGGCGCTGGGAACGTAATCAAGATCCGCGTCGGCTCGTCGCCCACCTGCTCGATGTAGTGCCCGAATCCCTGCTGGATGAACGCCACCTGCCCCGGTCCGAATTCCTCCACTTTCGAGCGTCCGTGCGCGCCAAAAATCCCCACGCGCGCGCGTCCTTTAATGTAGTACTGCCACTCATCCGCGTTGGGATGCCAGTGCATTTCGCGCAGCGCTCCGGGCTTCAAGTCCATGATCACGCCGACCACCGTTTTCGATATCGGAAAATCGTGCGAGTCCACGATGCGCTCTTCTCCGCCCGGCCAAACATGCGGTTCACGTTCGAGTAGGCGGAATTTATGCGCGCTCTGGCTGGTCACTGCATCGCCGTTGCGAAACGGCGCTTGCTCGCGCGGGGGTATCCGTCCCGGAGTAATATACGCTTCGCCTTTCGGCAATCCCGCAATCGTCCGCAAGCTCAATCCGCTATCGCGCGACAAAACTTCGGACGACACCTGCGAAAACCAGTCCGTGATGCTGAACGTTCCAAACTCCGAAAAATGCCCATCGTCAAACACCAAAATAAAATGCGTATCGCCCGGGCCAATATTTTGAATCGAGTGCGGATATCCTTTCGGGAAATACCAAATATCGCCCGGGCCAAAATCGTCCTGCGCCGCTTCGCCCTTCGGATTCAAAACGGTCGTGCGCACATTCCCTTCGATGACGTAGGCCCACTCCGCTGCAATCGCATGCCAGTGCAGTTCGCGAATTCCACCGGGCTTCAGCACCATCGACACGCCCGCGATGCTTTGCGACACGAGAAATTCCGCCACCGTCACTTCTTTGGCCGTGCCCGCTACCCCCGCGAATCCCGTTGACGCATCCAGATCGTATTTAAAATTTTCCAGCGGCGGCTCCTTGTGTTTTTCGGGACGCACTTGCGGCCTTTCCTGTTGCGCGTCCGCGCGGGCGGCTCCTGCCAGTGACGCCAGCGACAGCCCTGCCGTCGTCAACGGCACCGCGCCCAACAAACTCCGCCGCGTCAATTTCAAATCTGCCAGTTTCGACTTTGTTTCATTCTCCGCAGAATCACTGCTCATTGTTTCCCCTTTCTCGACTTGACTGAATATTTATGCGCAATCCTGAAGGGCAAAGAGTATTCCTTGGCCGCCCGGCACGCAATTCCCTTCCTCAACGCACCAACCCAACTTTGCAACCTGCGCAGCACGAAATGCTCTGTAGTATTATCGTTCGGAATGACTGCCGCAACCGCCATCCCCCGCGTCGCTTTTCAAGGCGAGCGCGGAGCCTTCAGCGAAGAGGCCGCCGTGCGCCTCCTTGGCGAAAACATCGAAGCTGTCCCGCGCCCTTCCTTCGAAGCGCTCTTCTCCGCCATCGCGGATGGCACCGCTGACTACGCCCTCGCGCCCATCGAGAACACGCTCGCCGGCTCCGTTTACCGATCCTACGATTTGCTTCTCGAGAGCCATCTCCATATCGTCGGCGAAGTCATTCATCCGATCGCGCTTCACCTGATTGGTACGCCGGACGCCACGCTCGACCGGCTTGAGACAGTCGAATCGCATCCCGTCGCGCTCGCGCAATGCGAACATCTCTTTCGCGCGCATCCGCAACTCCAGCGGGTGGCCTCGCTCGACACGGCCGGCAGCGTTCGCGCCGTTGTCGCCGCCAACGATCCCTCCCGCTCCGCCATTGCCGCCAAACGCGCCTCCAAAATCTACGGCGGCAAAATCCTCCTCGAACACATCGAGGACCATCACGAAAATTACACGCGCTTTCTGCTCCTCGCGCCGCAACCCCTGCCTCCTGGGAACAGCAGCCGCGCCAATAAACTTTCCCTGGTCATCCAACTCGCTCATCAAGCCGGAGCGCTTCACCGCGCCCTCGGCATTTTCGCCGGCCGCGAAATCAATCTTGTCAAGATCGAGAGCCGCCCCATTCCCGGCCACCCCTGGCAATACTGCTTTTACCTCGACCTCCAAGCCACTCTTCGCAATCCCGACACGGTCGCCGCCCTCGAAGAACTGCGCCTCTGCGCCGCCGAAGTCCGCCTCCTCGGCTCCTATCCCGCCCACGAAACACCAGCATAACCTCGTTGTCAGTAAGATTGTGCTTGACTCGCCATCCGATTGGGTTTAAAAAGCACCCCCATAGAATGATTGTTTCGCGGCTCCCCTAATCCAAAATTGCACTTGTCGTAACGCCCTAGGCAAAGTGATGTCGATGCGTAGGTCGGCAACGGGCCCCACAAGCCCGGACAAGTCTGTCTCAACCCGAATGCGAGGCAAAATCAAATACTGCTTTTAAGGAGCCTATATGCGAACAATGTACACGCGAGTCTTGATGACGCTTGGAATCGCGCTTTTTGGTTTCCTGACGTCACCAGGGCTTACTCACGCACAGTGGACAAAGGCCAACAATGGCACAAAAAACGTCAGCAATTGCGTTCTCCTCACAGACGGCACGGTCGTCTGCCAGGAAGGTGAGACCACCAGCACACTGGTGCGCCTGACTCCGGACCCGTTCGGCAGCTACGCGAGCGGGACATGGTCCGATACGAATATCAATCCTTTGCCGTCGGGTTATGCCCCTCGCTTCTTCTGCTCCGCCGTCTTGGCCGACGGCCGAGTTATCTTCATTGGCGGCGAATACAACGACAGTTCCACCGGCGAAACGAATCTGGGTGCAATCCTCGATCCAACAGCCAACAGCGGAATGGGATCGTGGACAACCTTGAACCCTCCGGACGGCGGCGCGAGCCCTTGGAACCAGATCGGTGATTCCCCTTGCGTGATCCTACCCAACAAGAAATTACTTCTGGGTCACTTCAGCACCACCCAAATCGCTCAGTTGGATCCCGCAACTCTGACTTGGACGGACCTCAGCCCGACTGGCAAGGCTGACGGCAATGCCGAGGAAGGGTTCACCCTGTTGCCCGACGGCACGATCCTAGTAGTCGACACGAGCGTCGGCTTTTGCGGCAGCGGCGGCGAGTGCAACATCACTGCCGGGGTCGGCACAACCGGCGAAATTTATACTCCTTCGACTAATGCCTGGGCAGCCACGGCGACCACAGGCGGTGTCACACTGGATGGCAATGTGCCGAATTGCTGCGTCCCTGAGACGGGACCGCAGATCCTGCGGCCCGACGGCACGGTCATCGCCATCGGTGCCACTCCAAACACGGCCTCTTACAACTATCTGACAGGCACCTGGACGGCCGGCCCGAGTTTCCCCACTACCGTATCGTCGTACCCGACTTCGACTAACTGCCCGGCGACAACTGCCACAAATTATCCCAGTGCCGGTGAGGCCGATGGTCCCGGGTCCATTTTACCCAATGGCAACGTGCTGGTGGCAGCAAGCCCCGTCGACAGTTCGGGAAATGAATACCATTGCGCTTCGTTCTTCGAGTTCGACGGCACCAATCTAAATCCACTAGCCGGGACAGCCACGGCGCCCAACGTTCCAACGTTCGGTCTCCGTATGCTTGTGCTGCCAACGGGTGACGTCCTCGTTTCCGATGGCTCAGACGACGTCGAACTCTACAACAACGGAGGGACATACCTCCCCGCATGGCAGCCCACCATCACTTCAGCTCCGACGAATCCCGGCCAAGGCGAGTCCTACACAATTTCCGGCACGCAATTTAATGGCCTGTCGCAAGGAGCGCACTACGGGGATGATTCCGAATTCGCGACCAACTATCCGTTGGTGCGTATCGTGAATAATGGTACGGGGCACGTGTTTTACGCCAGAACACACGACCACAGCACTATGGGCGTCGCCACAGGGTCCGCCATCGTGTCCACGACATTCGATGTACCTTCCGGCATCGAGACTGGCGCCAGCCAGCTGTTCGTGGTTGCCAATGGCATCCCTTCGGCTCCCTTCAGCGTCAACGTGGGACTGGGCACGGCACTTACGCTCACCGGTGCCAGCGCCACCAGCTCCAATTTTAATGATGCCGTGACCGTACAGGCCCAGCTAACCAGCGGAGGCAGCGCGCTCTCTGGCAAAACTATTACGTTTGTTCTTGGTTCCGGCTCAGGCACTGAGACGTGCTCGGCTCCGACGGATGGGACAGGCACAGCTTCCTGCCCCATCACACCCAACCAGCCTGCGGGCACATACACGCTGACCGCGAGCTTCGGCGGCGATTCGACCTATGGCCAAAGCTCAGCCTCGACAACGTTCACGGTCTTTCTCGAAGAGACCGCCCTCGCTATCACCGGCGCCAGCGCCACGAACGCCGACTATAACGACTCGGCAACAGTGCAGGCTCTCCTGACGACCGACGGCAACCCACTTCCCAACGAACAGGTGACGTTTGTTCTCGGTTCCGGCATCGGCACCGAAACTTGTACGATCATGACGGACGGAAGTGGCGTGGCGACCTGCCCCGTCACGCCGAACCAGCAGGCTGGCCCGTACACCATCACCGCGACATTCGCCGGAGATCCAGATTACGTGACCAGCTCAACCAACGCGCCTTTCACGATCAACAAGGAAGAAGACACCACTAAATTTACTCTGAGCAGCCCCACGGTGATCGCCAACGGTCACCCGGCAACTTTTTCCGCTACGATCTTGGAAGACGGAGTCACTCCGATCCAGGGCCGCACCCTAACCATTTCCATTGGGACGCAGTCCTGCCTGACTGGCGCGACGGATCTCACGGGTACCGCTAATTGCACCATCGTGCTCAGCGGTGTTCTCGGTCCAGGAACCGTGACGGCCAGTTTCGCGGGCGACGCCTACTATTTGCCGTCGTCCGCTTCCGAACCGGTGATCGTCTTCGCCTTCCTCAACAGCGGTTCCATGATCGTCGGTAACTTGGACGGCAATCCCGTCGAGTTCTGGGGCGCGCAGTGGTCGAAGCTCAACTTCCTGAGCAGCGGCCCGGCTCCCAGCGCCTTCAAGGGATTTGGCAGTAACACTCCACAGAGCTGCGGCGGAACTTGGACCACCAGCACGGGAAACAGCTCGAACCCGCCGGCGACGCTGCCCTCCTACATGGGTGTAATTGTCTCGAGCTCGGTCGTTCAGTTGGGTTCCACGGTCTTCTCCGGCAACGTTCCCAAGATCGTTGTCGTCAAGACCAACCCTGGATACGGCCCGATGCCCAGTAGTCCGGGAACTGGCACTGTTGTCGCCACTTTCTGTCCATAGGAGAACGGCTGACGAGGGAGCGGTGCGCCGCTCCCTCGTTTTCACGAACCATCTGTGGTTGTCTCTATACCTCTGTCCACTCGTACAGGTAACTTCTCGAATCCGAATACGCTTGCGTTCCATTGCAAAACGCGCTTCCCGCCGAAATACTATCGCTACCATGAAAACGACAAGCCTTCTTGCGCTCTTGCTCACTCTCGCGTTGGCTGGACCTGCATTCGCACAGCAGCGCCGATTTGATTGGATTCCCGCCAACGACGAAACGGCGCGCCTCGATCCCGCCAACTATTACGGCGGCCGCACCTACAATCCCAGCCCGGGCGGCGGCAATTTGCACGTGGACATTAAGGCGCAGCAGCCAGTCACCATTTTCATGGCGCGCGCGGCCGACTGGAGCTATGCCCTTCAGCATCCCGAAGCCATGGCCACCCTCGGTCAAGTTTGCGCTCGGACGCATGTCACTGAAAGCACCTACACCTGCTTCATCTCTGAGCCCATGACGCTGGTCATCGAGGACGAACGCCAAAGCACCAGCAAAGCAGTTTTTGCCGGCCTCGGCGCGGCGCTCAACACCACTCCGGTCGCCAACACTAACCCCGGCCGCGTTGCCAGCGCCGGACTTGCGGCGCTTCTCTCCGGCGGAAGTCCGGCCAAAAGGCACTTCACCGATCCGAGCGACGTTCACGTGCAGTACTATCGCTGGGATTGCGTGGAAAATTGTGTCCAGCCGGAATTTGCGTGGATTCGCAGCATCAAGGAAAAACACAAGCTCACTCCGGTTCTGAAGATTTACGGCGGCTATGCACCCGATCGCGACGGCGAGCAAGTCAGCATCAAAATCAAGTCCCCTGTGCCGATGGTCGTCGCCATGCTGCCTTCGAGCATCGCCGACCAAATTTATGCGAAGCCAGAAATGTTCGACGCCGCTCTGGAGAAAAATTCTTGCCAGCAGCGCGGCGCTCAATCCTTGCAGTTTCAGTGCACTTTCAATGCAGCCGATGGCCCGCAGTCGCTCGTCCTCGGTCCTGAGTCGACCGCGAAGGTCCCTCATAAAAACGCCGAAGTCGAGATGCTGGCCTATAAGTGCACCGAGAACTGCAACGTTCTCCCGCCCTCGAATCCCGGGAATCAATAACCAAACGAATAGCCAACGTCACGATTCCGCGGGAATTACGTTCTCGGGATTTAATGTAGTGGCTCGGTTTTCCGGCTACCGCGTTAACCATCCTGGATGCGTCCGTAATTCTCTGTTCTGAGTATCAAATTGGTACTTAGAGACTCGCTCGCATCTGGATTCCTGTGGCTGCGTGTTACCCTTTTGCAAATGGAAAAGCGTCCCGGAATCTATGTCGAAATACTAATCCATGGCGACATTGAAGAGGTGTGGAAACACACCCAATCCCCCGAGCTTCACGAGCCTTGGGATCTGCGCTTCACAACCATAAGGTACCTGCCGCGATCCTCGGAGGCGGAGCCTCAGCGATTCATTTACGCGACACGGATTGGACTGGGCCTGGCAGTTGCAGGTCAGGGAGAAAGTACGGGGAATCGAGAGGACCCGGCAGGGCGCCGAACATCTGCCCTGAAGTTTTGGTCAGCGGACCCGAGATCTCTGATCGAAGAAGGGTCGGGTTATTGGCAGTACATTCCGACACAGTCCGGCGGCGTCCGTTTTCTTACCTGGTACGACTACCGGACTCGCTTCGGGCACATGGGCCGTTTCGCCGATCGAGTCCTCTTTCGGCCGTTGCTTGGATGGGCTACGGCATGGAGTTTCGATCGCCTGCGTCTGTGGATCGAAAAAGGAATCCGACCTGAGTCCGCGTTCCGACTCTCGGCGATCCACGCATGTTCGCGGATCGCGATCGCAAGCATCTGGCTCTGGCAAGGGCTGATACCGAAGGTGTTGTTTGACCACGCCGATGAACAGGCGATGATGGCCGCAGCGCATCTGTCTGCCCGGTTTGTCCCAGTTGTGGGCGTAGTCGAGATCGTGATTGTCGCTTGCGCGATCCTGTCGTGGCGAAGCCGGTTGTTCTTCGCGTTCAATATACTAGCGATGGTCGTGGCACTGGCGGGGGTGGCCGTCATGTCTCCGTTGTACCTTGTTGCAGCCTTCAATCCGGTGACGCTGAATCTGGCGATGATCGCGCTGTCGCTAGTCGGTTACATTGCGTCGACCGACATGCCCAGTGCCTCCCGGTGCTTACGGGAACCTCCGCGCGAGGAATCCTTGTGAAATCCATCTACGAACTCGCCATGGGTTCGGATTTCGCGAGGCTTCATCCGCAAATTCAGCGCCGGTTCGGTTTCTCAAGCCAAGACAACATCGCGTCCATAGGAACTGGAGTGATGGAAGAAGTTTGGCATGGACCACTCTATACGCTACCATTTCTGTACATCGGAACGTGGCGACGAATTATGTTTCCCGAAAGTGGGCGCGAGGTGCCGTTTCAGATTCGGAATTACGCATACCTCGATCCGATAGGTCGAGAAACCGTCACGTGGATCCGCACGTTTCGGGCCAGCCGGACGCGTCGCTTTGACGCCTATATGATCTACGGTGAACAGCGTTCTTGCATTATCGATTATCTCGGTACTCACCAGCACTTGGCCGTCGATATAGAACTCAGCGTTGCGCCCAACGGCGGTCTTCGCTTGCGTTCGGGCGCACAACGCTTCTATGAAGGAGCAATTGCCTTCCGCTTCCCCATGTTGTTTTCGGGAATCGCGGACGTGTGCGAATGGTATGACGACGCGGGGGAACAATTCAAAATTGAGGTCAACGTAACCAACAAAATATGGGGACCACTCTTCGGCTACAAGGGGCACTTTCAAGTAGAGTGGCAGACAGTTCGTGCAGAGGAAATTCCCGCCGACGTTCTTCCGTCCCGCATTGAGAAAAGACAATAACACGCGGCTCATGAATCATGTCCGGATGCGTCGCGGAGAAAGAGAGCGAGCGATCGTGGTAAGACTCGAAGAGCTTATGGTGATCCGAACGCCGATCCAGCGATGCTTCGATCTTGCGCGAAGTGTGGAAGTGCATCTTGCCGGTAACGTCCATTCGGGCGAGGCGGCTCTGGCGACGGGCGGAATCACCTCTGGACTGATTGGCATGGGACATCGTGTTACTTGGCGCGCCAAGCACTTTGGCGTCTGGCAGGAACTCACGAGCCAAATCACGGCCTTTGATCCACCGAAACACTTTCAGGACACTATGGTTCAGGGCATCTTCCGATCGATGAAGCACGACCACTTTTTTCGGCCTTTGTCAGCGGATGAGACCGAGATGAGAGACGTATTCTGTTTTGCGGCACCACTGGGAATCTTGGGACGCCTGGCCGAACTTGCGGTGCTCCGCCGTTACATGCAGGCACTCCTCCAGGAGCGGAACGCGGTGATTCGACAAATCGCCGAATCAGCGGCGTGGCGGGGCCTTCCGCCCTGGACGTTGGAAAACAAATGAGGGAACTCGTACCGATGCGGATCATCATACCAGGCGGCAGTGGACAGGTTGGTCGCATCCTCGCGCGGTACTTCCATTCCAAGGGCCACATGGTCACCGTTCTCAGCCGTCGTCCGCAGTCCGCGCCATGGCGCGTCATGGGATGGGATGGCCTTACAGAGGGGGCGTGGGTTACGGAACTCGAACAGTGTGACGTCTGCATCAATCTTGCTGGGCGAAGCGTGAATTGCCGGTACAACAGAGAGAACCGGCGCGACATCCATGAATCGCGCATTCGGACGACGGCTCTGTTGAATCAGGTCATAGCATCCCTTCGACAGCCCCCGCGCCTGTGGGTGAATGCTAGTACCGCGACCATCTACCGTCATGCTCTGGATCGAGCTATGGATGAAGCTAACGGCGAATTGGGCGGGAACGAGCGCGGGGCCCCGGACACGTGGAACTTCTCCATCGAGGTTGCGAAAGGATGGGAAGAAGCTTTTTTTTCAACCTCCACCCCACGCACCCGCAAGATCGCCACGCGCAGCGCCATGACATTCAGTACCGATCAGGGCGGAGTCTTCGACGTGCTGTTGGGCTTTGTCCGCCGCGGCCTCGGCGGGAAACAGGGCCCTGGTACTCAGTTTGTCTCCTGGATTCATGAAGCCGACTTCGTGCGGGCAATGGATCTGCTGATTGCCCGCGAGGAGTTTTCGGGAGTCGTTAATCTCGCTTCTCCAAATCCACTGCCCAACCGTGATTTCATGCGTGCTCTTCGTGACGCATGGGGCGCACGCATCGGTTTGCCCACACCTGAATGGACGATGGAGATCGGTGCCTTCCTGTTACGGACCGAGTCGGAACTCGTTCTAAAGAGTCGCCGTGTTGTGCCGGGGCGCCTGCTGGCCGCCGGTTTCAAGTTTCTCTTTCCGGAATGGCCTGCGGCTGCTCGCGAACTGGTTGCCAAATGGCGCCAGAGCAACTGACAGCCTCCTACCTCAAAAAATTCCCGCATCAGAATTTCCACGACGACAATCTGAGTCACTACTGAATTTACACTGCGGGGAGTTGGGCGGTTTGAACCGGCAGTTTGGCGGCTTCCCAGCCTGCCATGCCGCCGGCAATTTCGCTGACGGAATCAAATCCCCCGCGTTGCAACAAACTCGCTGCAATTGAAGACCGGTAGCCGCCTGCACAATAAATCAGCAAGGTGCGATCCTTCGGAAGCTTTTCCAAATTTTCCACCAAATGATTGAGCGGGACACTCACGCTTCCCGCGATGTATTTCTGCTCGCGTTCGCCCGGCGCGCGAACGTCAACTGC
>DASYYI010000392.1:0-3097 GCA_035933995.1 Candidatus Acidiferrales bacterium | reverse complement strand
ATCGTTTACACGAGTGGCAAAGCGGCGTCGAGCCGCCGCACTCCAAAAAAAGCTCAGCGGAAGGCATAATGTCCGGGGGAGAGGAAATGGAGGAGGCCGAGGTCGCGGAGGATTTGGAGTTGCTGGCGGATTTTGGGGCGGACGTGGCGGTTGGCGGGATGAAGCGAGGCGAGGTGGGGTTCGAGGGAATAGGCGTCGGCGAGAGTGAAAGTTTGTTTGTGAAGTGAGCGGAGGAGATTGAGGACGTCGAGCGTCCAGCCGCGCATTTCGGGGCGAAGATTGGCGAGAGGACGGACCTTCGCATATTGTTTGCGAGCCAATTTAGGATTTGTGGCTTCGCCGTTGACGACGAGGGGAATGCGCGCATCGGGCGGGATTTCGGCGAGCAGAATGTTGCAGCCGACCCAACCGGCGCGACGAGCAGTTTTGGCGAGCGGCGGTCGCTTTTCGATGGCGGAAATCGAGAAAGCAAAATGGGGGACAAGAAAGACGTTTTGCACCCGCCAGTTTGCGAGGTCGTAGTGCAGGGCGATGAGATTCGGCGTTTTGTCAGCACGGATTTTTTGCAGCATACTCGTATAGGCGGCGTCGTTGATGCGATTGCCAAACAAACGTGACTGCGATTTGAGTTGGAATGAAGCATCGCAGTCGGGACAAACGTAATCGATGGCGGCGGTGTTTGGCGGAGAACAGGAAAGCTCGTCGGAATTGCAGTCCAGACAATACAGGTGTTCGGCGCCCCACGCTTCGGTGGCGACGCGAGCGCGTTGGGAATTGCTTTTGTAGCGCTCCAGACCAGCGCGCGGAAGTTCGAGTTCCACGCCGGGATTAGATCACGTTCCATCGTTCAGATAAATCTCTGTTTCCGTCTTGATAATGAAAATAACTTCGATTCCGCTTTGCGAGCTAACGGTGAATTTTGCCCAGGCTTCTTCGAGGGAGTCGGCGGGCGCGGAGTAGATGACTTCGCGGCGCGAGGAGCCAACGAAATAATAGTTTCGTTCACGGCGAACAAGTTTCGCGCTGATTGGCCCGCTCATATTTGTGTTATTTGATCGATCCATAGGATCGGGAAACAGATCAAGCGAAAACTGGATGGAGGAAACAGAAATATCGACGTGTACCAGTTCGGAACAGATGCGGCGGATGGATAAGGTCAACGATTCGAGCGCGAATTCGCAACCGATGGCGGAACGTCGAAGGCGAATGGCGGCGAGGGCGGTGGTGCCGGAGCCGAGGAAGGGGTCGAGGACGAGGTCGCCTTCGTTGGAGGAGGCGAGGAGGATGCGCTCGATGAGGGCGAGAGGCTTTTGCGCGGGATGCTTGCCGAAGCGCTTTTCCTCGGAGGCGGGAGGCAGGATTTCCCAGACGGATTTCATTTGGCGGTCGGCGTTCATCTGCTTCATCAATTTGTAATTGAATTTGTGGCGGGACTTTTTGTCGCGCGCGGCCCAGATGATGGTTTCGGTGGCATGGGTGAAATAGCGGCAGGAGAGGTTGGGAGGCGGATTGGGCTTGACCCAGGAAATGTCGTTGAGCAATTTGAAACCGAGTTGCTGCATGGCGAAGCCGACGGAATGAATCACGTGGCTGGTGCCGCTGACCCAGATGGAGCCGTCGGGTTTGAGGACGCGTTGGCAGGCGGCGAGCCAGGCCGTATTGAACTCGTGAACTTTGTCAAATCTGGCCCTTACCGGGCCAAGTTCCGGGCCGGGCAGCTTGTCCCATGCGCCTTTGTTGACGCTGACCATTTTGCCGGCGTGGCAGGTGATGCCGCCGTTGGAGAGGAAATAGGGCGGGTCGGCGAAGATTACGTCGATGCAGGATTCGGGAAGAGCGGCGAGGATTTCGAGGCAATCGCCCTGGTAAATTTTGATGTGATGTTTTGGGTCGTGAAAAACGGGCGGCGGCAATTTTGTGGGGACTTCAGAGACGGATTCGTTTGAGTTTGCGGCGCGGGTCATTTGGCTAAGTTTCGGACCCTTCGGCTTCGCTCAGGGCAAGTCGGATCGTTGATCAAAACGGGGCGTTGATCAAGTGGTATCGAGGGGGAACACGCAGTGACTGGTGGCGAGCGACTAGTACAGGGCAGGGGGATGACAATCAAGAGCAGAAACGCAAGGCAACAACCCCCACCCTTCGCGGAAACGGCGAAGGATGGGGCACCCGGCGAGTGACTAGTAAGGGCAAAGCAGGTCCCTCACCACCGTTCGCGGAAGGCGCGACCGGGTTCGGGATGACAATCAAGAGCAGAAACGCAGGTCAACAACCCCACCCTTCGCGGAAACGGCGAAGGATGGGGCACCCGAAAAGGCCAGAGCAAAAGCCGACGGCAGGCAACAATCCTACCCTTCGCAGAGGGCGCGCCCTTCCTGCGTCAGGGTAAACCGGATGGGGCACCCGAAACAGCAAAGACTCAACGCAGGTTGACGAGGTGGGCGAGGAAGAAAGCGGCGGAGGCGGCGAGGCCTCCGACGAGGGCGGTTTGCAGGGCGCCGCGCCACGGGACAACGTCGGTGAACTTCGCCTTGATGAAGCCGAAAATCAGGAGGGCGAAAAGCGTGACGCCCACGGAAACCGACAGCGCGGTGAAAATCTGGCCGACGAGCATGTAAGGCGTCAGCGGAATCAGTCCGCCGACGATGTAGGACGCGGCAATGGTGCCGGCGCTGCGTCCGGCGCGAGAAGGCTCAGGCTCTTCGAGGCCCAGCTCGAAGCGCATCATGAAATCGACCCAGCGCTTTTGGTCGGAGCAGATGGCATTGACGACGGGGCGGAGCTGCTCTTCGGCCATGCCGTAACCGCGAAAAACTTTGGCGACTTCTTCCTGCTCCTGGTCCGGAATTTCGATGGTCTCTTCGATTTCGCGGCGGCGCTCGGAAGCGTAATGCTCGGAGTCGGTCTTGGCGGCGAGGTAGCCGCCGAGGCCCATGGCGATGGAGCCGGCGACGATTTCGGCGAGTCCCGCAGTGACGACAATGCGCGTGGACGCGATCGCGCCGGTGAGTCCCGCGGCGAGAGCGAAAGGAACGGTGAGGCCGTCGGCCATGCCGATGACGATGTCGCGAACCGCGGCCGTGGAAGTGAAGTGCTTTTC
>DASYYI010000367.1:0-17962 GCA_035933995.1 Candidatus Acidiferrales bacterium | reverse complement strand
CCGAACGAAACGGGCCTGGGCCTTGCAGGTCAGGGTGGCGGAGAAAACGAAATCGGATTCGACGGTACGAACGCCGACTACGTCATCGGCCTAAACGTCAGCAGCCTTTTTAATCTAGGCGCGACGTCGATGACACTCAGTTTTGGGAGCGTTCAGCCGGGAGAAGCTTATGCCATCCTTGGGTATGGTTCCGATCCGTTCCTAAACAGCAGCTTCGGGCTGACGAACACTCAAGCATGGGTAGGCAACGACGGATCGACAAGCGCGCAAGTTTTCTCCTCGACAATCAGCTTGAATGCCAACGACCAATTTCTGGTTTTGGTCTCTCCGTGCGGTGCCAGCCTCAATCCGCCGCCTTGCGGAAGCAATATAACTCTCGACTCCCTATCCGCGCCCACGCCGGAACCGGGAACGCTTGCGCTGTTCGGCACGGGTTTGCTGGCGCTCGGATTTGGGCTGCGCCGCCGCTTCGCGAACCATTTGGCTTAGTCTCAAGAACCTGCTTATCTGCTTGCCTTCACGCCGGGCCGTTCTCTCCTTCGGTCCGGCGTTTTTTCTGGGCAACGCAGACAAAAGTCCCGCGCACACTTAAACGATGATCAACCTTGCAGATAAAAGGAAGCCCGCGCGTGGTAGAACCCGGAGAAGACCGGGCCGCGCGGGCCTAAGAAGACAGAAGTTCAACTTACACCCTTCTATTTACTCCTGTTCGGTTTCGAAGGCAAGCGGTTAAATCTTGAGAAAGCGCCAGCCATCAGGGAGAGATGAAGACGCTGCCATCCGGTTCCAGGTAGCCGTGAGCCATGCTGGAAGTGTTAAACGCGGCGGCTGGCCGCCCGGCGCGATCGAGAAGAATGAGGCCTCCGGTCGACTGGGTGCGACTTGCCAGCAGTTGAACGCATTCGTCCGCTGCGGCCTGGGGCGCGGCTCCGTTGCGGAGAAGATCTGCGGCCATTTTCGCCATAACGATTTTCATAATCGCTTCGCCGTGGCCAGTGCAGGAGATGCCGCCCGCTTCCGCATCCGCGTAACAACCGCAGCCGATGAGCGGCGAATCGCCTACGCGTCCTGGAAACTTACAGCAGGTTCCTCCGGTGGAGGTAGCCGCGACGATTTGCCCCTGGACGTCGCGCGCAACAGCGCCAACCGTGCCGTGTTTGTGGCCGAAGTGAAATCCGGAGGAGTGATTCCCTTCCCGGCAACGCTGCCAAGCCAAGCGTTCGCGCTCAATGACCAACTCAGAAGGATCGCACAGAGCAATGCCGGTTTCCTGCGCGAATAACTCCGCGCCTGCGCCAGCAAGCATCATGTGCTCGCTCGATTCGAGGACCTTGCGCGCGAGGCGAATGGGATTCCTGATGCGTTCGACGGCGGCAACAGCGCCGGCCTTGAGGTTCGCGCCGTTCATGACGATGGCATCGAGTTGAACGCGACCGTCGCGATTGAGATGCGCGCCGGTGCCAGCGTCGAATGTTATGTCGTCTTCGAGCACAATGATGGCGGCTTCGACCGCGTCCATAGCCGCGCCATCGCGCACGAGTATTTCGCGACCGGCTTCAAGAGCGTGACGAATTCCCGCGCGGCAACCCGGAATGGCAGCGGCAGGAATGTCCCATGCGCCACCATGAACAATGAGGGAGAATTTCGGGGAACTCACGTCAGAACGCGAGGCCCAGGAAAATGAGCACCGGACCGACCACAATCATAAGGCTCAAACCAAGTAGCAGACGCAAAACATGCTCGCGGCCAACACCGAACCGCGAAAGCTTGGGCGCTTGAAATTCATGCCGCGGCTGATTCAGCGCCGCGCGGAAAATCTTCAAATAGGTCTCGAGCCAAAAGAGAATCTCGCGGCGCGATTGCCAGAGCAGGTGAAATCCCGCGAGGATCACAAGAATCCCGACGAGCGCCAGCGGGCCGTGTATCTTCATACGCCCCGCTTTGCGGCGCGAGAGAGCAAGTCGCGCAACCGGTTGTCCGCATGAGACTCGCCGTGCGGTTCGGCATGGGATCCAAGGGGCGATGCGGCAAAAGGCAGCGCGGTCTGTTGCGGTTGCGAGATGGCGGGGAGTGGCGCGTCCGCGAGTTCCTGACCGGTCGCGCGGCGCTGTCCTTCGGTTTGGTTCCACGTGTGCCAGATGCGATGAATCACGGTGACATTCGGACCGATGGCAAGAATAAAAAGCGCGATGGGAACACGATTCACAATCGCTCCGAGAATCATCAGCCCGAGGCGCTCTGGGCGTTCCCAAAAACCGACGCGACAGCGTTCGATAAGAGACTCTGCGCGGGCTTGTGAGTAGCTGACCATCACTGCTCCAGCCATTGCGAAGCCCGTGACAAGCGCGTAGAGGAAACGATTGACCGTGGCGTAGTAGACCAGCAGTCCAAGAAATATCGCTAGATCGGCGTAGCGGTGCAGTACAGACTTGAGGAACGAGCCGAAGAAATTGGTGCGCGGCTGGCGATGAGCGAGAGGGCGCGCCAGCAAATCGCAGAACGCGCCGGGAATCATGACGAGCCCGGCCATTGTGAAGCGGCCCGTGCCAAAAAAAATTCCAGCGATAAGACAGCACGCGAAACCGGTCAGTGTTAGCAAATTTGCAGGGACACGGGCTTTGTCGAGGATGGCTGCTGCGCGATCGAGCAACCAACGAAAGGGGCGGCCGAGAGTTTCGATGCGCATGTTGGCGGCGCTCACGCGTCCTTAAAGTTCTCCTGTACACATTTATACATCATCATGGATGGTCAAGAGATGCACGACTTCGAATTCCTTGACACCTGCCGGGGTCTGAACCTGAACTTCGTCGCCGGCTTTTTTGCCCAGCAGTGCGCGGCCGATCGGTGAAGAAGTGGAAATCATCCCCTTGGCGGCGTCTGCCTCTTCCGCGGTAACGAGCTTGTACTCCATTTCCAGCGATTTTCTGATGTCGAGCAAGCGGACCGTCGAACCGTATGCGGCACGGTCGCGCGGAAGATTCTCAAGATTGAGCATGGAAATCTCCGCCATGCGCGCGTGCAACTGGCCGAGCCTGGCCGAAACGAAGGATTGTCGCTCTTTGGCGTACTTATATTCGGCGTTCTCCTTAAGATCGCCGTGCGCGCGCGCCTTCATGAGCTCTTTGGGCAAATCAGTGTGCAGTTCATGATCAAGCAGCGCGATTTCCTCCATAAGCTTTTTTTTGAGTCGCTCGGCAACGTCGGACATTTTGTTCTTCTTGTTTAAGCGTGAACGGGAGCCCGGAATTGGGTGGGCTTTTCGACCCGATGTGGATTCTTTTCGCAAGGCTCCCGAAACATTACCGTTTACGTCTGAATTATAGAGGATTTTGCGTGCAGGCCGCAATGCGCAGAATTGAACCCATCTGATGGTCGGGCGGAACGGCGGTCATTAGAAGAGCCGGCGTCCCGCGCCCGGTCGGTTTTTCCTCTGCCGAATCCTTCGGAAAGGATGCCAATCAGCGCGACCGGGTTCCCGGTGTGCCCATCGACCCGCTGAATGATACAGCCCATGACTTCGCAGTATAAGGCTTTTCACCGATAGACCCCCAGTCGGGCGCAGCGTATTGTCTCCGGGATATTGTGCGGTCGGCTGAGAACCTCGTGCTTAGCCTCCGCATTTAGGGACTAGACCTGAGTGGAACCTGCCTGGTAGCTGAAGTGGGCCCCGATGCTGCACCAGAAAGTAAACAAGGTTTTGACCGCGCCTTAGAAGTGACTTGATGAGACGAGGAGGATCATAAGCGTGCTTTTTATTTTGGCCATCATCCTAATCATTGCGCTGGTTGGCAGCCTCCCAACTTGGCCACACAGCAGGTCATGGGGTTACTACCCGAGCGGCGGCTTGGGACTGGTTCTCATAATTATCCTGGTTCTTTTTTTGGTCGGACGGTTGTGAGTGTGGGCGCAAAGCGCCCTTGCGAAGCAGATTTGAAAGTTACGGGAGGATGAAATGGCGGAAAGTTCCAGACATGGCAATGCACAGAAGGAAGAAGGAGTGTTGTTCGACGTGGCGCGGACGGTAGGAGCTACGCTGGGGAACGTTGCCGGAAGAATCGCGAGCCAAAGGAAACCAAAGCGAGCGCGCAAGAGCCGTGCAACGCTGCGCAAAAAACGCGCATCGCGTCCCGCGGCAAGATCGCGCAAACGTGCGCGTTCGAGCGCGCGGTCAAAAACGCATTCGAAGGCCCGGCGATAACCAATGTTGCGGTGGGCAATTATTTTTCTGGTTAGACCGCTGGGCTCGTCCGGAGACCGGCGGCGAAGTAGTTTGGGAAGTGTTTTGCGAAACTTAAATTCGGGTTGCTCCTGAGGAGGAGAAATGAAACTGAAGGAACTTGCACTTTGCATCGCACTCGCAGGGTTGACCGCTTCGGTAGGGTTCGCTCGCGGCAATAACAACGCGCAAAAATCGAAGTCAGAGGTACGAACGATCACCGGCTGCCTGTCGCAGGGCGACAATGCCAAGGAGTTCACTCTTACCGGGGAAAACGGAAGCACCTGGGAGATTCACAGCAGCCGCGTGGCTCTGGCGAAACATGTAGGCCACACAGTGACGGTCACCGGCGTGGTGGCGCACGCCATGGTTCACAATATGAAAGAGGACGCGAAAGACGCCGCTGCTGATGCCGACATCAAGAAAAACAACACGGAACACGGCCACTTGACGGTGACGCGCCTGAAGATGGTCAGCGAGTCGTGCGAGAAGTAAAGTAGCAGTGGGACGGCGGGGCGTCTGGCTAACTTGGATTTCTCAATTTCAGCCTGTTTTTGTTTTCTTCGAGAAAAGCGCGGAGTTCGTCGGCTGAGTTGAGCAGACGCACCCACTGTTCATAATAAAGCGTCACGGGAAAGCGGCCGAGCCCGTAAACGCTGACCCCGCCTTTTTCTCCTACCTTGAATTGCAGTCCGCTTCCCGTCTTGGATCCGGTTTGCTTTTCGAGTTCGGCGATACGGGCCATCAACTCTTCTTTGGTCGGTTCTGCCATCGGATTACTCCGGCGAAATTTTGTGAACGAATTCGCTGCGCCCCGTCAGCGGGTGTCCCACGGTTCGGTTTCATCATATGGTCTTCGATTGCGCGAAGGCCTCTTCACAGCAAAGAGGCGAGACGGATGAAAAATTCTGGCGGAGAGGGGGGGATTCGAACCCCCGGTAGGGATTTTGTCCCTACAACGGTTTAGCAAACCGCCGCCTTCAGCCTCTCGGCCACCTCTCCGCAGTCAATGACGCAGGCTGGCGCACAGTATAACATTATCTCCCGCTGCGTTTTCGCACCCTTTTCGATTGAACATCAGCGCGCGCTTCCTCGCGCATGCCAATCGTATCGCGATGTAAACTAGTGCGGCTTGACGCGGGAGATACGGGTGAACTCGCCAGCGAATGAATATACGCGGCGTCGCGATGCGCGGCTGACGACTCGCGCCGAACGCGAGCGAGTACATCTGCGCATCGGAAACTTCAAGCTATTGGTCATCGCCACAGGGCTTCTCCTCGCTTGGTTTTCGCTCATAAAAAACACTGTATCGGACTACTGGATGATTCTTCCCGTGGCGGCTTACGGCGCGCTGGCCGTGTGGCATGAACTTGTGATTCGAGCGCGCACGCGGGCGGAACGAGCCGCGGCGTTTTACGAGCGCGGGCTGTCGCGGATTGAAGACCGCTGGGCTGGAACAGGCGAGGCAGGCGAACGATTCCGCGACGCGAAACACATCTACGCCGAGGATCTTGATCTATTTGGAACCGGCGGATTATTTCAGTTGCTGTGTTCCGCGCGAACTCCGATGGGCGAAGAGTGGTTGGCGCGGTGGCTGCTGGCGCCATCGGCCGTGGCGGCAATTCACGAGAGGCATGAGCTGATCGCAGAATTGCGCGAAAAAATCGACTTGCGCGAGGACGTGGCGTTGAAAGGCGAAGGTCTGCGTGCCGAGCTGAATCCGGCGGGGCTTGCGGCGTGGGCCGAGGGCACGGCGGAGCCGGCAAATCCATTTGTGCGAAGCCTCGTCGCGGCGCTGGCGATTGCGTGTGTGGCAACGATTGTTGCCTGGGCGATAACGGGCGAAGTCCTTCCCTTCCTGATCGCGCTGCTCGTGAATCTGGGCGTGTACGCGCGACTCAAAAAACAAGCCGATGCCGCGATGAAGGGGTTTCAGTGCAATGAAGATGGCTTGACGCTCTTCGCGGAGATTTTGACACGCATCGAGAGCGAGCCTTTCTCTTCTGCGCGGCTGCGCCATTTGCAGGAGGAGTTGAAATCCGGCGCGGAACGCGCTTCGCACGCGATGCGGCGGCTGGCGCATATGGTCACGTGGATTGATGCGCGCGACAGCTATTTCATGAAGTTGATCGAATTGCCGGTTCTTTACTCCGTGCAACTGGGCTTTATCGTGGAGGCGTGGCGGCGGCGATGGGGACGGCGCGCGCGCGTCTGGATTGATGTGGTGGGTGAAATGGAGGCGCTGCTGTCCCTCGCGGCGTATGCGTACGAGCATCCCAGCGATCCGTTTCCTGAAATCCTTCCGGAAAGCCCTTCTGAAATTCGCCCTGTAACCGAGGGAACAAAAGCGGGGCATTTTGTTGGCGAGGAGCTCGGGCATCCCTTGATTGCGACAGCGCGTTGCGTGCGGAATTCCGTGCGGCTGGACGCAAAAACGCGAGTGCTGCTGGTAAGCGGGTCGAACATGTCGGGGAAGAGCACACTATTGCGCACCGTCGGAGTCAATTTGGTGCTGGCCATGGCGGGCGCGCCAATCCGCGGGAAATCGTTGCAATTGTCGCCGCTGGCGCTGGGAACGAGAATTCGCAGCACGGATTCGCTGCAGGAGGGCCGGTCGAACTTCTATACGGAAATTCTGCGCATCCGGCAAGTGTTCGCGCTCGCGGAGCAGAAAATGCCGCTGCTGTTCCTCTTCGACGAACTGCTCGAAGGGACGAATTCGCACGACCGGCAAATCGGCGCGGAGGCGTTGCTGCGTTCACTCGTTGGCCGCGACGCGATCGGCATGGTCACGACGCACGATTTAGCGCTGACGACGATCGCGGCATCGCTCGATGGCTCGATACGCAACGTCCATTTCGAGGATCAGATCGCGGGCGGAGAGATGAGTTTCGACTACAAGTTGAGAGACGGCGTGGTGCCGAGGAGCAACGCGCTGGAGCTGATGCGTTGGATTGGGCTGAAGGTTTAGGCTTGTTGCAAGATTCAGTTCGCTGTCATCCCGAGCCATACGCGAAAATGGGTGAGGATTCCCGAATTGAAAATGTTTTTCTTGCGACGCGGGAGAACGCTGGCTAGCATAACGGCACATGCCGCTGGCCATCGAACATATCAGGAGAATGCGCGGTGGCGCGCAATCGCATCTGATGCGCTGCGAGGATGAGAACTACTACGTAGTGAAGTTCCAAAATAATCCCCAGGGAACGCGGATTTTGGCTAACGAATTGCTCGGAACAAGACTGGCGGCGCGGATTGGTCTGCCTGTTCCGGGCGCGGCGGCGGTCGAGGTGCGTCCGGAAATGGTGGCACTGACCGAAGATTTGGTGATTCAACTGGGGCGCGGGCGTGTGCCGTGCGCGCCGGGGCTGGAGTTTGGCTCGCAATATCCCGGAAATCCGGCGGCGATGGTGGTGTACGATTTTTTGCCGGACGATCAACTGCGCGACGTCGAAAATCTCTCTGATTTCGCGGGGATGATGGCATTCGACAAATGGACGTGCAACACAAACGGCCGACAGACGATTTTCCTGCGTGACCCCGGAGCGGAGCGCTATCGCTCCGTCATGATCGACCAGGGTTTCTGTTTCAACGCGGCGGAATGGAATTTTCCGGACGCGCCACTGCGGGGAATCTACGCCCGCGCGCGCGTTTACGATCGGGTGCGCGGGTGGGACGCGTTCGAGCCGTGGCTCGAACGCATTGAACGGCGCATTACCGAAGACGTGCTGGACGAGATCGCGCGGGAGATTCCGCCCGAGTGGTACAATTTCGACCAGGATGCGCTCTACCGCATGATGGAACAGCTTTTGCGGAGGCGCAAATTCGTGCGCGAGTTGATTGAGAGCGCCTGGAAATCTTCCCGGGCGCCGTTTCCCAACTGGACGTGAACCATGCCTGAAACGAATCGACGCGACATGAGCTACCGCGTGCTGCGCTATACGCCGAATTTGATCCGCGACGAATGGGTGAATATCGGCGTGGTGCTCGAAGACGCGAAGAAACAGCGCGCGCGCGCGAGGCTGATCGAGGAACCATCCGAATTCGCACGCGTGCGCCGGCTGCACCCGAACGCGGACGAAAATCTTCTTCGCGCGCTGCCGGGCGAGTTCGACGTGCAACTGGCGGCGACCGGCGCGAGCGCCGCGTGGATCGAGAAGATGGAGCAAACGCTGTCGAACACGCTCCAATTCAGCCCGCGACAAGCCGTCTTCGCGGAGGATTTCGACGCGGAACTTGACCGGCTCTACCACGACAAAGTAGCGCCGCCCGCGCGGCAGGGCCGGGCCGCTGCGCTGGTCGAAAGCACGCGCGCGTGGATTCGCATGCGGTTGAACGACGTCTTCCGGCGGCACCGCATTCTCGCCAAGATGGAGAAAAGCGTGAAGGTCGAGCAGTTCACGCAGCCGGGCGACCCGCTGCGCATCGACTACGCGTATCGCTACAACGGGACGCGCGGCTATTTGCAAGCGCTGTCGCTCGGACGAGACCCTGCGCAGGCAAAGGTGCTTGCGTATACCGCCGAATGCATTCGGGCACGGCAACAGAATTCGGAATTCACGGCGATCACTGAGGTTGCGCCGGAGCGCGAGAACGAGCGGCACCAATTTGTCGTGCGGCTCTTCAACGAGCAGAAAATCACGATTGTGCCGCTGCCGCAGGTGGAGATGTTCGCGGAACGTTTACGGCCAAGACTGCAGTGATAGTCGAGAGTTGACAGTTAAGAGTTCAAGCGCAACCGACCCAACTTGGTCTGAGTACCCAGTCTCCAACTTTCGACCATAAACTATCGACTATCAACTGTCGCTATCAACTGCCTCTACAGAACGCCCTCGCTCCAATTCTCGAGGATGTGCTTGATCTTGCTCATGAACTGATGCGCGACCGCGCCGTCGACAACGCGATGGTCGTAGCTCAGCGTCAGATACACCATCGAGCGGATCGCAATAGCGTCGTCGATCACCACCGGCCGCTTCTCAATCGTGCCCAGTCCCAGAATCGCCACGTTCGGCTGGTTGATCACCGGCAAACCCATCAAGCCGCCAAACACTCCGGGATTCGTAATCGAGAAAGTACCTTCCTGCACTTCCTCGGGTTTCAGCTTTTTCGTGCGCGCGCGCTCGGCCAGATCGTTGATCGCGCGCTGCAAGCCGAGGAAATTCTTCTCCTCGGCGTTTTTGATGACCGGAACAATCAGTCCCCAGTCGAGCGCCACTGCGACGCCGATATTGCACTCGTGGTGGAAAACAATGTTCGTGCCGTCGATAGACGAGTTTACTGTGGGAAACGCGTGCAGCGCCTCCACTGCCGCGCGGATGAAGAACGGCATGAACGTGAGCTTAGAGCCGGTGGTGCGCTCGAATTCGTCCTTTTTCTGGCTGCGCAGCTTGACGATCCCCGTCACGTCAGCTTCGTCGATCGAATACACGTGGGCTGACACGCGCTTCGAGGCCACCATGTGCTCGGCGATTCTCTGGCGCATCACCGTCATGGGCTCAACCGAGTAATTGCCGAAATACATGCGCTCGCGCGGCACAGCGGAGCCAAACGCCGAGTAAGTTTGCGCGCCCGTCGCCGCCGGTTGCGAAGGAGGAGGCATCGATGGACGCGAAGCTGCCGGCGGAGCGTAGGCCGGCGTTTGCGCGCCGGGCCGGGCTTGTGCGCCGCTGCCCTCAATCGCCGACAAAATGTCGCGCTTGCTCACGCGGCCGCCCGCGCCCGTGCCGGGCACTTGCGACAAGTCAACGCTGTTTTCTTTCGCGAGACGGCGAACCAGCGGCGAGCTGCGGATTTTTTCTCCCGCTGGCCGCTGCGGCGCAGCAGAAGTTTCCGCGCGAGTCATGGACGACGGCCTCGCGCCTGTTTGGGCGGGAGCGGGCGACGGCGAGGGCTTCACTGAATCTGCCTTCGCGGCTTCGGCCTTTGTTGGAGCGGACGCCGGCGAAGGCTTTTCGTCTCCGCGTTTGGCTTCCGCGTTCACTTCGGCCTTTGTTTCACTTTTTGCTTCCGGCTTCGCCTGAGGCTTCGCTTCCGCCCTTGCAGACGCCGGAGTTGCCGACGCCGCGCCTGCGCCATCTGCATCAATCACGCCTACGACCGTTTGAATCGGCACGGTCTGCCCTTCGGCGACTTTGATTTCCTTCAGCACGCCCGCCGCCGGCGACGGAATCTCCGCATCCACTTTGTCCGTCGAAATCTCGAACAACGGCTCGTCGCGCTCCACTTTCTCGCCCGGCTTCTTCAGCCACTTCGTCACCGTGCCTTCGAAAATGCTTTCCCCCATCTGGGGCATAATCACATCAGTCGCCATCAGTCTCTCCTTCGAATTCGAATCTCAAGTTCAGTATCGCGCCAGTTCTCGCGCCGTGGAAATCACGTCGTTCTTGTTGGGCAAAAATCGTTCCTCGAGCGGCGGCGAGAACGGCACGGGCGTGTCCTTCGCCGTGACGCGCAGGATCGGCCCGTCCAAATCCTCGAACGCGCCCTCGCACGTGACCGCCGCGATTTCTCCCGCGATGCCGCCCGTGCGCGTGTCTTCGTGAACAATCAGCAGCTTGTTCGTCTTCTTCACGGATTGCAAAATCGTTTCCTTGTCGAGCGGCAGCAGCGTCCGCAAGTCGACGACTTCCGCCTCGATTCCTTCTTTCGCAAGTTCCTCGGCCGCTTCAAGCGACGTGTGCATCATCGCCGCGTAGGTCACAATCGTCAGGTCGCGCCCTTCGCGCCGCACAATCGCCTTGCCGATCGGCACCGTGTAATCCTCGGTGGGCAATTCTTCCTTGATCCGCCGGTACAGAAATTTGTGCTCGAAGAAAAGCACGGGATTATTGTCGCGAATCGCCGACTTCAACAGCCCCTTCGCGTCATAGGCCGTCGAGGGATAAATCACCTTCAGCCCCGGCGTGTGGACGAAATACATTTCCGGATTCGCGGAATGGAACGGCCCGCCGTGAACGCCGCCGCCCGAAGGCCCGCGCATCACCATGGGCACCGGCGCTCCCCAACGGTAATGCGATTTCGCCGCGAAATTCGTGATCTGGTTGAAGCAGCATGCAATGAAGTCAATGAACTGCAGCTCGGCAATCGGGCGCAGTCCCTGATAACCCATGCCCACGGCCGCGCCGATGATGGCCGTCTCGCTGATAGGCGTGTCGATCACGCGCTCCCAGCCAAAACGCTCGAGCAAGCCCGCCGTCACCTTGAACGCGCCGCCATACACGCCGATATCTTCGCCAATCGCAACCACCGTTGGATCGCGCTCCATCTCCTCGAAAATCGCCTGGCGAATCGCTTCCAGCATCGTGACCGGAGCCATGACTATTTTCTCCCCTCTTTGCCTTTTGGCCCTCGGCCAAAGGGGACGCGCGCCACGGCGCTCGATTTTTCAGGCTGACCATTCGTCTTCTGGTCCATCATTCTCTGACTCGGCGATTTCTGGCCCTTGAATTTCTGGCTCGCTGGTTGTTGCCGCTCAAAATTTCGCGCGGGATGCTGCGCCGATTTCGCAGTGCCGCCATTGGGTCTTTGCTGCGGCTTGTGCGCGGCGTTTTTTTGCGCCGCTGGCGCAATTGTCCTCGCATCCTTTCCGCCATTCGCGCCCGCCGCAGCGGACTGTTTCGCCATCGTCGAAGCCAAATCGAATCCGCCGAAATCCGTGACTACCCATTCCGGCTTGACGCTCGATTTCGGCGGAGTCACTTCGGTCTTCGAACGCTTCCAAACTGCTTCAACCGTGTGGCAGCCGTCGCAATAGACGCCCTGCTCGGCCAGTTCCGGCGGGGGGAGCGGAGACTTTTCGGCGAATTCGAGATCCTCTTTCAATTCCTTGTCGATGCGCGCGTCGAGGTCCTTCTTGGTTTTTTCGTCCCAGATTTTATTTTCCGTGAGATATTTCTCGTAACGCGCAATCGGGTCGCGCGCTTCCCAGTATTTGAACATCTCCTTGGGAACGTATTCCGCGGCGTCATGCTGCGCGTGGCCTTTCATGCGCATCGTTTTCGATTCGATCAGTACGGGGCCTTTGCCCGCGCGGCAGCGATCCACGGCGTCTTTCGCCGTCTGATACACGGCGACCACATCATTGCCGTCAACAATGGCGCTCGCGATGCCATAGGCCTTGGCGCGGTCGGCGAGATCGTGGATCGGCACCTGCTTCGCCACCGGAGTTGAATACGCCCACTGATTGTTTTCGACCACAAGCACGAGCGGCGCGTGCTGCGTCGCCGCGAAGTTCATCCCTTCGTGAAACGCGCCGGTTGACGTTGCGCCATCGCCCACCCACGTCATCGCCACGATATTTTGTCCCAGGTAGCGGCCACCGATCGCCACGCCTGCCATCACCGGAACGAGATCACCGAGCATCGAAATCGGCGAAACCACATGCCGCACCTTGATGTCGCCAAAATGACTGGTGCCATCCTTGCCCATCGTCGGCGAATCAACGCGCGCCATGTACTGCATCAAAATGTCGCGAGGCTTGTAGCCCTTGACCAGCAATCCGCCGACGTTGCGGATCATGGGCGCGATCCAGTCGCGTTTTTCGAGCGCGTACGCGGTTCCCACCGAAGTCGCTTCCTGCCCCAAATTCGAATACAGCCCGCCCACCACGACGTTCTGCCGGAACAGCCGCACGAGCTGCTCATCGAGCATACGATTGAGCTTCATGTAGTAGTAAAGGTCGAGATGCTGCTCCCGCGTGAGCGGCTGGCTCATGTTCTGCTCCCTGCGCGACGCCCCATTATCCTACGGCGAACCGATAAGCGAAACCGGCGAGTTGTGCGACAAGTTGTCCGGCAAGTTGTCGGAATGCCTGGCATGAATTTCACGCGATCGCGTGCGCTGCCGGCGCTTCATGTTCGTGCAATGCGTTCTCCAAATTTTCGAGCGAGACCATCTGCATGTCGCGCTCGAAAACATTTCTGAGATGCGCGACGATTCGCGGCGCCACTTCTTCGCGGCGCACCGCGCGGCCGAGCAATCGTTCGAGCGACGTGGCGCGCTTGTCCGCAATGCCGCACGGAACGATCAGATCGAAGTAGCGCAGATCGGTCGACACATTGTACGCGAACCCGTGCGACGTCACCCAGCGGCTCAAATGCACGCCGATCGCCGCCAGCTTTTCCGCGCCGCCGCTCGCTTGCCGCCCGGCATCCACCCACACGCCGGTCATTCCAGCCTTGCGGCCCGCGAGAATGCCGAACTCCGCCGTGGCGCGAATCATCGCTTCCTCGAGCTGACGCACATACCACGCAACGTCCCGGCGAATGGCCGCGAGATTCAGAATTGGATAGCCAACGATTTGGCCGGGTCCGTGATACGTGATGTCTCCGCCGCGATCGCTCGAATGAAATTCGACGCCCATCTGCCGCAGCAAATGCGCTGAGGCGAGCAGGTGTTCTTCCTTGCCATTGCGCCCCAGCGTGATCACGTGCGGATGCTCGCACAACAACAGCACGTCCGGCAGCGTGCCGGATTTGCGCGCGGTCACCAGCCGCCGCTGCAAATCAAACGTCGACTGATACGCCATCAGCCCCAGGTCCACCACCCAGCACGTTTTTTCGCTTATGCTCAAAGGCTTCGCTTTCCTTTTCGCTTCGCCGCGCGTCTAAGCGTTGATCGCCAGACCCATCACCGAATTGAATCCGTCGCCCATCGCTTCCCACACCGTGGGGTGGGCGTGAATCATGGCCATCATGTCGTCAATCGTGCCTTCGAGCTGCAACGCCGTCGTCGCCTCGGCGATGATTTCGGTCGAGAGCGAACCGATCGAATGCACGCCGAGTATCTCGTTGTAGTTCTCGTCGGCGACCACCTTAATGAAGCCTTCGTGGTACCCGAGAATCGACGACTTGCTATTGCCCGCGAACGGAAACTTTCCTGTCTTCACTTTGTGACCGGCGTCGCGCGCCTGCTTTTCCGTCAGGCCAATGGAGCCGATTTGCGGCTCGCAGAACGTGCAATTCGGGCACCGGTTGCGGTCGAACGGCTGCACGGACTTTCCCGCCATGCGCCCGACGGCGATGATTCCCTCCATCGACGCGGCATGCGCCAGCTGCGGCAGCCCCGCCACAATGTCGCCAATGGCGTAAAGATGCGGCTCGGCCGTCTCCATAAACGACGTAGTATGCACGAACCCGCGCTCGAGTTTAGCCTTCGTTTTTTCGATGCCCACATTCTCCGTCAGCGGACGGCGGCCAACGGCAATGAGAACTTTTTCAGCCGAAATGGTTTGAGATTTGCCAGACTTGTCCTTGAAAGTGACGCTGGCGCCCTGCGCGTCCTTTTTCACCGATTGAACAGATGCCTCGAGCTCGAAGCGAATCCCCTTTTTTCTGAAAGCCTTGCCCAGCTCGGCCGAAATTTCCTCGTCTTCGAGAGGTACAAGTCGCGGCAGCATTTCAAGGATCGTCACATCGCTTCCAAAGCTTTTATAAATCGACGCGAATTCCACTCCGACTGCACCGGCGCCCACTATGACCAGCGATTTCGGTATTGTGGGCATGTCGAGCATCCCGCGATTATCCATGATCACCTGGTTGTCGATTTCCACGCCCGGCAGCGAACGCGCGTCCGACCCTGTCGCCAGCATGATGTTCGTCGCTTCGATTTCCGTTTTCTGTCCGCCGCTTTCCACGGAAACGCGGCCGGGCCCTGCGATTCTTCCCCACCCCTGCATCGACTCCACTTTATTTTTCTTGAATAGAAATTCGATGCCCTTGGCGTGCTTGTTGACGATCTTCGTCTTGCGCTCGATCATGGCAGGCCAATTCACTTTCACGTCCTTCACTTCAAATCCAAATTCCGCCGCACGCTTGAAGTTGTCGTAAATCTCCGCGTGGTGCAACAGGACTTTCGTGGGGATGCAGCCGACGTGCAGGCACGTTCCGCCCAGAAATGGATCTTTCTCAATGCACACGGTCTTTAAGCCCCAGTGGCCGGCGCGAATTGCGGCCACGTAGCCGCCCGGCCCGCTTCCAATGATGGCTAAATCGTATTTGGCCAAACTTTCCTCCTGCGGACATCACGCCCGTCCGCACCATTTTGCTAGCACTGTTCGAATCGACAGACGCGGATCGAAACCTGCGCGACACAGCGCAACACGATTCGACTCGCGCAAATTGTCGATTCTATCAGCCACGCCGAAGCGCCGCAACCGTGCAAACCTCCGCTCGGTTTCAACTCGCTTTTTTGAAAGACTCCGGCCAGGCGCCTGCCCGCCGCAGGCAGGGGTTTCAACTCCGCCATACCGCCTGTGAAAAAAAGCAGCTTCAGCCCCTCAGCGCGGCGCCAGGAAACAAACCGTGCCGCCCCGCGCCACTTCGCGTATTATGCGAAGCCGCGCATATTTTCGGCGCGTACCTTTCGAGTCTCAACCCGCAAACTCACGCGAACGGAGCGTCATCAAATGCCCGAGCAACCCAGCGAACAACCTCAGCCGCAGCCACCGCTAAAAGTCGCAACCATCGAAGACCGCATCGCATCCGTCTTCGTCGGCCCGCACGGCATCCGTCCCGGATGGCGCTGGCTGATGTTCCTCGGCATTTTCTTTGTCTGCGCGGGCCTGTTGATTCTCCCCGCCATCGCTCTGCACCTGGTCAATCTTCCGGGAATGCAGCCAGGCGCGCAATCGTTCACCGCCTCGTTCGTTTTGATTCAGGAAGGGATTCTCGTCATTGCGCTGTTTGTCACCGCGCTCGTCATGTCGAAAATCGAGCAGCGTCCAATGGCGCAATACGGCTTGCCAGCCAGCGAAGCATTTCGCGGACGCTTCTGGCTCGGCTCCGTCTGGGGCTTTCTCGCGATCACCTCGACCATGCTGCTGATCGCCGCGCTCCACGGATTATCGTTCGGCTCTGTCGCGTTATCCGGTCGCGCGCTCGTTGGTTACGCGCTCGCCTGGGCCATCGCGTTTCTGCTGACCGGCTTCTCGGAGGAATTCCTGTTTCGCGGCTACAGCCAATTCACTCTTGGCGGCGCGATGGGCTTCTGGCCTGCCGCGATTTTTCTATCGCTTCTCTTCGGCGCCGGCCACCTGAGCAATCCCGGCGAAGCCTGGCCCGGCGCGCTCGCTGCGGCATATATCGGCTTCTTTTTCTGCTTCACTCTGCGCCGCACGGGAAACATCTGGTTCGCCGTCGGCCTGCACGCGGCATGGGATTACGGCGAGACATTCGTTTACGGCGTCCCAGACAGCGGTTTCGCTGCGCCCGGACATTTACTCAACTCCTCGTTCCACGGCCCGCGTTGGCTCACCGGAGGCAAGGTCGGCCCCGAAGCCAGCGTCGCCTGCTTCGTCGTCATTTCGCTGATGTTCCTCATCTTCCATTTCGTATACCCCACGAAAAGAAAGACATCGGCGGCTTCATAAAGCAAGCGCAACCGTTGCGAACGTGGCGTCATCTAAGAAGCGCTCCGTATCCGGCCGATGAGGGCCGAATTGACACAACGGACGTTCGCCAGTACAATTGGTTGTTTTATTCGAGGGCAAATAGCCCTCTGAGGGCCTGAACTGTGGATAAGAAGCGTTTGGATTATTACAAGAAAAAGCTGCAGACGCGCCGCGAAGAACTGCTCAACACGATCGCACGCACTGGGCAGGAAGGCCGCGAGGCGGATGAGGATCCCACGGTGGACCTCGCCGACAAAGCCGCGAACTCCTACACAAAGGAATTCCTCTTCGGCCAGACGCACAATGACCGTGCGCTGCTGCAACTGGTCGACGACGCCATAGCGCGCATTCGCGCGGGAACTTTTGGAATGTGCACTCAATGCCAGGCAGAACTTCAGCAGAAGCGTCTGGAAGCCGTGCCGTGGACTCGCTACTGCCTCGTCTGTCAGGAAAAGCAGGAACAAGGGCTGCTGTAACCGCCGCCTTTTTTTCTTGAATCAAAGATTCAACACACTCCCTGCCCGTTGGCGCGAACAACAGCTTTGCGGCAACAAATCGCGAGCAACTCCAGCGTCGTGACTTTCTTCTTTCTTTCTTCCCACCTCAAAATAGTATAGTTTGGAGCCGTTCCTTACCGGTAAATAGCGTTGTGTTTTTTTCACCAAGCGCTCGAAGCCCTTACGTCGGTGCTGTTCCCGGCACCATGCCAAATTTGCGACAGCGTGCTGACGAATGCCAGTTTGCTGCCCATTTGCAACGGCTGTCTCGCCTCGCTCGCGCCGTTCCAGGGACCGTGCTGTGCCACATGCGGGCGCCCGTTTCTGTCGGAAATTGCGACCGACGCGGCCGTGCCCTTGTGTTTCGCGTGCAGGCGCAGGACCTACGGTTTCGACAGCGCACGGAGTTATGGCGAATACAATGACCAAATGTCGCACGCAATCGGATTGCTGAAATATGAAAGATTGACGCGCCTGGGCGGCTGGTTCGCAGCCCGGCTGGAGGAAAAAATCCGCGCCGAGCCGGAATTATTCGCGGCGGATGTCGCGGTACCCGTTCCGCTCCATCCAGCGCGTCAGCGCGAGCGCGGATACAATCAAGCAGAACTGATCGCTCGCCCGCTGGCCCGAAAGCTGAAGTTGCCGCTAGGCGCGTACTTGCTGGTACGAACGAAGCCGCGCCCGCCGCGACTGCTGCTTTCGCGACGCGAGCGTTGGCAGACGGTGCGTGGCGCTTACGAAATCCGGAAAGGCACGCGAGTTGACAACCTCCGCGTCTTGCTGATAGATGATGTATTTACGACTGGCGCGACTCTTGACGCGTGCGCGCGGGCTTTGAAGCAGGCGGGGGCAAAAAGCGTGGCT
>DASYYI010000297.1:0-30814 GCA_035933995.1 Candidatus Acidiferrales bacterium | reverse complement strand
TGACTTCTTTCGATGTGCGAGCAGCGACGACGACGGACGCGCCTTCGGCGGCGAAGCGTTTGGCGATAGCGTGGCCAATGCCTCGGCCTCCGCCGGTGACGACTGCAACTTTATCCTTCAGCAGCATGCGAGTCCCCCCGTCAACTAATTCGAATAATAGAGAATACCATCAAGCAGCCGCCGAGTGGAGAACGTGCATTCGCGCAAAGCGGACCGAAAAACCGCGAACGCGGAACTCGGCGTCCAATCAGGAAGAAATCGGAGGACGAGAAACTCGTCGAACTGCAGATCCCTCGCCGCGTGGCGGCTCGGGATGACAATCAGATGGGTTTTCGCCAAACGGGTGAAGCAGCGTCATGCCGAGACGCCAATGCGCCATACATGAGCGAAAGCGGGTGACGGGGCGAGGCGGGATGGGGTAACATAAGATTCTATGCATGGGGAGCTGAAGCACATTCAAGGTACCGGCAATGGCGGGACGGCGAACGGCCGAAGGGTGCTGGTGCGGGTGCGTCCGCGAGGGTTCTGCGCGGGAGTGGTGCGCGCGGTGGATATTGTGGAGCTGGCGCTGGAGGCGTATGGCGCGCCGGTGTATGTGCATCATGAGATTGTCCATAATCGCTACGTGGTGGAGCAGTTGCGGCAGCGCGGGGCGATATTTGTGGAGACGATCGGCGAAGTTCCGAAGGAAGCAGTGCTGGTTTTCAGCGCGCATGGCGTTCCGCCGCGAGTTCGTGAAGAAGCCACGGAACGGAATTTACGCGTGATCGATGCCACGTGCCCGCTGGTGACGAAAGTGCATCTGGAGGCGCGGAAATTCGCGCGTGAAGAGCGCACACTGATTTTGATTGGCCACCGCGATCATCAGGAAATTGTCGGCACTTCGGGAGAAGCGCCGCAACAGACGGTGGTGGTGGGGAGCGTCGAGGAAGTGGACGAGTTGCAGGTGGATGATCCGGAACGGCTGGCGTATTTGACGCAGACCACGCTGAGCCTCTACGACACGCAGGAAATTGTGGCACGGTTGCGGCAGCGCTTTCCCAGAATTGTGGGGCCCGCGTCGGACGATATTTGCTACGCGACGCAGAACCGGCAGGAAGCAGTCGAATCGCTGACGCGCGAAGTGGATATGATTTTGGTGGTTGGGTCGGCGAACAGTTCGAATTCAAACCGTTTGGTGGAAGTAGCGCAGCGGGCTGGCGTGGCGGCGCGGTTGATTGAAGACGGCAACGATCTGCAAGCGGCGTGGTTCGAAGGCGTGGCGCGGTTGGGGCTGACGGCGGGGGCCTCGGCTCCAGAGATTTTGGTTGAACAGGTGAGCCAGCGGCTGGCGAATTTTGGGTTCACGGACCAGCGAGATCTGGATTTGATCCGCGAGGACGTGCGGTTCACGCTGCCGCCGGAGCTTGCCGCGCGGCGGAAGCCCGTAGCAAGTTAAGCCCGATCCATTAATCCAGTCAGAGGAGCAATGCATGGCGGTGCGGATTGTGCGCCAGCCGAAGCAGATTGTCCTGTTGGGGGCGCCGACGAGTGCGGCGGCGCTTGCGGCGGGGCATGAAAGGGCTCCGCAGGCGTTGCGGGCGGCGGGGCTTGTTGAGCGGCTACAATCGCTGGGCTACAACGTTACTGATATGGGCGACGATGCGGTCGCAATGTATCAACCAGATGAGGAGAGTCCTCGCGCACGGAATTTGCCCCGGGTGGTGAAAGCGCTCGAAGCGTTGAAGCCGCGCGTCGAGGCGGCGGTGAAGACGGGCGGGTTGCCGTTGATTATCAGCGGCGATTGTTCGTCGGCGCTCGCGGTGATCGCAGGCGTGCGACGGTATTATCGCGGCGCAAGCATCGTATATATGGACCGCGATGCGGACTTGAATATTCCCGCGACGTCGCCATCGGGCTGTGTGGATGGAATGGTTGTGTCGCACCTGACGGGGCGCGGCGCGGCGGAGATGATTCGCTTCTGGGGCGAACCGCCGCTGGTGCGCGATCCGGACGTGGCGCTTTTTGGCGTGGACCGGCTGGACCCGCCGGAAGAGGAAATGCTTTCGCGCTTTCCGATCCGGATTTTTCGCGCGAACGACATTCAGCGAATGGGCGCCGTGGCTGCCGCGGAGATGGCTGTTGAACGTATTCACGGCGGCAAAAACGAACTGGTTGTGCACTTGGATGTCGACGTGATTGCGAGCGAAGATTTTCAAGCGACGGATTTGCCGGGAGCCGGCGGGCTGCGACTGGAAGAAGTCCGGCAGGCGCTGGAAGTTTTTGCGAAGCAAGGACGGCTGGTGGCTTTCGAGGTTACGGCATACAATCCTGAACGCGATAACGACGGGCGCGGCGCCAAAACAATAATCGATTTGATTGCAGCGGCGCTTGGCGCGCGGCTGCAGTCGCAGGCAGAACCCGCGACTGTTGGCGCTGATACTTCCGCATTGCCCACGACTGCAGCAGGACCTGCTGAACCGTCAGCCAGCGAACCGCACGCGACTGATGATTCGCCGGCGACTGACTCCCCGGAACAAACAACATCAGCTTCTGGAGAGTGAACCCTCTTTTATTCCTGCGGTTCTTGCTTGCGATATGAAAACTTCGAGCGTGTGTCTCCGTTCCAACAATTCCGAAAACATTTTTGTTGAATTCGCGTCTTGGATGCGGCGATGAAGCGCGGCGCAAAACATGCAGTGATGCCGCTGCGCGCGCTGATGGAAGGGCACGACCGTTCGCCGATGCTCGAGAATCGCGCGGGCAACCTACGCCTAGACATGAATGAAAATTTGCTGGGCTGCTCGCCGAAAGCGCGGGCAGCATTGCGGCGGCTCAGCGCAGAAGCCCTGTCGATGTATCCCGAAAAAGAGACAGCGATTGCACGGCTGGCGCCGTGGTTTGGAGTTCGCGCCGACGAGATGCTTGTGGTAGGTGGAATCGACGAAGGGTTGCGGCTGATTGCGGATGCTTACATCGAGCGCGGGCGGACGGTGCTGCTGGTCGAGCCTACGTTTCCGATGTACCGCTTTTATGCGGAGCAACGGGATGCAAAAATCTGCGCGCTGCGCTACGACCGAGAGATGCGATTTCCTTTGCGCGAAGTGCTGCGAGCGCTGAGTACGGGCCCGTCGGTTTTTTTTCTTGCGAACCCGAATAATCCAACGGGGAATTTGCTGGATGTGCGAACGCTGGGGACAATTCTCAACGCGGCAGCGCGAACTCTTATAGTTATAGATGAAGCGTATTTCGAATTTTCCGGCGTTACGGTGTTGCCGCAGATTCGCCGGCGGCGAAATCTGGCGGTGACGCGGACTTTTTCGAAGGCGGCAGGCTTGGCGGGATTGCGGGTGGGATGCATTTTCGCACACCGAGACGTGGCGACCGTTCTGAAACGCGCGCAAGCGCCTTTTCCGGTCGGCACGGCGGCGCTGGTGGCAGCGGAGGCGGCTCTGGAGGATCGCGCATTTGCTCGCCGCGCCGTCCGGGAAATTCGGCAAGGCCGCATGACTCTGGAGCGAGGGCTATCGCGGCTGGGCGTGCGAGTGTTCCCGAGCGCCGCGAATTTCGTGCTTGTGGATTTTGGGGAGCAAGGTTCTGCAATCGCGGACGCGCTTGAGCGGCGCGGAATTTTGATTCGCGATCAGGCCGGCAGTTTCGAGCGGCCTGGATTCGTCAGAATCACCGTTGGTACCGCGAAGCAGATGCGGAGATTTCTTAGCGTTCTGGAAGGCCTGCTGTGAACGCGGCGAGGATTGCGCGCACTGCAACAGCGCCGTGGGAAGTGATCATCTTTGACGTGGATGGCGTGCTGGTCGATGTGCGCGAATCGTATCAGCGGACAGTTCTGGAAACGGTGCGGCACTTCACGGGGAAGCGTGTTGGCCGCAGGGAACTGCATGAGTGGAAAAATCGCTCCGGGTTCAATGACGATTGGACGCTGACGCACGCGTGGGTGCGAGACTTGGGCCGCCAATTTTCCTATGTGGACGTGAAGAAATATTTCGAAAGCATCTACTGGGGCGATGGCGGTAGCGGGAACGTCGCTCGAGAGCGATGGTTGCTGCCAACGAAGCAATTGGAGAGATTGTCGCGTCGAGCGAAGCTCGCGATTTTCACCGGCCGCACGCGCGCGGAGCTAAGCCACACACTCGAACGATTTGATGCGCGGGGATATTTTTCGTCTATTGTTACGGTCGAAAGCATCTCGAAGCCGAAGCCTGATCCGGAAGGCTTGCTGCAAATTCTGGACGGCCTTCCGGCGTCGAGGGCGATTTATCTGGGCGACAATGTGGACGACGCGTTCGCGGCGCAGGCAGCCGGCATGGTTTTTGTGGGCGTGCTGCCGAGGGGAAGCGTGGAGCGCCGAGTTCGCGCGGGGCGATTGCGCGCGTTGGGAGCGCGAACGATCCTAGGCGATGTGACCGAAATCGAGAAATGGATATAGCGGATTCCTCACCGGGGAAATTGAGTCCGCGGGCTCAACGGCGGTTTGACTCCCTCAACGCAGATACCCTGGCCATCGGCGACCCGGCTGGGTTGCTCGACGTCTTCGATGCCGGCAATTCGGCTGGTGTGCAGCGGCATTTCCTCAACCGCGACGAATCCGGCCGACTCAAGGAGCGCCTTCAGGGAATTGGCGTCGTACATCCATTTGTGCTGGTGAAAGTCTTTCAACGCCGTATAAATGCGGTACAGGAAATTACCGGTGGAAGGCGACGGCGGGCGCATCAGCAACCGGTGATTCAGGCGATCGGCGGGTTGCAGAGCTTGAAAATCTTTTGAAGGCTGGCCGATTTGCCCCTCGCCAAGATATTCCCTGATGATCGCGCGAAGGTCTGGCACAACGACGCGCAACACACCTCCCGTCAAAAGCACGCGGAAGCATTCTTGAATGAGTTCTCTGGCTTCGTCAAAGTATAAGTGCTCGAGCAGATGCGAGGAATAAATTACATCCGCGGAATCGGGAGGGAATGGCAGCGGTTTACGCACGTCGTGAATGAAGATGGAGGAATCCCACGGTACACTCAATTTGTCAGCAGAGGTCAAGTGCAGTGAATGCGCCAGCCGCCGTAGAACTGGATGCTTTGCCAGCCGGGCATTCCATGAGCCGTCGATATTGATCCACCCAGATGGGGTGGTCAGGCCGCATCCGAGGTGGAGACGATTTTTTGCAGAGACGCTATGTGGAGACAAAATTCTGCCCGGCCGCCGGAAGATTCGCGGCGGTAAATGCGAGTCTACGTCATCGAAGAAGGTATGTGAACCGGAATGTCCCTTTTTAGTCAGGTTACGGAAATCATCGTTCGGTTGAAATCCGGGGCAGTCTGAAGCCGATGGCGATCTGAAATTTCGCCGCAGGCACCCATTCCACCGCTGAGAAGAAGGCGGTTTTTTGCGGCGAATTGCCGTGCTAAGTTATCGTGACTACTGTGCCCGGGTGGCGGAATGGCATACGCAGAGGACTTAAAATCCTCAGGCCGCAAGGCCGTGTGGGTTCGACTCCCACCCCGGGTACCAAAATTTCCCTTTTTCTTGCAATCAGTTAACGGTTACGTCGTTCTCGTGTACCTTTTTTGTACCCTTTGTTTCGAGAAGCACCAACGGATCGCGGCTCCAAGCGCGCTGCAAATCAGCCTCAAGCTGTTCCTGCCTAGCACGCACCCACGGGGCATAGTGCCGTTCAGTGATTCTCACGCTTTGGTGACCAAGTAAGACCGAAACGCGCTCGATTGGCACGCCTGAAAGCAGAAGCTCGACTGCGAATGTATCTCGGAACCTGTGCGCATGTCCCTTCGGCACCTTCGCAAGTTCAAATATACGCCTCAGTCGCGTTTGCCAACTTCGCACGACACTGTCGAGCTTCCCAACCCCGCTCCAGAACCAGCGAGCTCCGCTGACTCGTGGCGTTGCCTCAATCGCTTCCACCACAAAATCTGGCAGGATGACGTTTACAGGCACGCCCGTCTTGGCTGTATATAGAAACAGGCGGTTACCTTTGATCCGATCTGCACTCAAGCTAACTACGTCCGATATACGCAAGCCTGAATACCGCAACAACAGAATGAGAGCCCGCAAACGCTGGGCATTGTTCCTAGCCGTCGAAGGCGCTTGACGCTTGTATTCTTCAATCGCTGCCAGTGTCCGCACGATTTCATCACAGTCGAAGGGCATCGTCGGACACAACGGAATCTTCGGGGCCTTGAGATCGGCCGTCGGATTTTCGGGAATCCATTTCCGTTTCTGCGCGAATCGAAAGAATGCCCGAAGACGTTCCAGCTTCTTTGCACTTGACCGTGGCCCGTCCTTCCATGTGGCACGAAATCTCCCGAGAACTTGAAGGTCAAAATCGGCCAGAAAGGAGAGCCCGGATCGGCCAGCGAAATCATCCATCTGTCGTTTCAGCAATCGGTACTTGCGCAGCGTTGAATCTCGTAAACCCCGCGCCTGAGCGTCGGCTAGAAAGTCCTCCCAGGCTGGCACCACGGCAGTCTTCTGTGGCTTTTGTGTATGTTGGCCCTCAGCTTCCCACTGACGTATCAGGTCCTGCGCTTTCTGCCAATCGCGAAGCTTGAGCGATTTGCGAAGTTCCACATCATTCAAGAAGCCGTCCACCCAAATTGGACAGGCACACCGCCGGTATTTTCGTCCGCCCTTGCGGTGTGGGCAATTCGTCCGATGGCGTCGATAAATAGAAAGCATAGGCAGTGCATAGTAACTAGATGGTCAACACTATGACAAGGATAGCTTTCGGTGTACCCGTTGCGCCACGCTTTCGGGAATGCGAAAGGTGCGGTAGCGCCGTTTGCCGGGCTTGGAGTTTGACAACACCAGGACACCTGACTCTTTTTCAAAAAGTCTCCGCGCCGCGTCTTCGCTCAAGCCCCACAGAGCCGCAATTTCTTTCACGGAAAAATGGCGCTCGGATGCATGGGAATCTGGCATTGAATCGACGGACGCGCCTATCGACCTCGTCGCCATCTGCGGCAACTTCGCGTTAGCCCTTTCCCCGTTCACTTGTTCTCCGTTCGCAAAAAGTCTGTCTCCACTCGGAATAGAAGTCCGTTCGCTTCAAAAACTGGCAAAAATCTTTTTTTGGCATGGCGAACAAACAGCGAAGCAGGAAACGCAACGTTTTCAGGAAAACTATTTTTCGGTCAAGAAAAGTGAGTGCGACGTAGCGTGCCGAGTAAATAAGTTTAGTAGTCGGAACGATGCCCGGCAGAGCTGGCAGTTTGTCCCTTCCTCGGGATTCTGCCACCTGTCGGCATCGCATGAAAAATCCCGAGGAGGATTCGATGACAAAATCAAGCGACTCCGTCAGCCGTGGACAACTGCGTCTCTTCCGCTCTTTGTTCGGAGGGCGAAAAGACGCCTACACAAGGTGGGAGAAGGGCAGCGCGCATCCTGTCGCATTGCATTCTCCTCTTGATAAGGACGTTCTGACCGCGCACCTAAAAGGGAAGCATCGTGTCGGAACTTACTTAGTAGTGGATGGACGGACAAAATTCCTCGTGCTCGACATCGACGACCTTAGTAATAAGCTCATCAAAAAAATCCTGAAGCGACTCCACCAGTACCAAGTCAAACCGTATGTAGAAACATCGAAATCTCGCGGCTTTCATATTTGGGTCTTTTTCGACAAGCCCCTGAAAGCGGCAAAGACTCGCAAATTCGCTAAACTTGTTTTGCAAGGACTGGAAGATCACAAAATTGAAATCTTTCCGAAACAAGACAAGGTGCGGGAGAGGGGCTTTGGAAACTGTATTTTTCTCCCGCTCTTCCGACCTGATATAAAAGTTGGGCGCACTGTGTTTCTCGATGAAGACTTCATGCCACATCGCGACCAATGGAAATTCTTGGAATCGATTCGTAGGACATCGAGGAAATTGGTCAGCAAAGTCTGTCGCAACGCGGAGCCAAGGACCGAACAAAGGCGGAAGCCCGCTGAAGCAATCGCTGGACGAATCGCAAAGGGTAATCGCAATGTGACGCTCGCCTCACTGGCGGGCACAATGCGCGCACGCGGAATGTCGACCGAAGGTGTCGAAGCCGCTCTCCTCGCCGAGAATGCGAAGCGCTGCGAGCCGCCGCTGCCGGATGAGGAAGTGAAGTCAATTGCGGCTAGCATCGGCCGTTACAAGCCAGGAGCAACCTCCGGGGAGGAGCGCGATTCGCACGCGACGCAGCTTGTGCAGTTGGCAGACGGTGTGAAGCTCTTCCGCACTTCCGAGCACGAAGCATTTGGCTCCTACCAGGTGGGTGACCATTGCGAAAATTGGCGGCTACGAGATTCCACGTTCAAGCGTTGGTTGGCTTCCCGCTATTACGACGCGTTTGGCAAGGCACCATCATCGCAGTCGGTTTTGAACGCCCTGGATGTGCTCGAGGGAGCAGCGATACATAAAGGCGCCGAAAGGGAGGTCTTCGTCCGCGTAGCCAGACACGAGTCCGCCGTATATTTGGATCTCGGTGACCCGTCCTGGCGAGCAGTCGAGATCACTACAGATGGCTGGCAAGTTGTACAGAAACCGCCTGTCAAGTTTCGCCGTGCACGGGGCATGAAGCCGCTGCCTTCGCCCCAATCAGGTGCAACGATGGCTGAGTTGCGGCCTTTTCTAAATGTTGCTACGGACGACGATTTTATTTTGATTGTCGCTTGGCTAGTTGCAGCATTACGACCCGAGGGACCTTCTTACCCGCTGCTAGTTCTGCAAGGCGAGCAGGGAACGGCGAAGACTACCCTTGCCCGCGTCGTGCGCGAACTGATAGACCCCAGCTCGACGCCTGTGCGATCTGAGCCGCGCGACGTGCGCGACTTAATGATTGCGGCGCGAAACTCTTGGTGCACCGTTTTTGACAACCTTTCGCGGCTCCAACCCTGGCTCTCGGACGCCCTATGTCGACTTTCCACGGGTGGAGGCTTCTCCACGCGCGAACTTTACAGTGACGATCAGGAGAAACTTTTCGATGCCACGCGGCCAATAGTCTTGAACGGAATAGACGGAGTTGCAACTCGCGGCGATTTGTTGGATCGGTCGTTGGTTCTGTACCTGCCCGTCATCGCAAACGAAGAAAGAAAAACCGAGAAAAGATTCTGGTGCGATTTTTACAGCGCGCAGCCGCGGATTCTAGGCGCTTTACTGGATGCCGTCTCTTGCGCACTGCGCCGCTTGCCGAGCGTGAACTTGCCGAGTCAGCCGCGAATGGCTGACTTCGCTGAGTGGGCCACGGCTGCAGAACCTTCTCTCGGTTGGACATCAGGAAGATTCCTGTCCGCGTATGAATCAAATCGAGCCTCCGCAAACACTGTCAGCCTAGAAGCTTCAGCCATCGTGACGCCGCTTCGCCGCTTATGTGTTCGCGGTGATTGGGAGGGAACGGCGACGCAACTATTGCACGAGCTGAACCGGTGCGCAGATAATGAAAAAATGCAACAACGCGATTGGCCTAGAAATGCGTGGGCGCTTTCAATTCACCTACGCCGGATTGCGCCTAATCTTCGGGCTGCTGGCATTGACGTCCGCTTTGGCGTAAAAACACCGGGTCCCGGCTCGAAGCGTGTAATCACCATGACTAAGGTCATCCACCGCTATCCAAGGACCATCCAACGCTATCCGAGGAGCCCCAAGGTTGGCACGTACTTCTGATTAGGTTCTTGTGCGGCGCGTGCGGCGCGTGAGACGCGAGAACAATCAAGGATCGTGACTTAGTCGCAGTGTATATTGCGCCGCATGCGTCTCATGCGTCGCAGATTACCCCCTGCTTGTTGCGCCGAGAAAATGGAATCCTTGATACGTCGTGATGGGCAATTTCGACGCACCGCCCTCCTGGATTTGGCAGCGGAACGCGGGAGTAGCTCCTTCGCTCGTCCCAATATGAAGAAAATCAATCAAAAGCGTACTCTGGCAAAGCCGAGAAGAGTGTTCTCACGTGATTCTTCCATCAGTCTCTGCAAACTCACTTCCGTCATGCGGTCACCGGAATACTTCATTGCACACTCTGGAAATTCCTCCGAATTCTCATGCGGCAGAGCAGAAATCGGCTGATTTGTCGTCATCACCGTGAGGCCTTAGAACGGTCTGAAATGTCATACTTTGGACGTGCTGACGCTGAATTCTGATTATTCCGATTTGCGTGTTTTCTGGGGAGGTTGAGGCAGTTATGCGAATTATTGCGAGTACGACCTTCTCATCGTGCGCCGCCTTGGAGAGGATGACCGTTTTTTCTGTTCCTCGTGAGGGCTCCCCCTTGGCGTTCTTGGGAGCCTGCGCAATCACAACGATTCTTGGTAAATCAGCTCTCGCAGGGCCGAATAGAAAAACCGTAGAGTGCCGCAGAAGGAATTTCAAGCTGTGCGACCGGCGGGTTTGAGCGATCTTGTTGCCTTGCAGATCGCCGCGTTCTCTTAAGACTTGCGTTCAAGCCCCGCATTACTGCCTTCGGAGATCGGAATTCACCCGAGCGGGCGAAGTACTACAAAAATATTTCCTATTGACAGACCTACACGCGAAGTATACAAGGTGTTCAATTTTGCTCACGGAGGGTGTGCAATGCGCCGTTCTGAGGGGAATCGATTCTCCATCCGTCTTACATGGCCTGCTAGAGTCTCGGCACTTGGTCTTTTCCTGTTTTTGATTCCCGCTGCTTGGGCGCAGCTTCCGCAGGCAAGCGACACAACTTCCCCGCCCACTCCGGGCGTAGGGCACGATTATATTCACGCGCCGGTGGAGACCGTGAATCCTGCCAACGGCTCCGTCAGCATACGCATCCCAGTGCGTGTATCCTCCGGGCGCGAACTGACAATTCCCTTGTCAATTGCCTACGATTCAAGTGGTGCGTTCTATTATGGGTCGTACAACGGGGCCTCGCCAGCATACCTAACAACCACAAACGTACCGTTCTCTAAGGGCGGCTGGAGCTATACCTTTCCGCTCATGACGTTTTCGGAGGAAACTTGGACCGATTATAACCAGCAGACCGGCAAGCCCTATACCTGCAAAGAAACGGTAAACTACGTATTTCAGGACCCGACAGGGAACCGACACGATATGGACATGGCATCAGTAGGGTACGCAGCGGGCGGGCAATACTGCAACGCCAGCGACCTTCAAGGAGGCGAGGGCCCGATCCTGGCGTCGACTGTCGACAATTGGAACACCCCACCACCCGTGACCGCAATAGACGGAAACGGAACCGTCTACTCGTTTTCTGGAAACCTGCCCGGGTCCTTCCCGACGAGTATTACGGACCGCAATGGCAATACCATCTCGATTTCCGGGACTTCCAGTTCGGCCACTGTGACCGATACGGCTGGCCGGACCGCCATAAACGTCCCCACGTTCGGGTCAAATCCAGATAATATCACTGTTGCTGGGCTTGCTTCACCGGCATACAAGGTATCCTGGACGACTGCTTCTGCGAGCTTCAATATTAGTACCTTTAACCTTCCCGGTAGTGCGTCTTGTCCCACATCCCTGAGTGGCAGTGCCAACGTGGTCTCTCAGATCGTACTCCCGAACGGGCGGGCCTACACTTTCACCTACGATCCGACCTACGGGATGCTGAACAAGATAACCTATCCATCGGGTGGCTATGTCCGCTACGTTTGGGGCCTGAACTCACAGTCGGAAGCGGGGGAATGGCTTCAGGGATCAACGGGTGACTGGGATTGCCGGTACGACTTCCCGGCCATCACGGATCGCTATGTAAGTTTTGACGGGACAACGGAAGTTCTTCATCAACACTTTTCTTACAGCACCTCTTGGCAAAGCGGCAGCGACCAGTACACGAGCAAGACCACCACAGTCACAACGTATGACCTCGTCCGCAGCACCAACTTTAACACCATCTATACATATAGCCCGGTTGCCACACCCTGCGCTCCGGATGAAAACCCTAACGGTTCTGGCTGTGCGGGGGGCACATTCACGCAGCAGATGCCGGTCGAGCAGACAGTCCAATATTACGGGACGAGCGGGACGCTGCTCAAAACGGTTGGCAAAACGTGGTGCAATGGCCCACGAGAACTATGCAGCGCGACGACTACTCTCAATGATACCAATCAGGTTTCCGAAATCACGTACAGTTATAACACAAGCGAACAGCAGACCGAGCGCGACGAGTACGATTACGGCTCGGGCGGGCACGGCCCGCTGACTCGCAAAACAGTCACGAACTATGCGACTTTCACGGGTCCGCACATCGTGGATTTGCCTTCGAGCGTGATCGTCTACAACGGTTCCGGGACGCGAGTCGCGGAAACGGATTCGTCTTACGACCAGACGGCACTCCAGTCAACTTCCGTCGTCCAGCACGTTGCAGCAGGGTCAACGCGGGGGAACCTGACGACGGTAACGAAGCAATGCTTCAATGGAGCTTGCGCCGGGGGAAATCCAACTACCACTTACAGCTATTACGACACGGGCCAGATTTACCAGATGACCGACCCGAAGGGCAATGTCACGACGTTTTCGTACACAGACAGTTACAGTTCGTGCGGCGGAAACGCGCCTCCCTCCGGGGCGACGAATGCGTATTTGACGCAAGTAACGTACCCCAAGACCGGCACGATCAATCATATCGAGAGCTATTGCTACGACTACACCGCAGGACTATTGAGAGGAAGCACTGACGAGAACGGCCAGACAAGCAGCTTCACATACGCGGACAGTCTGGATCGCCTTACGCAAGCGAACTACCCGGATGGCGGCCAGACCTTAGTTTCTTACAACGACGCACCGCCGACTCCGAGCGTGACAACCGAGAAGAAACTGGATTCGACGGGCCGATTTGTCACCAGCGTCAGCATAACTGACGGAATCGGGCTTCCCATCGAAACGGAACTCACCTCGGACCCACAGGGCACGGATTTCACGGCAACCACCTACGATGGCTTGGGGCGGGCGTATACGGTTACGAATCCATATCGCAGCACAAGCGACCCCACATACGGAGTCACGACTTACACCTACGACGCGCTGGGCCGCACGACTTCCGTGGTCAAGCCGGATGGGTCCAGCTCAACTGTGGCCACAACTTATTCGGGGAATTGCACGACGGTCACCGACGAGGCTGGAAAGAACCGCGAGAGTTGTACAGACGGCCTTGGTCGCATGACCAGCGTGATTGAGAATCCGGGTGGGCTGGGCTACACCACCAACTACACCTACGACACGCTCGACGACCTCACAGCCGTATCGCAAGGCGGCTCACGTTCTCGTAGTTTCAACTACGACTCGCTGAAACGTCTCACGAGTTCGACAAATCCCGAGGCTGGCACGGTCACCTACGCCTACGATTTGAACGGCAACGTGTCCACAAAGACTGACGCGCGCAGCATTACGACGACCTATACGTATGACGCGCTGAACCGGGTGACACTGATGGCCTACTCGAACGGCGATCAGTCGATCGGCTACACGTACGACCAGTCTGCGTGCCTCGGACAGCCCTCCTGCTACAACATCGGCCATCGCACGCGGATCGACGATGTGGGCGGCGCGGAAGAATTCGCCTATGACAAGATGGGTCGTGAAATCGGAGAGGAGCGCTTTACTGGCTCTGCCTCGAAAACCACGTCGTATGCCTACGATCTAGCGGGGGATATGACTTCTTTGACTTACCCCAGTGGGCGAGCGATCACTTACACGTACGACTCGGCTGGCCGTCCGAGCGAAGCGCAGGACACAGCCAACAACATCAATTACGCGCTTGGGACCTGCGCGAACGGTATTTCGAGCAGCGGAGTTTGCTACGCGCCCAGCGGCTCAGTAGCCCAGATAAAGAACGGTACAAACCTCGTTTCGACGTACATCTATAACAACCGGTTCCAGCCGTGCTGGATGTATGGCACGACCGGCACGCCGCTGCCGACGAATACAACGTGCACAGCGGGCGATCCAGGTCCCGGAAATATTCTCGACCTGCAATACAATTTCAATTTGGGCGCAGGCGACAATGGCAACGTTGTCGGCATCACCAATAAGCGGGATTCGACTCGAACACAGAGCTTCACCTACGACCAGTTGAACCGCATCGTGACGGCGAAGACCAGCGCGACGACTGGCTCGAACTGCTGGGGCGAGACGTACACGATTGACCAGTGGGCGAACCTCACGGCTATCGGAGCGTTGTCAGGATACAGCGGCTGCACGCAGGAGAATCTGAGCGTATCGGCCACTACAAACAATCAGCTTTCCTCGACGGGCTTTTCCTACGATACTTCGGGGAACATGCTGAACGACGGCGCGCACGCGTATGCTTACAACGCGGAGAGCGAAATCAAGTCGGCGGCGGGCGTAAACTACACTTACGACGGCGACGGCAACCGCGTCGAGAAGTCGAGCGGGAAGATTTACTGGTATGGCGCGGGAACGGAGATACTGGACGAATCGGACACCAGCGGGAACGTTACCAACGAATATGTGTTTTTCGGCGGGAAGCGCATCGCCATGCGCAACGTGTCGAGCGGGACGATTTATTATTACGAAGAGGACATGCTGGGAAGCTCGCGGACGCTTGTGCAGGCGGGGCAAACTTCAGTCTGCTATGATGGGGATTTTTACCCGTTTGGCGGCGAACGGATCGTCACCAACACCTGCACGCAGAACTACAAATTCGAAGGCAAAGAGCGGGACACGGAAACGGGCAACGATGACTTCGGCGCGCGCTACTACACGTCGCGGCTGGGGCGATGGCTTTCGGCGGACTGGAGTTCGGTGCCCGCGCCGGTGCCGTATGCGAATTTGACGAATCCGCAGACGCTAAACCTGTATGCGATGGTCAGCGACAATCCGGAGACCTTTGCGGATTTGGACGGACACTGCGGGGAAGAGGCGCTGCCCGGCGCACCCTCTTCGTCTCAGCCCTGCGACAACCCTCCGCAAAACGCTCCCGCTACTACGGGCGAGGGAAACACCGGAACCGGCACAGGACAATCCACGACCCAGAGGGCGCAATATACTTACAGTGATACTCTGGAGCACCAAATGATCTTGCAGCAGACAACAACAACGACAACCACTGATGCCAATGGAAATACGACCACAACAACAACCTCAACCACGTTGCGTTTTTCGACGGCTCCGGGGCGTGAAGGAGAATTCGAGGGCGGAAATCAGACAACTACCATGAGCGCAAGCGATTCCCAAGGCCACACTACTTTACTTGGAGGAGATGACGCGAGGTTCAATAAGGATAACCCGGATTCGGCGCGTGCGGCGGTGGGCGATGCTGCCTTCGCTCAAGGCCGCTCGGCAGCAATTCCCTCGGCCACTGAAAGGTATGTACAGAACCACAAGGGGACTATCCTGATTGGCATAGCTGAAGTGCCATTGGTTCCACTCAGATTTGCAACGGGGGGATACCAAGTGGCTAAAGAAATTGTGGAGGGCATATTGGCGGCACACACAATTTGGGAATTGGCACACTGAGAGGTCGAGAAATGCATGGCGCAAAATAAATGGAAGGCTTAAATTCCAGGGTCACAAGGATTTTTTTTATCTGTCTGGCCGCATTGGTCCTTGTCGACGGATTTCGCGTGCCTCAGACAGCTGATCCCGGGCCTATCGGGGGAATATTGTGTAGTGTAGCCTTTCTGTATAGAGCCTTTGCTAAGCCCCGTGGTTCGCAACTGAGGGTAATGCTCCTGGGAATGCTACTGGCGGTCTTGGTCGTTGCCGGAAACCACGACATCACACATTCAGACCTATGGGCGTTTTTGCTTTTCATTGACATCATACTCTTTCTTTATTGGGAGTACTTGTTCAAGACCAGTGGTGCGTGAGGGGCGGGTGGGCGAGTGGCACACTTAGCCGTTTCTGGTTTGGCATCGAAGGCTCGTTGCCGCATTCACACACGGAGCTTATGATGGCTGGACTGAAACGCGAGGGTGCCGCACCCTTTGACGCTTAAGGGTGCGGTTTTTCGCTGTATCTTTCGTTCGCCCCCGTATTCCATGGCCCAATTTATTTCCTGTGGTCAAATTCCGCGGAACAGTTCGCTCAGGGTAAGCCGCAACGCTCTTGCAATTCGCTCGATATTGACCAACGCGACGTTTCGTTCACCGCGTTCGATTCCACCGATGTAAGTGCGATCGAGGCCGCAAATATCGGCAAACTCCTCCTGAGACACGCCCAGCCTATGTCGCCGGCGACGTAGAGCCTTGCCGAATCGGATTCGGATGTCTTCCATTTACCCTTGCGTGTCATCTTTAAACCTCGCCGTTTATATGTCCACGGACGATGAGTATCATTGGCTGTGCGTCGCAAAGGCACAGTTCCCCTGGATATAAGGAGCGCGTCTATGGCAACCCAAACTCTCAATCCGCTCACACTTCGCAAGTGTCCCTTCTGCGCTGAGGAGATCCTCGCCGATGCTAAGAAGTGCAAGCACTGCGGCGAATTTGTCGACATGCCTTCTGGAGCGAGCGGCACATTCAGCGGTACAGTCAAACAACTGCCCCCCTATTATCAGGAAGAGTTTCGCAAGATTCAGCAATCCGGCGAGCGGTATAACGGGAAATGGAATTGGGAAGCTTTCTTTTTTGGTGGTTTCTGGGCGATCAGCAAAGGATTATGGAAATCGGGCTTGGTATCCATCGTCGGCGCTGGCTTGACTGGCGGCGTGGTTGCCGTCATCTATTGGTTCATCTTCGGTGCTCGCGGGAACTATATGTATTACCGCAAAGTGGTCAAACGCCAAGAGCCGTGGATTTAACTGGATGCTACCCTGCACAGGACGACCGTTTTGCTAGGTCGCGAATGAGGACTCCCCGGCCTTCTTTGGGGCTTTTATAATTGGAAGCGTTTCGACATTTGCAGTGGTGCCCTTTAGCCCGCCACCTAGTACTGGTACCCGCAAAAGCACATAGGGCCCCCTTTTGCCCCTTAAAATTGCCCGTGTAGCCCCTGCCAAACGTCCTCAGGGACGCCTGGCGGAACGCAAATTGGCCTGCTAGCCTATTTGCCCCTTTTAAGGCCTAGCCCCCGGTTTAGGTAAAAAGTGCTTTACAAATATCGTTAAATATGTTATATATATCACATATATGCAATTGCCCGTTTCAACGCGGTATGCGGCTAAGGCGGCGGGTATCTCGCTGATGACGCTGCAACGCTGGATAGCCAATGAAGACATACGGCCACCGGCGCTGCAAATTGTAAACGGGCGGGCCACGCGCCTGTGGAACAGACAGGATTTGGAACGGCTGCGGCAGGCCAAGGAGAAAATTTACTGCCGGGGCCGAGGACGCAAGAAAGGGCAAAAGAAAAACAAATGACAACGCAAAACATATCGCCAGGAGCGCAAGCGGCACGAATGACGGAAGGGATACTGCACCGTGCGGTTGCGCTGATCGACCTTTATCGGCGGCGAGCAGGGGTTCTCGACCGAACGGCCGACGTGGTTACAGCGAGAATCCGTAGGAGACGCAAGGGCGGGAATGGTGCACCGCCAGCCGAGTGGTACGAGGACAGAGACGGACTGCGGGAGGAGGCACAATTTCTCAGAATGGATGCTCGAGAAATGGAGCGAGTGTTGGGCCTCGTGCTGCGCGGTCGTTTCATCGCTGCAAAGCAGAAGTTGAATGGCGAGTTGTGCGACCCCTGCGGTTGCGTGTTGAAGATTTTAGGGCCTACGGTGGATCGCGGCCTACGGAATTCGAATGGGATGTGCGGGTGAAGGAAGAACAAAATGCACGCGGCCATTTACGCCCGAGTGAGCACAAATAACGGCCAGGACCCAGAAATGCAGTTGCGGGAATTGCGTGAGTACTGCGAGCGACGCGGATGGGCACTGACAGATGAGTATGTAGATGCCGGAATTTCAGGAACCAAGGAAAAGCGGCCGGAACTTGACCGCCTGCTGACCGATGCGCACCGCCGGAAGTTTGATGCCGTGGTGGTTTGGCGGTTCGACCGTTTTGCCCGTTCTGTTTCGCACTTGCTGCGAGCGCTAGAAACGTTCTCTTCACTGGGAATCGATTTTGTTTCGTTATCAGAACAAGTGGATACATCGACGCCAGCCGGAAAATTAGTGTTCACAGTTTTGGGTGCGGTTGCAGAACTTGAGCGCAGCTTAATTGTGGAGCGCGTGCGCGCTGGGTTGCGCAATGCGCGGGCCAAAGGCAAGCGGCTGGGCAGGCCGTGCAGCGGGGTAGACCCCGCAGCAATTAAGCGTTTGCGGGCGCAAGGCGCAACGTGGCGGGCAGTGGGGGCCGCGCTGGGCGTGGCCCCAGCTACGGCGCTGCACGCGGTTGGTAAGGCGCGTTTAGAAAACCCTGCCCGCCGTAAGGCTGCAAGTGCTTAAGTTTGCTGGCGCAAAACGGGCGCAAAAGGCGTTTGTAAAACAACAGTTTTTTAAACGGCTAGGGCGGTTAGGCCTTGCGGCAGGAGAAGGCGGCACGTGAAGGTGTTTTGGGTTACCAAGCGGCTGGCGTTTGGCAGCGCGGTAACAACCCAGGGCCACATCGAAAAGCTACGAGCGCTTGGGATAACCCACATAATCAATCTGCGCTGGAGCACCAACGCTAGAGTCCGGCAGTTCCCGCATATCTGGCTGCGTTTCCACGATGACCTGAAGCCGCGACCCCGCTGGTTCTACCGTCGCGCACTCAAGTTCTATCGCAAAGCAACAAAGCATCCACAAGCCAAGGTCTTCGTGATGTGCCATCACGGGCGTTGCCGCAGCGCATCGCTCGTGTATTTCCTTCTTCGAGCATTGGGCAATCGTTCGCGCAACGCGGAATGCAGAGTAATGAAGGCCAGACCCAGTGCGCGCGTTGTACCTGCCTATCGGGAGTCTTGCGAGCGGCACGTCCAGCACATCAAGTAACTCAAAAATCCCACCGCGTACTTTGATGTCCTCCACCCGGCAACGATGCGCCGACAGAGTGCCACATCCACGCACTGTTTGAATCTTGCATAGCTTGCTGGAATTCCAGGTTCAAGGCGATGATCCGGAACGTTTTGCTCCGGCAAAACTAATTGGCCTCGGCTGGTTTTGCGATGCCAAGAATTGTTGCGCTTCGTGTTTTATCCCCTAAAACGATTGGAATCTCGTCCTCAACCATCGCGCCTAACAATGCCTTCCCCAACGTATGTTCGGTTGAGTAAATTCCCATAGATTCATCTGTTCTGTCGGCGCTGATAACGATAGTGTGCTGGCGTCCAGGCTCATCGTTGAATGTGACAACCACGCGATCACCCACCTCGACAAACGTTTCTTCCGCGAGAATGGATGCGGTTTTAGGTTCGGTCTTGGACGTAGCTTCGATAATTCGGAACTCGGTGTAAGACGAGGGTCCCGTATCCGAAGCAGAGGGTCGAATCTCAAGTTCCTTTAACGTCGCAATTAAATCAGCGAAGCACCCTTCAGGGTCCAAAAGGAAACTGGACCCCCAGCAGCGCCAAAACCTCCAACCCACGCGCTCCATTACTCGCTGGCGACTTAAATCATCCGCCCATCGTTCTGGCGTATGGTACTTATCACCGTCAAGTTCGATAGCCAAACGTCGATCAGCCTCTCCTTCAACCACCATGTCTATCGAGAACGGACCGACTCTTACTTGTGGTGTTACTCGGTAACCCAGGTCAAGAAGGCGTTTCAGAACCTCTCGTTCAAAGTCAGAATCGCACTGCTCCAGCAGTGTCTTTGAAGCCTCATTCATTGCTGGCATGGGCCTCTTAAAGTGTTGCAATACCCGCGCCTTCAGGTCTTCGGGCTTTAGCATGTTCTCAGTGACCGAACGAAATAAATACATGCGATCTCTCGCCCGTGATAAAGCCACATTAAAACGTTGCTGAAAAAGGAGAGCCGTCTTCGTACTACGTGTTGCGGGGCATTCCACCATGCTTACAAACATGATGTCGCGCTCCTTTCCTTGAAAGGTAGCCGAATCACCGCAGGTTATCTGGTGTCGAAGATACTCTTCCTCACCAATCCTTTCGAGCAGGCAAGTTTGGATGTAATAAGCCTGCTTAGCAGCGAGCAAGGAAACTACTCCTATTGTCCGCTTGGCGAATGCTGGATCTTTGACGATTTTTTCGATCTCGTCCACAATAGCTTCTGCTTCCGCCAGATTTATCTGACGCTTGTCTTTTTGCCCATGCGGAACATATACGTCTATTAGAGGAGGCGTCAGTCGCTCGGAGGGCTTCGCAATTCGAACCGGCACTATCGGCTCCTCGTAAAACTGAAAACTGAATCGAATGATCGGTTCGACACAACGAAAGTGCTCGCGTAGCATAATTCGCTTTCCCGGAAACGCTGCCAGCGCCAGTTCATACAACGAAAAACCCGGCAACATCAGAGGACCGAAAGGCTGCTCTTTAAGATAGTTGTGTCTGAGCTGGAGCAATTTCTTCTCTTCGACGAATGCCGCGGTGGGACTGACTTGCTTGTCGTCTCCAACAACTAGAACCTTTTTCCCTCGGAGCAGTGCGGGCAAGGCTGTGATGTCTGACTGAGAGGCCTCGTCTATGATTACCACGTCGAATGATCCAAGAGAAGCTGGGAGGCTCTCAGAAATACGCCACGTGGGCATAATCCAGCAAGGCACAGCCGCATATGAGTTCTCCATCGCATTTCGTGCATCCTGTCGAAACCGTCTCGCTCTTATTCCAGTTCCCTTGCCAATGTGACGCAGGGCTGCCATGAACATGTTCAGAGCAGCCTCCACTTGATTGCTTATGTTTTGCTTGAGTCCCAGATACGTACGCAGTCGTACAACCTCTGAAAACGCTTGTTGGATTTCCCCCTCATGCCTTCGCCTCAGGATCGATAGCTGACGGAAACGATCCCTTCCATCAATCTCCTTCAAATACGAGCGGAATCGGACCCAAGACCAGCTTTCGGACCAATAACTGGGAGTCCACTTATCCTCAACTCCCACTCCTACCTCTTCCTGCAGGACGAAGTCCGCCCACCGTAGTGCCCCAGATTGTTTAATCAAAACAGCGACCCGGTTTACCGTTTCGAAGTGAGACTTCAAATTGTGTACCCGGTCAATTTCTCGACACAACTGTTGCCACTGGTCGGATACTTGTTCCGCTGGAATATCCGGATTCCCGACATCCTGCGTCATGAATTTACGAACTTTTTCCACGATAGGGCCGGACGAATCCTTTAGCTTGTGGACGTGACTGTTTAGGAGGTTGCGAGATGTTCCGTAACGTATCGCAGATAAATTAGCCTCTATCGATTCGATGGCTTTAGAAGCGTGGTCACGAGAACTGATGACGAGTTCAATGTCTAAACCGTGTGGAAACAAATCTGGAAGTCCTTGCTTGATGAGGGCAGCATGTTGGCGCGCCGCACACTTTGCTCTATCAACTTTATCAAGGGTCTCCGACAGCCAACGGGCGGTGGAATCCCCTTGATCCTTCAAGTGAGGCAACCCATACTCGGCCGCAATCGCATTCCAGCGAGCAATCGTGGAGGAAACCTTTGACCGCCATGTAAAATACCGTTCGACCTTGTACCAGTCCTCCATTGAATTCGGGATTCGGCCTTCGATTCGAATCGAGGAAAAACGCTCACGCGCTTGGGCCCTACCAAACGGCATAAAGCCGAAAGGTCTTTCACCATTTGCCGCGCGGTGGACGGCTTCCACAAGTTCGCTATCTCCGACGATCTCGTCAGGGCAAGATATTGCGTAGGCGAGCATTTCCGTCCGTTTCTTACGAATATCGCCAATGCCGACCGACAGGCTTTCAAACAGTTTCTCCTTTTCAGTTTCGAGTTCACCCTGAAGCCACCGTTTTGCAAAGGGTTTAAGCCAACCGAGTTCATCGACAGTATCCCAAAGTAGGATCACCTGTTTGATTGACTCGGCCAAGACTTTGCATTTTTCAGCGGAATCCGGTGCCGTCAGACGAAGCCGAGAAAAATGAGCTGTCTGCATTTGACGCTCTATGAGTTCGCAGTTCAGAAGATCTTGATGAAGGATCATTATCTGTGCTCCGTCAGGAAGATCTGCTAACGCTGGCACGTTCGCTGTGGCGTAACATAAATCCTTCCCAAGCAAACGCCTCGTTTGACGGAGACTGGAGATGTCCTCGTCATTGAAAAGGGGATTATATCGGGGGTCCAGGCTCAAACTGTCAGACAACCACGAATGTCGATCAGCATCGGTGGCGAGCAATTGGGCTAATTCGATAGGAAGCAGGCCGTCCGAATTAGTTTCATGAGGGACCCTGGCCAAATGTTTTTTGGCAAAGCTTGCGAGTTCGGCATCAATTGATGATAAACGCCTCTTCAGGTCGATGATCTGTTGCTGTCCCGAAAGGATTTGCTTCTCCAAAGTGGCGGGATTTATTTGAGTTGCAGTGTTCGCGAGGAGCGCAACCGCTCTTTCAAGTTGCTTCAATCCCTCGCGTTCGTTGGTTAACAAACTGATGGTTAGGTCTCTAATTCCTTCAGGAATGTGTTTGCGCAGGACCCCCAGCGCAGCTTCGCCTTTTGAAGTAACAAGAACCTTGCGGCCAGTGGCGAGGCAATGGCAAATAATGTTTGCGATGGTATGTGTCTTTCCCGTGCCCGGCGGACCTTGTACGACAACGCCATCCGTCTCTTCAAGGCGCTGGACAATAGCAACTTGATCTGCGTTGAAAGGTTTCGGAAAAAAGAATTCCTGCTCGCTTTCAGTGGGCGCCTGGTCGATTTTGCCCGAGACAGAATCTGATTGAGGACCGCCCAGTGTCGCCTTCGTAATGTCAATTAAGGTCGGTGAATATGTCGTTTCGGAGGAAGGGGTCTCAACAAGTTTCTTGCTGGGCCCAGGAAGTTCCGGCGAGTTAGTGACGGCCTTTCGCAAGCGATTAAGATCCTCAATAAGGAAGTTCGCGGAGCGCGGACGAGCATAAATTGCCCAAGTATCAGTAATCACCAAAGATTCAGCAATGGGCGGAAGGGTCCGATCGTTTATGTCTTTTAGGTCATCTGGATGATATCGGCCCGCGGAATCCAAGTGAGTCGCGGCAAAACGAAGAACAGGCTCGAACGTGTTCCGCTGAAACGGTGAGAACTCTAGATCAACGGGCATGGATTCGAAGAAATGATTTGCGAAGCTAAGAGTTGCATCCACCCCATCAATTTCAAGACTGAAATATGGTTTTAAGGCAAGCTGGGGCGTTGCGGATCGGGGCCCAATCGTTATGACTCCCGATTCGGTGTCAACTTCGATTTCTACAAGTTGCTCAATCAGCGGGTGATCTATCTCCTGACTGTGCAATTTCCAGCGTGCAACTCCAACACCCCAAACAATTTCAAGAGGACGCTCAACTCCCTCCGTTTGAAGAGATTGATATAAGCCGAAGAACTTGTCGTAGATTGCAATAGTAGCTCTTCTTAGTTTTTCATTTTCTGCCCAAGGGGTCCATTGAACGGACATGTAGCTCGAGATCGCGGACTTGACAGAAGGTTGGGCGTCCAACCGCAAGATCACGTCAACCATTCGTTCGCCGTCGCGCAATTTGAGAGATGGTGATCGCTCGTCGGACCTAGCTCTTCCAGTACTCACAAAATTATCCGCTTCCGATGTGGTTACCGTCCGAGTCAACACATCTTCGATCTTGGGTGGCTGAGTTGGGTCTCGGCTGAGGACAACCCAGTCGCGAATCTCATGTGGCGGAGTAGGCGGGTCCGCGCGCAGCAGGCGTTCGATCCTGAGCCACACCTGCCCCTCGTCGCTCGATACGTCGTGGGTGATGCCGATTTGTCCTTTGAGGTCTGCTTCTGTGAAAACGAGCTGTTGATACTCTCTCAACGCGAAAATAGCTTTTTCGCCAAGTTTTGCAAGATGTTCGAGGTACGCAAGCAAGTCAAGGAGTTTTGCGTGATTATTAGTCGTCGGTTTTCTGGAGGATGCTGTTAGTGCTTCAAATCCCAACGGGCTACGATCATTCTCTTCTGGGGCAGCGTTTTCCTTACGATTTGGGAATGTCTTCGCTGATGAAGGCTGTGCGTTGCTCGTCTCGGAAGTGCGGTGAGTTTGATCAGATTCATGTGCGGATGAGTTGCTAGTAATGGGGAAGTTGTTGTCTTTGGGGTGTGGCGTACGACCGCCTGGTTCAGTCTTAGAGTTCTGAAGTCTTATCGTATCCTCGACCTTCCGCAACAGACCCACGGCTCTTTGGGTGCTTCGGAATAGCAGCTCAGCCCGAATTTTCGTCAAGGATTCAAGGTCTTTTGTTTCGCTGAAGAGCAATTCAAGTTGCTCGATAGTGGCTCGGAAAAAAGGCCTATCGTTCATCGAAACCCCAGTGGATATCGTGGCCTATATGACTGAATGATCAGTACATCACAAAAAGTCTGTTATCGAAACGAGAAAGGTATCTCGATGGTTAGCATATGTCAAACTTGAGCATTCCCAGACGGCGACAAAGTGCAGACCCACCGGGGCCAACCCAAAGGCGCATAAGGACCTCCGCCAGCCCTCAATGTCTAATGAGGACTAGCGGCAGGACCGAGCTTGCAGCACTTGTATTTTAATTCCTGCGCTTTCTGATTGCTTTAGTCCAATCGTCCAAATCTTGGATGCGTTTCTTAAGTTCATCTGGTCGTGGGAATGGCGTGCCATCCGCAGCGGCTTGGTCGTGCCCGCGTATCCAGCGCGAGCATTCAATCATCGCATCGTCAACTGCCGTGCAGTCAGCTTGGGAGATATCGTGTAGGTGACGGACCTTTTGCGTTTCAATACTGTGTCGATATCGCTCGACAACATCGTTCAACAACACCTCGCTCACCGCTTGCTCCCAGGCTTCGCGTAGCATCCCGTACAGCTCGCGACCCTCTTTCTCGTAAGCCTCATTGCCTACTGTACGGGATAACTTCTCGGTCGCCTGCCATCGATTGCGTAACGCTGCGATTCGCTCTCGTACATTCATTGCGATCCAGGGCAGGTCAGGGGACGAAATACCAGCTTGGCCATCCCGGCGAACGTATTGGTGGTGACAAGGAGTACCTCGGCGGTCAGACTCATCCAGAAGGAGCCGCAAGAAAACAATGTCATGCGTGAAAACGATGACTTGCCGATTCCCGGCTTCGCTGACGAGTCGGCGTGCGATCCGTTCCCGCCAAATATGGTCGAGTGAGGACACAGGATCGTCGAAGATAACGGCCGAACGACTGGCGGCCGTACTCAGTTCCGTGAGAAAAGCCGCAAGTGACAGCGCTCGCGATTCGCCTTCGCTCAGAACATTAGTGACGGGGATTCCAGGTGCATTTGTGAAGATCAAACGGTGGTAAAGGGATCCTTTTTCCCCACCTGCCGGTTGGATTTCGACAGCTAGGTGCTTGAACTCAAGCCTAGACAATTCCGTTTGAAACGCGTTTCGCAACCGGTCAGTCACCAACCGCTTGGTTAGTTCCGTACTCTTGCGGGTGATCTGCTGCGTTGATGTATCGTCTAGACATTGCTTATATGCCGCAAGGCGTTTCTTGCGCTCGATTTCGCCTTCAACAACCCGAATGTGCACATTAAGGGAAGCACGGGCCTCCAATTCCGCGAGTTCTGCGGCAGCCTTGGGCTCCATCGCGGTCGCTTGAGTTTGGAGATGACCAACGCGATCGCGTAAGGCCTTCGCCGATGAGCGCAGATCAGGGTCGGGGGCTGCACCGACGCCCTGAGCGGGCAACTCCACATCCAGCGATGCGGCGCTACTCACGGCCTCTTTAAGACGGTCCGCGTCTTCGAGAAAATTCCTAACTCGATCAGCGAGGTCGGCGTCGTCGGAAGCCAGTTCGTTAATGGCAAGGACGATATCATCGCGATTGATTGTCGCTTGCGTGACAGTAGTTAGCACCTCAGCATACTCTCGTTCTGCCTTGCGAAGTTCTGCTTGTGCCGTGGACGAAACGTATTCCGCGAAGTGCTTCAAACGTGCCCCTGCTTCAGAGCCAATCACTTGCTGGCAGAGTGGACAGCGTGCTCCACTCGAAAGGAACGGAAACGCAGCTTTGGGATAGGCAATCTGTGAAAACCCTTCTGCCGCTTCCCACATCGTTCTCCATCCATCTTCGCCACTTCCTGGAAGGAGATCGGGCGTCAATGTTGTTTTCCGTAGAATGGCGAGCGCTTTCTTTGTCATTTTGACAGAATCCGCAGTGGATCGAAGATTTGCCAGCGCGGCGTCGCCCATTACGGCTGTCAGGTTGCTCAGGTGTCGTACAACGAGATCGATGCGATCGGCTCTGAGGCTCAATTCCTTGGCACGTTGTTTCGGATTAGCTGTTTGAAGATCATGTTGTTGCTCCCGCAGTTCGTTGAAGCGACGTTTGTCGTCTCTTGAGAGCGTTGCCAGTGCCCGGACATCATCCACTTTTGTCAGTGAGGTGAGGTTGTCGATGAGAGATCTGGCTCGTGTGCCATGCGCAAGAGTCGGCAAACTTGATATCGCTGCGTCCAGCTTCGCATGTTCGCCCTCCAGACTCTTGCGGATTTCGCCGCAAGCCATCGAAAGTTGATCAAAAACGTCAAGGCCGAATGGTCGGAACGCCACATCGGTCTTGTCACGAAGGTAAACTGGGGCGCAGTGCGCATCAAAGACACTCACGGCCGCCAGCGCATCTGCGGGTGCCGCGTCGGGGCTCCACGCCAATGAGGCTTCGTTTGCGCTCTCACGGAACTTTATAGTCGCTTGTGGTTTGAGAGGTACATTCTCGCCCAGGACGTCGCCCAGTATTTCCTCGGTTGATCGTGAACGGCACGCTCGCTTGAGAATCCGAGTGTATCCTGATTTCCCCGCGGCATTCGTTCCGTAAACAATCGTGAGATTCGGTCCAAAGGTGATCGCCTGCTCCGGAGCGAGTGCATTCACTCCGTGATGATGCATCACACTTATCAGTGACACTGGATCAGTACCTTCAACTTTGATGGCCAGATGCTCGCTGGTGAGCGGTTGGGGTTTTCGCGGTTCGCTGAGTCCCCGGGCTGTTTTACATAAGTCAACTAGGTCAGTCAAATCCTTAGTAGTAATTCCTGGAGTTGCAAAGATGCGCCGGAGAGCATCCCGCTGCCATCCAGGTCGCTCTTTTGACCATTCAAGGATTTCATCCAAAATAAAGCTTTGCATTGTTTATCGTCACTTTACTCTCCTATTCTGATAATTCAAGCTAGGCTTTCGAATTGCGACCGCGCGGCACGGAAGGACAGGGATGTAGGACAGAGCAAACTCTCAGAACTCCTGTCATAATTGCATTTATCATCTGCAACCGCCGCTATGTATTTCGAAACGTTTGCAGTGCGTGCGAACTCGATGTATCGTGTGTTGATAATTATGGCCAAATATACAAGTGCACCGGCAGATAGCATCAAGTGCCCAGAGTGCGGCGCAGTGATTCCGATTACGGAAACACTTCACCACCAGCTTGCTGAGCAGGCAAAAGCTGAACTTCGGAAACAAATCACACAGGAACGGAAAGCCCTTACGGAGAAGGAGCAACAGCTCAAGAAACGAGAGGCTAGTCTAGTAGCTGCCGAACACGACATCGAGAAACGCCTCCAAAAAAGGCTTGAAAGTGAGCGGGTGAAGCTGCGACAGGCTGCTCTGGACAAGGCGCGAGAAGAACTAGCTGTAGAATTGGCTGACCTCCGCGCCGATGCTGGAGAGAAGGCCGAGAAATTGAAGGAAGCGCAGGAAGCTGAGTTAAAGCTCCGGAAGGAAAAGCGGGAGCTCGAAGAGGCGAGGCGGGACCTACAGCTAGAGGTAACACGCACCCTCGATCAGGAAAGGGAACGAATTCGTGAGGAAGCTTCTCAGGCTGCTCTCGAAGGGCACCGTCTGAAGGACGCCGAGAAAGACAAGAAGTTACAAGACATCTTGCGGGTGAACGACGAGCTACGGCGCAAACTAGAACAGGGGTCACAGCAAACTCAGGGCGAAGTTCTAGAGCTTCAGCTCGAAGAAATACTCAAGGCCAACTATGCCATGGACGACATCGAGCCAGTTCCGAAAGGCATGCGCGGTGCAGACGTCATCCAAACGGTTCGCGCGAAAAGCGGCGCACTCTCCGGCTCAATCATTTGGGAATCGAAGCGAACAAAAGCCTGGAGTGATGGCTGGATTACCAAACTAAAGGATGACCAGCGCATGGCCAGAGCCGATCTTGCAGTGGTGGTGACCGAGGCACTGCCAAAGGATATAGATGGCTTCGGCCTTCGAGATGGAATCTGGATTGCGCACCATCGATTTGTGTTGGGATTGGCTACAGCCCTCCGCATCACCCTCACCGAGGTGGCGTTTGCGAAACGAGCTTCGGCGAGCAAAAATGAAACGGTCGAGGCCGTTTTCCGATACTTAACCGGTCCGGAGTTCCGACAGCGAGTCGAGGCAATTGTCACTACGTTTGTCGATCTGCGAACAGAACTTGACGAAGAAAAAAGGGTCGCTGTCCGTCGCTGGAACAAAAGAGAGAAGCAGATCGAACGGGTTGTCGCAAACACCAGCGGGATGTATGGTGACTTACAAGGCTTGATTGGCGGTTCCATGCAATCGATCCCATCTCTGGAAGCCCACTCCGAGGAACCATCCGAACTCGCGGCGCTTGAGTTACCTGAACCAGTGGAAGCGGACGAACCGTCGGAAGAGGACACTCCGTTCTGACAATCAAATTCTGTTCCCCGGCGTCGCATGATCAGCTCGCGCCGAAGTGAAACGGCCACGGATATTAAAGTCCGCACCAGAGGACGACCGTTTTTTCCTGTCCTCCATGAGGACTCCCCGCCCTTCTATGCGGCCGATTTACATCAAGGATTTTCCGGAAACTCCACGGCGAACAACTTCCGTCTACCCATCGCGGAAACGTCGCTCGTTTCGCTCATACTCAGTCACCGATGTTCGCAAAGAACTTGCGGGCAAATTTCTCGCTAATACTGCGTCGACTTCGGATTCCGAGCGCTTTCAAGACAGAACGATGCACGGCGACTCGATTTTTCCGTTCCCTAAAATCATCGATTGTATCGAAACTGATGGGCAGCGGTACGATCTTCTCTTCATCATCCCACTTTAGTGACGGCTCATGCTTCTTGCACCAAAAATCTGGTCGAGGCCAGTAATAGCGATCATATCCCAAAGGCAAAGTCATCCAGCGCGGCGTGCGCTTGCATCCGCTCTTGGCACAATTTACGACGATCCGGGCACGACGCAGCTTTCTCCGCAGTTGCCTGAACCTCGTAACTAGAGGGACAAGCCGAGGCGCGTCTTTCTCTTCCGCCCAGCCCGCTACTTGATATAGGTCTGGCGCGTAGCGGAGCAACGCATGCTCCATCGTCTTCCCCGAGAATTGTCCCGACTTGAATCTGTACACTGGCTACTTTTTTATTAACCTGCCGCGGAATCGTTGTCAAGGATCGTCGCAGCTAACAGGATCTCCATGCGATTTAGGCGTTTCTAGCATTTTCAGCGATACTATTTTCCCCCGTCCCACGTTTTCGAGTTGACATCCCTTTCGAGCCTTGCGAAATATCGCCTGTGGTACTGAAGTCAGACACCTGCCAAGCGAATCAGAAACGATGAAAAATCGCATTCTGAATTGGCCTCGACTCGAAGGAGCAAATCACTCCGAACTTTCGGGCCTAGCAACTATTTCGTAGATAGCAGAGAAAAGAATCGAAAAGGAAGTTGAAGCATGACAACAAATGTCGAGAAATTCGCGCGCTTCATTATTGCGAGGCACGCAGTTTACCTAGCCCGCGAGGCCGGAAAGAGACAGCCTTAGACAGATGATCCGATATTGCAGCGCTATAGGTTTTGCAACATTCTTCGGGAGCTAGACCGCACTACCCGCTGGATTTCTGCACATTGGCACCAATCGAACAGAAACGACCGAGATTTTTGGTTTGCATCGCTAGTTGCTCGCCGGTGCATCAATTGGCCTCGCACCTTAGCAAAACTTGGATATCCCGTGCCTTGGAATCCGACACATTTTCTTTCGGTTATGAAACGCCGCAAACACAAGGGCAAGCGTCTCGTCAATTCGGATGCATACAAGCTGATCGTCAGCGGACAAGCCGGAGACCTTGCTAAGATACAGGTTGAGTTCGTTTTGGATCCACTGTGGGCGGATCGCGACCAGTACAGGCCTCGACACGATGATACGTTGGCGAGTTTTCACGGTCGCTTGGCTTCAGCTCCTTATTTGGGAGGGTTCTACGCGGGGCAGGTCGCTGCTGACGTGAAATATGTTGGACGGTTGCGACACGCGCCCGACTGGTGGGATTTTGCGGCGTCTGGGCCAGGCTCACGGCGTGGACTGAATCGTGTCTTGAGGCGTTCCACCGATGCTCCGTGGAAAGAACCCGAATGGGTCGAGCTGCTACAACTGTTGCGAAAAGCGATTGAACCTACATTGGCCAAGGCTGGAATTCCTAACCTACATGCTCAAGACGTTCAAAACTGTCTTTGCGAGTTTGACAAGTACGAACGCATTCGTCTGGGAGAAGGTAACGGCCGCAAGTTCGTACCAAGTCCCAAGCCACTCCCTGCCAGGGACTCGCTTTACCGTTCGGCGGGCAAGCCACGCTCGTGAAAGACTTTCGGTCCTCGTTTGTCTGCAAGTCGGAAGGTTACGAAAAGGCGTTTGGGGAACGCTGGCGGCCGTGTACCCGCCGTGTACCTCCGACTGGCGTTTTGGGCAGTTTTAGCGTTTTTGGCGTCACGTAAAATGCGTAACTTACGCGCTTTCAACGCAGGTACGCGGTTCGACTCCCACCCCGGGTACCAGTTCCGCGATTGCGCGATTGCTGAAGTGAATGAAGAGCTGCGATTGAGCTTCGTCCCGGCCTGAGCCCCGAATTATGGCGAGGGCTCAGGCGGGGAGAAGTCATGGAACGTTACTG
>DASYYI010000243.1:0-14703 GCA_035933995.1 Candidatus Acidiferrales bacterium | reverse complement strand
TTCTGCTGGTTTTCTATTTCTGATTTACGCAAGGCTTCATATAGGCGGCTCATTCTGTTTTCACTCCTGACTCGAGTTTCGCTTCGTCGAGCTGTTTTTCGGAAGCGCCATCCAGCTCTTCGATCATTCGGAACAATGCTTTCAGGGCCTTCTTACGCGATTCTGCATCCTCGGATTCCGGTGCAGAGGTCGTACATGGAATATCCATGCGAAAATCCGACGCCACTTCCTGAACGATCTCCGCAGTGATTTGCTTCACTTGTTTCACGTACCCGGAGACAAGCGAGTTTTCGCACAATGTGTTGATCAGCCGCGGAATCCCGTGCGAGAACTGGTGAATCGCCACGATCCCTTCTTCCGAAAAAATCGACGACCCGTGCGAGTTCGCACCCGCCAGTTCCAGTCTGCGGCGAATGTATCCCCGCAGTTCCTCGGCCCCTAAAGGCTCGAGCCGGCACCGCAATCCGATTCGTTGCTTCAGTTGCCGCAAGTGCGGCGAATCGAGTTTGCGGTCGAGCTCTGGCTGCCCCACCAAAACGATTTGCAGAAGTTTCTGCTGCGATGTCTCCAAATTTGTCAGCAGCCTCACTTCCTCCAACAATTCCCAGCTCAGCAATTGCGCTTCATCCACCACCAGCGCCGCCGTGGTGCCTCGACGAAACCGCGCGATCAGGTAATTGTTCAAGTGCGCCAGCATCTCGCTCTTTGTCCGCCCCGTGGTCGGCAGACGAAGATCCGTCAACATGTATCGCAGAAAATCTGGCACCGACAGACGAGGATTAAACACATAAGCAAACGCAATTTGGTTGCGGTTCAGTGAGTCCAGCAGGCATCGCACGAGCAATGTCTTCCCGGTCCCCACTTCGCCTGTCACAACCACGAAGCCCTTCCGCCGTTGCACGCCATAATTCAGGTTCGCGAGAGCCTCGTTATGGCGCGGCGTCGGATAGAAAAAGTACGGATCAGGACTGATCTCGAATGGATTTCGCGTCAATCCGTAAAATTTCCTATACATGTTCTTTACCCTTTGTAGAACGCGTAGATATTGCCGGCCACGATTAGCAGCACTACGACGACCGCGGCGGCGCGGCCCATCCAGCGCATCCTGATCCTGTCGTGGTCCTCTTTCGGCGTGCTGATGCGCGGAATCCCCACCAACACGCGCGCGGCTATCAGCCCTTCGAGATCTTCCTCGCTGCGAACGCGGGCGTCTGTTAACTCCAACAGCGCCATCAATCCCACTCCCACAGCAATGCCAAGAATCAAACCACCCAAACTCAGCAGAATGTGATTTGGTGACGCGGGCTTGTCCGGCAGTTGCGCTGGGTCGAGCAAACGGAACTGCTGGCCCTGTTGATTTTGTTCTAAACTTGTGGCCAATTGTGATTGCGACTGCTTCGCCAGCAGCGAATCATAGTTCTTTTGAGACTCATCGTAGCCACGCGAGACATCGGCCAGCGCTTGCTCGGTCGCAGGCATCATGTTCAGGCGTGTCTGATACTCCGCCACTCGTCCTTCCAGTGTCTTTTCCTGCTTCTCGTACCCCTTAATCTCAAGTTGGTTGGCCTTCAATTGGCTCTCAATCTGCATCATCGGAGTTGGCGCGCCATTCTGGAAATCGGCTCCTGCCACGCTCGTCGCTGAATCCTTTGAAGTCTTGTCCGTCTTTTGACTTGTGGCTATTTCACCTTCGATTTGCTTCTTCAGTTTCTCGGTCTTGGCAATTTGATCCTTCAGGGCGATCACGTCCGGATAATTATCCGTGTACTGGGATCGCTCGGCCGCTAGCTGCATACGCAAGTCTTTTAATTCTTTGTCCAATGCTGGCGGCGTTTCTGCGGAGTCTCCGTTTCCTAGGTCGGTTTGCACCGATTGGTATTGCTGAACAATCGACTCCAGATAAAGTTTCTGCTGTTGCGCCCGATCGAGCGCTCGCTGCGTCTGCTCCAGCTGATTCTGAACACCAGCCAAAATTTGGACGTTGCTCTCTAACTGGTCGGGAAGCTCGCCCACATGCTGCGCTTTAAAAGCCCGCACCTTGGCTCCCTGCTCTTCCAGCTTCGCGCGAGCATCCGCCAACTGGTTGTCAAAGAACGAAGTCGTGCTCTGCGAAAGTTGTTGCTGGGATTTCATGTTCTGGTCGAGGAACGCCGACGTGAGTTCGCTGTTCACTTGTTGCGCCAGTTCCGGTGTTGGACCCGTGTAGTCAATCTTGAATGCCGTCAAATCACCATTGCGACCCGGCACTTCTACCGGTGTAATGTTAATGTCCTTGCGCATCTGATCCACGGGATCCGTGGGCTCAAAAATAGCCAATAGGCCTCTGTGTTTCGTATATAGGTGGTATCGGTCGATAATCCCCTGGAGTTGCGTGCGGCTCAGGATTTGTTGCGTCATGCTCTGTAATTGGTCTTCCAGGCTTACAGAAACGTTCGGCGGAACGAGCTCCGAAGTGACCTTCTGCTGTTCGACCAGAATCAACGCCTCGGATTGGTATGTCGCCGGCAAAAGCCATCCGATTCCCCACACCGTCGCCCAGCACACAAATATCGAAAGGAGTATCAGCCAGCGATGCCGGCGAACGATGCTCCAATATTCTTCGATTCCACGCGACTTCTGCTCCTGCAATTCGTCTAGCATTTTTACCTCCCGAGCGGTTTCAAGAATGAATAGGTGATGGATGCAGCGGCCAGATCGTGGTTTCCAATAGGAAAGCCTGCGAAACCGCCTGTCTCGTTCAATCTCTCGTACGACATTTCCAGCGCAAGGTTTCTAGAGAGCTGATATTGCGTCCCGGCTCTGGCCGAGTACGTTCGCAGCTCGCTTTGCCCGGTCTTGATGGCCAACAGTTGGTTGTCGGCCCCCGTTAGTGTCGATGTCAAGCTCCAGCGACCTGTCAGCCTCCAGGACAACGTGGCCGTTCCGGCGTTGAGCTCCACGGCTCCAACCAACCCGCCTCCGTCGCTGATCCGCCGCGTGTAATTCAGAGTTACCGCCAGTCGCTGCCCCGTCCAACTGTAAATCGCGCCGGCGGCGGTGTGCCACTGGTTCGAGCGCACAGGGATCGTAATGACGATGAAGCCTAAATTCACCACTACTTGATTGGCCGTCAGCGAATATTCGGGTCCGCCGTACACCGTAAAGGTCGCGTTCGGCGTCAATTTCATTTCGTCAAAAAATAGAAATGTATGCGTCGTTGTGCGCGCATCGCGCGCCGGAAACCGCAAAACCTGGCCCTCGTACTGAACTCCCAGTTGGTTCCGCTCGGAAAACTGGTGCGAGTAGTACGCGTTTCCCGATGCGATCTGTGAACGAATCAGCGACTGTGTCGGGCCCGATTTCGGCGTCGTATCGAAGCGCTCGGAAGCAAAGCTGCCCCCCAAACCGATACTGGAATGCTCTGCGAATTGGTAGGAGTATTCCGCGTTCGACAAGATCGAAGTTTGCAGCAAACTCGGGAAAAATATGGTTTGGTTCGGAGAAATCGTCGGTCCCGGTGTCGTCGCGGACTGCTGAAATGGGTTGTTGCTGCGAACATAAGTCTGTTGCGCCGAAAGCGAGGTGTGCGGGGATGGCAACCACGTGAAATGTCCGCCAAAATCTTGCGAAAACAGGTTTCGATTGGGCAGATTCTGGCTCTTTATAAACCCGGGCGCGTACGTTAGCCCCCAATCCAAGCGCGGACGAGTCTCTTCAAAGTCGAAGCTGGGGGTAATCAAATAGTTCAGATTCCACTGCCGCGGCGCCGCGCCAATGACGGCGTTGTCGTCGAAAAAACTCCCAACCGAGATTGTCCCCTTAAAAACGTTTGTCATCTCCACGTCATCCCGAGGGCTGGTGCTCGGCATTTGTCCGCTTGCTAATATCGGTACATTGGATGACGTTGGGCTTGACGCTTGCGCACGCGCGAGCCCCGGCGTCAGGGCTAGAATCAGTCCGCATGCCATGGCCATCCACTCTTGGCGATTCATCCGGCTCTCCAATTTACGGAACAACGACCGTGTCTCCTGGTTTCAATGCAACGTTCTCTTGCATATCGTTCCCTTTAATCACCTGCTTGTAGTTGAAGGGCATCCGCACGCGCGTCCCGTCCGGCATCGGACGCAGAACATAGATCTTCGTTTCCTTAGCGAAATCCTTGAATCCGCCCGATTGCGCTATCGCATCCAGTACAGTCATCGCTTGGCTCAGTTGATAGGAACCCGGTCGATTTACCTCGCCCACCACGTTGAACTGGTGGCTCCGCGGATCGCTCACGATGACGGTTACTTCCGGATTCTCGATGTACGCCTTCAGCCGTTTCGTTAGATCGTCCTGCAGTTGCATTGGTGTCATCCCGCTCGCCTGAATTTCCCCGACCAACGGCAGCGAGATCTTCCCGTCCGGCCGCACCGGGATCGTCCGCGAAATCTCTTTCTCCTTCCAGACATCAATCTCGAGAACGTCGTTCTCGCCGATCACATAGGACTTGCTGTCTACCATTGAGACGCTCGCCCGGTTTTCCGGCTGTGCAGCTTTCGCCGAAGAATCGGTAGCCGCTGTCGATGTCGTTTTCGTATCCTGAGCTCCCGCGGAAAAAACAATCGCGGCAATCGCGGGAATCACTAGGAGCCACTTTGCCTTTTCGACAAACCGAAATTTCATTTTCTCCACTCCTTTTACTTACAGCCTGGCGACTAATCGTTGCCTAATTCCGGGGGTTGAGGACTTCCCGCCACTTTGCGCGCCGGCACCCCGGCTTCTTTCAACTTGTACAACAATGCGCGGTAGCTGATGTTCAGCGCGCTGGCCGCGCGCTTCCGATTCCAGTTGTGCGCTTGCAGAATCTTCAGAATGATCTTGCTTTCAAATTCACGCATCGCCTGCCGTGTCACCTTCTTCAACGAAATGGAACCGCTGATCGGTATGTCGGGAATAAATGAACTCGTGTTGCCGCCCGAAAGCTCCACCGTAATGGCGTCCTCCGACCCCAAAATGACGTATCTCTTGATCAGGTTTTCGAGTTCCCGGATGTTTCCCGGCCAGTGATACCGTTGCATCATATCCAGACGCCTCGCCGAAAGTGGCCGCGTCGGACGGTTGAACTTTTCGCTGTACACGTGACGCAAAAAATCGCAAATCACGGGGATGTCCGCCACGCGCTCTCGCAAGCTCGGAACGTGGATGTTCACAACGTTAATTCGGTAATAGAGATCCTGGCGGAAACTTCCTTGCTCGATTTCTTCTTCCAGATTCCGGTTCGTCGCGCACACCACGCGCACGTCGACGCGTTTGTCTTCTTGCGCGCCGATCGGGCAAAACTGTCCGTCCTGCAGCAGCTGTAATAGTTTCGCCTGCAACCCCATTTCGAGCTCTGCGATTTCATCCAAAAAGAGCGTTCCGTTCTGCGCTGATTCCACGCGCCCGGGCTTTGTACCGTTCGCGCCCGTGAACGCTCCCTTTTCGTACCCGAATAACTCGCTCTCGACCAGCGTCCCGGGTATCGCTGGACAGTTAACTTTGACAAACGGTCCTGTGTCCCACGGAGATCGGACATGAATCAGTTTCGCAATGATTTCCTTGCCGGTCCCACTCTCCCCTTCGATCAGCACCGGTATGTTTGCGCCCGCCACTTTGTCCAGTTTTTGCCGGACCACGCTCATTACGTCTGAGCGGCCGAACACCACTTCGTCGGGAGGCACGCTGAGGTTAATCTCACCGCTCAAGCGACTCGAACTCGGACGCGTCATAGTTCCCACTGCTACACCGTCCAGGACAGAGTCATTCAGTTCGACCCTGCGCAATCGCATTTACTTGCACACTGAAAACCAACCTCGGGCCGCCCGCATCGGTATTTTCCGCGTAGCATTGAACATTAACCAACTCCATTAATATTAGCAACTTACGTCACCATGGTCACTTCGCAAAGGAGCTTCGTACGAAGATCGCGCACTCGACCGAACTTAACAATAGTCTGTTTAGATAGGAAAATATTTTCACTTTCCGGAACCCATTTTCCTGTTTCCCTCAATCAGTTCCGCCGAACGCCTTCGTGAGCGTCTCTTCTTACGGAAATTGACTAAACCGGAGCACAAAACCAGGAGAATAACTTGTCGATTCTAGGCTGAACTGACTTTCTAATCAGTTAGATAGGGGGTTCCACGAAGCGAACGCGTCGCCTGCAATTGATCGACGCGCACACACGAAGAATACGGCAAATCGCATTTGTTCTGCAAAATAGCTGTTGTGTAGGAATTGTCTGAACTGATCGATTTACGCGTGAACAGGCTCACCACGTATGATGTCGTAGCGTTCGATCACCGCTGCCACACCCACATTCGCTTCGGCAGCGCCGCCAGCTTCGTTTTTCCTGTCCACCCGCACGACGCGTCCATGCGCCCGCACAAACACCTCGGTCCCTTGAGTGATCTCGGCAGGAAGCGTCAGCGTAAAATCCAACTCCGTTCCAGGTTGCAGTTCTTTGTGAAGTGTGAAGTAAACGCCGCGTGTTGAAATGTCGCGCGTTTGCCCATTGTGGGGAGATGCCTCTTTATTAATGGGCAACTGAACAATCACGGGAAGGGCTAAATCGTACCGGCGAGCCAACCGACGCTCCGTCATCCCCAGTGCTCCTCTCAGACTACCGTAGACAGAAATTCCCCAGCCCACGGGTTCAAAGGCAGCAATCCGGCTTCCAAACTGTTTATGCACCCAACTTTCCCGATGTTCGACCGTTTTACCCAGAGCGTAATCGAGTCTATCGCGCATCACTTCCAGCCCTGGCACTTGCTAAAGAACTCGGACAACTCCTTTCCTGACAACCCGCAACGCCGCGTTGGCCCGCGTCATTGCAGGGCGATAACTTGTCCCAAATTTCGGAGAAAGAAACAAGGGAAATATTTTGCCGGCGTGCTTGAATCTAACTTCCGGACCAGTACCATCCAGCCTTCTGCATTCAATATGCAAGTAGTTGCAATGCTTGGGAAACTAAACGCCCCGAATTACAGGCGTTCCGTGCGATGCCCCCACGCGCGTTCCCTTGCTGGAATCCAAATTGAACTGCCGCATCTTGTACAATAACGCCTTGTAACTAATCCCCAACATCCGCGCCGCATCCTTGCGGCACCAATTCGTCTTCTCGAGCGCTCCCGCGATCGCCTCCATCTCGGCCTCATCCTTCAAGCCCCTTACAAGCGCCTTCAATCCCTGCTCCGCCGGGGCGCGAACTTCCTCGCGCGGAGAAACCCGCTGCTGTGCCTCCGTCAATTCGAGCAATTCCTTCAGGCTGCCGTCATTGTCTTCGAGAATTACGTACCGTTTGACGAAATTTTCCAGCTCTCGCAAATTCCCCGGCCACGCATACCGCAAAGTGGCTGCCAGCAGATGTTCGGTCGGCTCGGGAACAGGCTTTTGAAATTTCTCGCTGTACTTGACCAGGAAATGCCGGAACAGCATCGGAATCTCGTCGGTACGTTCGCGCAGCGGCGGCACATGCAAGGAAAGCACACTCAAACGATAATACAAATCTTCGCGGAATCGGCCCGAACGCATGGCATCTGCCACCTGCACATTCGTCGCTGCAAGCACTCGCACATCCACCTGAATACCGCCGCGCGCGCCCAACCGTGAAAATTGATTGTCCTGCAGTACGTGAAGCAGCTTTGCTTGCAGATGAGGCGGCATTTCCGCGATCTCGTCGAGGAAAATCGTCCCCTTGTTCGCCAGTTCGAATTTTCCGGGCTTCGCACGCACCGCGCCTGTAAACGCTCCTTGTTCGTAACCAAACAGCTCGGATTCGAGAAGCTCGCCCGGCAGCGCCGCGCAATTCACTTTTACGAAAGCTTGTTGGCGTCTCGTCGAACGCAGATGGATCATCCGCGCGACCACTTCCTTTCCCACGCCGCTCTCGCCGCTGATGAAAACCGGAACGTCCACCGGAGCAATCTGCAGAATTTGCTGCCGGATCTTCAGCATCTGCGGGCTCGCCACCAGAAAAGACATGTCCTCGGTTAACTGGTCGCAGTATTCGCGCAGCGCCTGATTTTCGGCCTTGAGTTGTTTCTTCTGCCGGCATTTCAACAGCGCCGCATCCAGTTCCGGCTTCTCGAATGGTTTCGTCAGATAGTCATGCGCACCCAGCCGAATCGCCTCGACAACCGTGCTCACCTCATTGGAACAGGAAAGCATAATGACGTTCAGCCCGCGGTCCATTTGCATCAGCCGCCGAAGCGTTTCCAGACCGTCCATCTCCGGCATCAATACGTCCAGAATCACGAAGTCCGGCTTCGCGCCGCCGCCAATCGCTTCCAGGCCTTCCGTGCCACTCGACGCCGCGATCACTTCGAATCCGTCCACTTCCAGCAGCGTCTGGAGATACTTTCGAATACTCGGCTCGTCATCGATAATCAGGATCTTCTCTTTATCGGCCGAAATTTCCACGTGGACCTTGGAGCCTTCACGCATAGCTGTAGACCTCGACTTTCATGGGCAGCAAAAACTTGAACGAACTTCCGCGACCAGGTTCGCTGTCCACCCAGATCTTGCCGTGATGCGCCTGAATCAGGCGTTTGGTGATCGCCAACCCCAATCCCATACCGGAAGACGACGGATCAACTCGCACAAAATCCTCAAAAATTTCCTGATGAAATTCCGCCGCAATCCCTACCCCGGTGTCCGTCACCGAAACCAGCACGCTATTCGGCTGGGGACGCTTGCCCGCGCGCCGTTCCTTCGTCGGAGTAATGGGAGAAATGCGCCGCTCCCAAAATTGCGTCTGCACTTGCAGTGTCACTTTTCCGCCCGCCGGCGTATGCTTCAGCGCATTGTCGACAAGATTGGTCACGCATTGCTGGATCTTCGGATAGTCAAATTTGAAGGCTGGCAATTTCTCATCCAAAATCACTTCCAGATTCACGTTGGCTCGTCGAAACGCTTCTTTCCAGCGCACCGCCATGTCATTCACGCAGTCGCGAATATCATTGTCCTGGAATTGCAATACCAGTTTCCCACTTTCCAGCGCCGTGTAATTCAAGAATGTTGACACCAGCCGGACCAGGCGGTCGCAGCTGTGCTTCGATTCCTGAAGAATATCGCGCTGCTTTTCCGATAAGTTTCCCAACGAACCGGAAAGCAGAAGATCGTAATAACCTTTCATTACCGCCAATGGTGTTTTCAACTCGTGCGCGGCCGATCCCAAAAACACGGTCTTCTGCCGGTTCACCTCTTGCAGCCGGAGATACGCCGCCAGCAAATTCCGATACGTGATCTCCCTCTCTTGCAGCAGATCGTGGACCGTCTGCCTCATCTGGTCCTGATCTGCTGGGGCTTCGTTCGGTGCTGGCTCCGCGAAAATCACCAGCCAGTCCGGCTCCGGCAGCCAACGGATCCGCGCTCGCGCAGGCGCGCCGCCACATTGAATCTGCAGATTTACTTCCTGCTCTCCGCCTTCGAGTTGTCCGAACAGACCTCTTGCATCCACATGCAAAACGTCACGGAACAAATTCGGCTGTGCTCCATTCTCGACCACGTCCCACTGAACAGAATTTTGCGCGTGCAAATTGGCAAACAGAACTCTCCCGCTGCGATCCGTCACCAGCAGAGGTTTGTCCAGCGCGTCCAGAAGACTGGACATCAGTCCGAACAAGGTCGCTCCGGGCGTTTGAACCTCGGCTGATGCACTCTTATTCAAAATAGCCTCTTAAGCCGTCTTCGCGGAATGTGGCTTCCAAATTGCCTCGCGACTCCCTGGAAGTTGTTTTGAACCTTTGATGTTGGCAAAGGCCCGTGTTAGGTGTCAATGGTAAACGCGTTTGGTTTGCACTTAATATGCAAAGGAATGTCGAATTTTGGAAACTACGGAGTCATCTAGAATTCGTCATCGACCAAGGCCATCTTCCCCTCTGATAACACAGCGTTTAGAGAACAAAAATAAGCATAAGTCTAGCACTTAAATTGCTCTACATCCCAGTACTAAAACTGTGGTTCCAAGGGGACCTGAAGAATTCTCGTGCCTGGGGGCGAGGTAATGAAATCCAATGGCCATAACACGGAGCGTCGCAGGTCTCCGCGCATTCGCGTTCAGGTTCCCCTCTTTATTCGGGGAAGAAATAATCAAGGTGTCGAGTTCTTGGAACTGGCAAAAACGCTCGATATTAGCGGTCAAGGTGCCAGGTTAATCAGTCCCCATGCATTGTGCCAAGACGAACTGATCCTGTTGACGATACCCGCCCCGCTTCCCAGATCCGCCGAGTTTGGCGAGTCCGGGACGCCGCCAATTCAGGCTCGCGTGCGCCGCCTGGAGACTAGCGGCGAAATGAAACTGGCTGCGGTGGAATTCCTAAAACCCCTAGAATAGGCACGAGTTAACTGACATAACGCCCCAATTGAGGTGCACCGTATCCGCAAAAAGTAGGAATTCGTTTCCCTTCGCCCGTCCTCGGTTCCGTGGGATCGTGTCCGCGACCAACCCCCCGCCGCCCTTCATCCTTCCGATTCAGTGACATACGGATGCCCACTTCCGAACAAATTCCTTGAGCGTTGGCATTGTCATTGCTATGCTCACCAATGTCCCCGCAGGAGCCGCTCACATAGAAGTGGGCCGGATAATCCCGAAAGAGTAAGACCAACACTTTGATGCCCCAGCCATCCGAGTCCAATCCACCGCTGCACGTCGACGACTCATTCTTCGACCTGCTCGTCGAGACGCTCGAGAACGTCGACGAGCCTGTCCGCGGAGTATTCCTTCAACAGTTTTTCAAATCCATCGCGCGTATCGATTTGTCGCCGGCACAAAGCCTGGATTACTGGAATCAGATCCTCGCGCGCCGCACCGAACTTTCCGAAAGCATGGGCAAGCGCGTCTCTCTGAAGACCGCGTTGGTCGACGTCCTTGCAGCGACAAATTTCCTCCGCGTGCCCATTCTCATCGAGTATGAGGAATTTAAGAAACTCCAATTAAACGCAGCGACAGACTCGCTCACCGGTCTCTATAATCGCCGGCTTTTCGAGGAATACTGCGATAAGGAATTCAACCGCGCCAGGCGCTACGGTCAGCATCTCGCGCTCGTGCTGCTCGACCTCCATCGGCTAAAAGAAGTCAACGACCGCTATGGACACTTGCGTGGCGATGAAGTTCTTCAGCTCGCCGCAACCATTCTCCGGAAAACTTTACGCGCCTCTGATTTTGCCTTTCGTATCGGCGGAGATGAGTTTGCCCTGCTTCTTCCCCAAGCTGATCCCGAGCAGGCCGTCACCCTCTGTGATCGCCTGCGAGCCAATTTCGAATTGGAATCAACCCCCATGAAACTCAGCACCCCAGTGACCATTGACTACGGTATTGCCGTCCATCCCCAGGATGGCGACACCAAAGAGATCCTCGTTCGCCTGGCTGACGAACGCCTCTACCAGCTCAAGAATGCCCAGCGCGCGCAGGCGCGTTCGACTGACGTTTCCGAAACCGCGCCTTCTATTCGCACCGAGCCTGCCGCTCCAACGCGCGTCGCGCCTCCGCCAGTCTCTAAGGCAACTCCTGCTTCTGTCGGACCATTCGCGGCCCCTCGCGAAACTCCTAAGCGGCCCCCGCAGTCTGAGCGCCGCAAATGGGAACGCGTCTCACTCGCCGGAACACACGCTTACGCCGTCATCTCCGGAAACGAAACGAAGAGCGCAACAGTTATGGACCTTTGTACGGGCGGATTGTCCCTTATCGTTGAGGACCCGGAAGACTTGGCTTCGCCGTTCTTCGCTGTTCTCCACGTTCCCATCTTGCCGCCTCTTCGCGTCAATCTTCGCCGGATCTACACCCGTAAAATCGAGAACGGCCGCAGCCAGATTGGTTGCGCCTTCGTCTCTTGATTCTCGCGTTTTCGAATACAAGGAAAACAGATTATTTTAGGACGTAGGAGCGGTAAAGCGTGTCGCGCTGCGCGGGCATGTAGCCCGCATCGGTGATGATGCGGCGAAGCTCGGATTCATTCGTGCGGTTGCGAACGCCCGCGGCATAGACAACATTTTCCTCGATCAAAATGCTACCCACATCGTCGGCGCCGAATTGCAAACCCACCTGACACACTTTGATTCCCGGCGTGAGCCAGCTTGATTGAACGTGATCGATGTTGTCGAGATAAAGCCGGCTGATCGCCAGCGTCTTCAGATACTCAACCGCGGTCGCTTCCGGAACTTTCTTGCCCAGTGGCGTATTTTCCGGCGCGAACATCCAGGGAATAAAAGCCGTGAAACCGCCTGTGTCTTCTTGAATGCGGCGCAGCCGTTCAAAATGATTGACGCGGTGGCGATATTCCTCGCCGCAGCCGAACATCATGGTCGCGGTGGTGCGCATGCCCAGCGAATGCGCCGTGCGATGCATCAGCTCCCATTCATCCGCCGAGCATTTCAAGCGCGAAATGCGCGAGCGAATTTCATCATCCAGGATTTCCGCGCCGCCGCCGGGGATGGAATCGAGCCCCGCGTCCGCCAGACGCGCGATTGTGTCGCGAATCGAGAGCCCGGAAACCTCGGCGATGCAGGTGATCTCCGGCGCGGAAAAGCAATGCAGATGAATCCGCGGATAGCGTTGCTTGAGCGAGCTGAGCAAATTTTCGAAGAATTCAATGCGCAAGTCCGGATGCAAGCCGCCCTGCATCAGAATGCCGGTGCCGCCGAGCTCGATCATCTCGTCAATTTTTTGATAAATTTCCTCGAACGGCAAAATATAGCCGTCTTTCGCGCCCAACGGCCGATAGAAGGCGCAGAACGAGCAGTATTCCGTGCAGAAATTCGTGTAGTTGATGTTGCGATCGATCTGATATGTGGCGATGCGCGGGTCGTTCTTCTTGCGGCGCACTTCATTCGCCGCCATCCCGATGGCGACCACGTCATCGGAGTTGAAAAGTTCGAGCGCTTCTTGCTGGGTGAGGCCCATGGCTGCCTATTCGTTTCTCTTTCGTCAGGTTCAGATCGCGTATATCGGGTCGCCCGCCCGCACAATCCCTTCGCGAAGAACCGATGCGTAAACGCCTAAACAACTGACGTGATTCCTGGCGACTACTTCGAACACTTTGTGTGAGACCTCGGCGGTCGAAGGATCGAGAGTAATGATAACGCAGCGCGCGTCTTTTTTCACAACCATCACTGTGAGCTTCTCGCCGATGCGCAGCTTCGCGCCCACCAATTCATTTTCATAAAATGGCTCGCGGCTTTCCCAACGCACGTAGAAATTTGCCCGGAAGCGCCGGCGATCGAGTTCCAGGCCCGTTTCCTGCGAAAGGAATTGCAGCGAATTGAGGCCCAGCAACGAAAGAGGGCAAGCGTCATGCATGGCGCGTTCCGAAAAGCGCAGCTCGAGCTTCCTCCCGAACCGTTTCTCAAAAAATGGCGTGAACGCAGGATCATCGACGGAAAGCGTCCGGCCCTCCGGCGTGACGACCTCCAGACGAAAATGGTTCTCCGGCGGATGAGGGTCCGCAGGATCGGGAGGCGCAACGAAGCGAGGGCGGAACAAAATCATTTCCCGCTGCAGGCGGCCCGTCAGCCACGGAAAGTTCGCAGGGTTCGTGGGGTCGATGAACGCGTACGCGCGATCGCCCGCCATCCCCGCATACGTAACGTAGACTTCGCGCAAGTCTTCGCCGGCCATGCCTTTAAAGGGATACCGGCGGAGAATTTCTACCGTTCCAAGCTTCGCACCGCTGGCAACAGAAGAAGACGGAGCCGGCGACGCTTCCAACGCTCAGGCTCCGCGGCCCGCGACCGATCCCGCCGGAGCTGCCGCGAATTCAATCGGCCGCGCGCGAGGAATCAGTCCCGCAGCCGCGCATTTCTCAAAATAGAGTTTCAGCCCCTCGAGATTTTCTTCGTCCAGCGAAAAATCAATGTTGTCGCGCAGATAACTTTCCAGCGAACTCGCGGGCAGGTCGAGCTTCACCGAGGCTGCCTCTGCGATGTCTTCGATATGCGCCAGCCCGAATTCCTTCGACGCCTGAAAATCGGCAACGACTTCAGGCGCGATTTTTTCGCGACGCCCCGCCCAGATGGCCAGCACGCACGGCCTGCCCGTCATTTCGCGCCACTGGTAAGCCACATCGTAAACAAACACCGACGGAAATCCCGGCACGGGCAATTCGTCTGCATCGCCCTGGCAGCAAACTCCCGAAAGTCCCGCGCGCGGCGTTTTCGCGAACAGAAACTCCATTTTCAGCGCGATGCGCAGCGCCGGATCGCCAATTACCAACGCGGCATCCGCGTCAGCAAGCATCGCCGAAGCATCCGGCGCGGCGTCGACGAACTCAGGCTCGATGCCCCAATCGCCAGCCGCCAGCAAACGCACCAAGGCAGCCGAACTTCGTGAACTCCTGTCCAGCGCAATGCGCTTCGCGCGATCAATCGGTTTTTTCGACACCACCAAAATGCTGCGCACTTCACCCTTTGCCGCCACGGACATTCCCGGAAGGATCACCATTCCTTCCATGCGCTGGTATTCGATGGCCGGCATGATCGCGACGTCCACATCGCCGCGCCGCAAAGCCTCCGCGCATTGCGAAGGCACCGTGAACGACAGCTCGTATTTGCCCGCCAGCGGCCCTTCCGTGAAGCCCCACACGAGCGGCGCCGTGTTCAGATATTCGACGACAGAGATGCGCAATTTAGCCATTTGAAATCGCTGAAGGAACGCGAATCCTCAATATAACACAAGGACAGTAACGCCTTCCCGTGACTGTAATTCGTTCA
>DASYYI010000236.1:0-3996 GCA_035933995.1 Candidatus Acidiferrales bacterium | reverse complement strand
CGGGGAGAAATTACGCGATGTGGAGATTTTTACGTGGCTGTGGATATCTTAAGATATTTAGATGGAGTGATTTAAGAATGGCTTGCGGCGTGCGTAAGAAGGCAGCGTCGGGGGAAGACAAGCCGAGGATCCCTTTAGGGGATTGAGGGCTGGGCCGGTTTCCTTCCCCCACACACTCCGCCGACTCCCACGATACCTACCCTCTAAACGGCGGGGGTGTGTTGGTTTCGCCTTCTCCTGAAAGTGTTGCTTCCTGCTGAAATTTAAACGCGAGAACGAATTGCTGCGTCCGCGTTTCCCATCATCTAAAATGTACGCGTGATGAGCGGGAGAGTTGGGGCGTGGTCCAATTGGTAGGACGCTGCACTGTTAATGCAGACGGTGTTGGTTCGAATCCAACCGCCCCAGCCAGTCTTTGACACCTGCCTCAATGGGTTTTTTGCGGCCGAAGCGTCAATTCTGTCGAAGCTGCGCCAGTCGCCCGAAAAGCCCCACGCTCACAAAACGAGCATGGGGCACCCGAAAAGACCAAACCCCAGAACGTGGGCCACTCGCCGGCAGAAGCGTTGATTCTGTCGAAGTTGACGAGACGGTGAAAAACCGCACCCTTAAACGTCAAAGGGTGCGGCACCCGGCCGACAGCGAACCCTTCGACGCCCAATCAAAAACGGTTAAGTGCCACCCGCCACCCAGCGAAATCGTTTAGCGCGTTAAGGGCGCGCCACCCGCCAAAACGCCACAAGCCTTTAAAGATACGCCGCCCGTCTCGGTTGGTTGCTCGGTTTTCCAATCCAACGGTAGCAGAGCAATCTTAGGATGTCGTTCACAAACCTCTTTGGCCAAGCGGATAAAATCTGACCTCGTACTGCGGGCTTCTGCATCTGAGTTGGGCCTTCCTTTGAGAACGCCGAAGAGTATCCGCTGCAATTGCATCTTTTCAAGTGCCGTGTAATCGGCATCAATCAAGCGATCTCGTCTGACATTAGCAGCTTCACAAGGAAGCACATTAACTGTGCCATTTGCTTTCACAACGCCCATGTCTCCCACGTTTTGGTCGGCCGTGAAATTCACTACGCGGGACAGAACACAAACGTATTCAGTCTTTCGAGGATCAATCAATCCAGTCTGTGCTTTCATCGGAACACACAAGAATGCTTCGGCGATCAATAAACTGACAAACATTAAGATTTGTCGCTTCAACATTTAATCTCCTCGCCGCACAAAAGACGCAAACTTTTACCCAGGGTACTTCACGCCAGCCTAACTCTCAATTACGATCTTGCGAAATCCAGGCCTCCAGCTAGTCCTTCACGGTAGGGAAATTGGATTCGGTCCAGGCGCGCCAGCCGCCGTCCATGGAGATGACGTTTTTGTAGCCCATTTTTTGGAGATTGTCGGCGGCGAGCGCAGAACGGAAACCGCCGCCGCAATAGAGAACGAGCGTGGCGTTTTTATCAGGGATGGTTGTTTCGACGTCGCGTTCGATGACGCCTTTGCCGAGATGGACAGCGCCGGGAATGTGGCCCTTGGCCCATTCGTTGTCCTCGCGCGTGTCGACGAGAATCATTTTTTCGCCGGCGTCGAGACGTTTTTTGATTTCGCGAAAATCGGCTTCCTTGACGCGCGTTTTTGCCTCGTTGACGATGGCGAGAAAGGCGGGCGAGTGGTGGTGCGCCATTTGTGAATTACCTCCGAACACTTTGTTTCGTAACCGCTACACCATGACCGCTGAGCCTAACGAGTAAGACGACGCGCGGGGCGCGTCGCGGGCCGGCCCTTCGTTCCTCCCCTCCCCTCCTTCGTCCCTTCCTTCGTCAGGGCAAGCAGGGCAAGCCATAGTCGGCCGCTACAGAAATTATCGCACAGGAGACGGGTCCATATCGCGCCAGTTGGGACCGACTTTGATGTCGATGACGAGCGGGACGTTGAGCGGATGCACCTGCTCCATGGCGTGCTTAACGAGGGGCTTGAGGCGCTCGAGTTCTTCCGTGGGGCCTTCGAAAAGAAGCTCGTCGTGGACTTGCAGAATCATGCGCGTACGAAATTTTTCCGCGACGAGGCGACGGTCGATTTCGATCATGGCGAGTTTGATGAGGTCGGCGGCAGTGCCCTGAAGCGGCGTGTTCATCGCGGTGCGTTCGGCGAAATTGCGGAGGTTGGGCTGCGGCGAATTGATTTCTGGAATCGGGCGAACGCGGCCAAACATGGTGCGCGTGACGCCGGTCTTGCGCGTTTCGGCGACTTGGCGCTCGAGATATTTTTTCACGCCGCTATAGCGCTCGAAATACGCGGCGATGAATTTCGCGGCTTCTTTTTGGTCAATCTGCAAATTCTGGGCCAGACCGAAAGCGGAGAGGCCATAAATAATTCCGAAATTGATGACTTTCGCGGCGCGGCGATGCTCGGGAGTTTGCGCGAAAGGCGCGACGTCGAAAACTTCCTGCGCGGTGCGAGAGTGAATGTCTTCGGCGCGGCGAAAGGCTTCGACGAGAACAGGGTCCTCGGAGAAATGTGCGAGGATGCGCAGCTCGATTTGGGAATAGTCGGCGGAGAGCAGAATGTTGCCGGGCTCGGCGACAAAGGCGGCGCGAATTTCGCGGCCGAGCTTGGTGCGAATCGGAATGTTCTGAAGATTGGGATTCGAGGAACTGAGGCGGCCGGTGGCTGTGCCGGTTTGATCGATTTGCGTGTGCAGACGGCCCGTGTGCGGGGAGATGAGTTGGTGGAGCGCGTCGGCATACGTGGAATTGAGTTTGGCGACTTCGCGGTAGTCCATGACGAGCTTGGGCAATTCGTGGAGTGCGGCGAGTTCGGTGAGAACTTCGGCGGCGGTGGAGCGGGCTTTGCCGCGCGTGCGGCGAGGAAGCGTCAGATTGAGTTTGTCGTAGAGGACTTCGGCGAGCTGCTGCGGCGAATTGATATTGAATTCGAAGCCGGCGATTTCGTAGATGCGCTTTTCGTAGCCGCGAATTTCCTCTTCGAGAGCAGTGGAGAGTTTTTTGAGGGCTTTCGGGTCGACGCAGACGCCGGCGCGTTCCATGCGCGAGAGAACGGCGGCGAGCGGGAGATCAATTTTGTTGTAGAGGCCGAGGAGATTTTGCTTTTCGACTTCGGCGCGCAGAACCGGCGCGAGACGGAAGAGAAAATCAGCATGTTCGCCGGGCGCGCCGGAGAGCGTGATGTTCAGATGGCGAAGAACCGCTTCCGTGAAGGAATGATTCGCGGTGGTGGGGCGAAGGAGGTAGGAATAGAGGATCGTCGCGTGGCGAATTCCGGCGACGCAGCGCTGCTGGGCGTCGGCGTCGCAGAGAGCGAGGAGCTCGAAAAGCTTTGGGTCGTGAACAATTTTCGGGCGGCTCGCGTCGGAAAGCCAATCGGCGAGGACGCCAAGAGGCTCGTTTTTTCCGGCTTTTTTCGAGGCCGGCGCTGCGTCGATAGTCAAGATGCGAGCAAAGCCGGGGCGATTTGAGACTTCGATGGCGCGCACACGCGTGCCGTAGCCCTGGTCGTCAGTGTCGTCGCTGTCGAGCGCAAGCCAGACGGCGACTTCGTCGGTGGGCGGAAGCGAATCGAGAAATTCGCGGAGCTCGCGCGCGGATGAAAAATTCGCGTAGTCGGTTTTTTCCGTGCTCTTTGGCGCGGGCAGATTTTTCAGCAGCGACGTGAACGCCAGCTCGGAATAAAGCTCGCGGAGGGCGACGAGGTCGGGATCCTGCAAACGCAGCGCGTCGAGATCGAGTTCGACGGGCGCGGCGGCATGGATAGTGGCGAGCTGCTTGCTGAGCATGACGAACTTGGCATTGTTTTGCAGAGCTTCGCGGTAGCTGGCGCGCGTGACTTCACCGGCGCGGCGAATCGCTTCTTCGGCGCTGCCGAATTGCTGGATGAGCATGCGCGCGCCGACGTCGCCGATTCCGGGTTTGCGGCGTTCGCCAGGGGCCGGCTTTTCGTTGGGATCGCGGGCGCCGGGAATGTTGTCGATGGTGTCGCCCATCA
>DASYYI010000218.1:0-2348 GCA_035933995.1 Candidatus Acidiferrales bacterium | reverse complement strand
GCTCGATGTCGAGCGGCGTCACGACCTGCCGGCCGAGAATGATTTGCTTCAGGTTCGGGGCGTATTCCGCAATTGTTTGCACCACGGTGTCGCCGAACGCTTCCCGCTGCTCGTCCCATGTGCCGTGGCTCAATTTGTAGGGCGCGTACTGAACGAAGCAGGACATGATGTGTTTTCCGGGCGGCGCGAGCGAAGGATCGGTCAGCGTGGGAATCACGATATCGATGTACGGACGCCGAGAGAATTCGCCGTACTTCGCCTGATCGTAGGCGCGCTCCATGTATTCGACGGAGGGCGAGATGGAAATCGCGCCGCGGAGATGACGGTCTGATCCGTTTGAAGGCAAGCGGGTGAATTCGGGAAGCGCGTCGAGAGCGAGATTTACTTTGCCGGAAGAGCCGCGATATTTGTAACGGCGGACTTCTTCGACGAATTCGTCGGGGAGGCCGCGCGGGTCCATCATTTTCAGAAATGTGAGATTCGGGTCGACGCTCGAGGAAACAATTTTCGCTTCGATTTCTTCGCCGCTTTCGAGAACGACGCCCGTGGCGCGTCCGGCACGCATGATGATTTGCGCGACTGGTGCTTCCGTGCGAATTTCGGCGCCGGCTTCGCGGGCCGCGTCGGCGATGGCATTCGAAATTGCTCCAGTGCCGCCGCGGCTGAATCCCCACGCGCGAAAGGCGCCGTCAATTTCACCCATGTAATGATGCAGGAGAACGTACGCGGTGCCGGGAGATCGGACGCCCAAAAATGTGCCGATGATTCCGGAGGCGGACATCGTGGCTTTGAGAACGTCCGTCTCGAACCACTGATCCAGGAAATCGGCGGCGGACATGGTCATTAGCTGGACAAGATTGTATTTGTCCTCCGCGGCCAGTGCTTGAAAGCGTTTTGCGAGAAACATCAATTTTTTCAGGCCGGCAGGATGGAGCGACGTGGGATCGGGCGGGACCATGCCGAGGAGCGGCTTGACGAAGCGGCACATTTGCAGCATTTGCTTGCCGAATTCGTCGTAGGCTTCGGCGTCGCGGCGGGAATGGCGGACGAGTTCGCGGCGCGTTTTGGCGTGATCGTTGACGCGCCAGAGATAATCGCCGTTGGGCATGGGCGTGAATGTGCCGTCGAGGGGCAGGATTTCGAGGCCGTGGCGCGGCAAGTCGAGATCGCGAATGATTTCAGGACGCAGCAGCGAGACAACGTAAGAGCAAACGGAAAATTTGAAGCCGGGAATGATTTCTTCGGTGACGGCGGCGCCTCCGAGGACGTAGCGGCGTTCGAGGACGAGGACTTTTTTGCCCGCGCGGGCGAGATACGCCGCGTTCACCAGGCCGTTGTGGCCTCCGCCGATAATGATTGCGTCGTAGCGCTTGGGCATGATTGTCTGTACGCTTTCGTGCCCGTACGAAGACCGCTCATTCTACAGGCGCAGAGTTAATGCGACAAGCGAGCGGGGAAAGTCGTCTCGGAAAGACGATTACCGAGTAACGGGAGGGATTTGTGCCTGCAAGAACTGCCGAACTTGTTGGCGCTCAATTTCAGATAATTGGGCGACCGGCACGATTACAAAGCTGTTTCCTTCGTTCTGATCTATCAGCACGACCCGTTGTCCTTCGCGCCAGCCCTTAAAGGTTCTCCACGGAAGAAAAGCCGCTGTGCCATTAGGTCCATCCAGTTTTACCCCTTCATTTATGAGGTTTATCTGATCGGGAAGGCCCGCATTCAGTTTCACCAGTTCTTTCGCACCTGCCCTCTTAGCCCTGTAAATTACCCAAAGAATGATGGCTGCAATTACCGCCCATACTATCGCGAGCCCCTTCCAATTTGGCTTAGTATAACCTAACAAGCCAGCGACCGTTCCCCAGATTACCGCGACTAAGAGGCCGATTGCGTACCAGTTCCTCAGCAAAACCTTCGGCCAGTACATTTTTGTACGAGCAGTCTTCCGTACGTCGCGAAGATCAAGTTCAGATAGCTTGCCGGTAAATTGCATGGTCGGTTTTATAGCACCTTTTCGGCGGCGGGTTAAGAAGCTGTTCGAACAAGTAATGATTCAAAAAGAGCTAGGTTGAGAGCGGGACGCCAAAGGCACTATAATTCGCGCGCAGACTGCGCCTAACATCGCGAAATTGTTTTGCGAAGCGAAACAGAACGGAGAAGAAAACGTGCCAATAGGGACGGCGGTGCATGAGAGAACGTTCAGGCTTTGCGAGAGCTTGAATTATCGCGAATGGTCCGGGTATTACACGGTGAGCGCGTATGAGGCGCATCACGAGCATGAATACAACGCGATACGCAACGCGTGTGCGCTGATTGATGTGACGCCGCTGTACAAATATTTCATCACG
>DASYYI010000056.1:0-6126 GCA_035933995.1 Candidatus Acidiferrales bacterium | reverse complement strand
GTGTCAGTCGGGCTGACGTTGGTCGAACCTTCCGCCGCCACTTTCCCAACCCCAGGTTGTAGGTCGAGATCCGTGGCGTTGGTCGAAGTCCAGTTCAGCGTCGTGCTTTGGCCCGGCTGAAGGGATGTGGATGTGGCGCTGATCGTCACCGTCGGCTGTGCTGGAGCAGGCGCCGGAGCGGGAGCAGGTGCTGGTGGCGGTGCTACTTTCTTCTTGCAAGCACCGGCGAACACGAGAAACGAAAACGCACTGAACAGAACGAGAAGCCTGCGAACGGTACTGCTGTGCATCGAAAATCCTCCTCTTCGCGCCCTGGGCTGCGCGAGTGGAACAGAACAGGGCTTGGATTTATGTAAACAGCTACTGATTAAGGCGACTGCACCAAGGGCAACTGCAAAAAAATCGCAACAAATTATTTCGGTGACCAATTCGGTGATTCATTTCGGCCCGCGGAAGTTAGCTGACGCGCCTCGCTGCCGTCCGCCAGCATGCTCCAAATCTGCAACGAGCCGCTCCGCGTTGACTCAAATACGATATGCCTTCCGTCAGGCGCCCAACTGGGCCGTTCATTTTGACCTGTGTCGCGCGTCAGTTCGGCAAGCTGATGACTCGCCAAATCCATGATGTAAATATCATAATTTCCGGCAGGGCGCCGCCAACTAAAAGCAATCAGTTCGCCATTGGGCGACCATGAAGGGTCGATCACATATCCGGTGGCCGGCAAATCCGCAGCGGCAACTCCCGTGGCTGCCGAGAGGGGAAGCTTCTGCACGTTCGAGCCGTCCGCATTCATCTCGAACAGGTCAGGCAATCCGCCACGGTCGCTCACAAAAATCATCTGATTACCCGTTTTGGGATTCCATGTGGGGGAAGTGCTCACGCCCAGCGAATACGTCAAGCGCTTCAAATGCCCGCCGGTCGGGTCCGAGACGTAAATTTGCGGATCCCCTCCATGGCTGGACATGAACGCCACTTCGTTGCCGTCGGGCGAAAACGCCGGCGAGGAATTCGTCCCCGGGAATCGCGGGAATGCCATCAGACGGTTTGTCAGCGTGGAATACATGCAGATCTGTGCGGAGACCACGCGTCGATAGGACTCGAAGCAGGTAAACGCAATGCGCGAATCGTCGGGCGACCATCGCGGAGTCAACGCCGTCGATCCCAAATGCGTCAGTTGCTTTTGATTCGCCCCGTCGTAGTCCATTTCCCAGATTTCCTTGTGCCCCGTGCGGTTGCTCACAAACGCTATTTTGGTCTCCGCAATTCCCGGCAGGCCGCCGCTCAATCGCGAAATTATATCGTCCGCAAATTCATGCGCCAGTTGCCGCGCGCCTGCGTCCGTGGCGTCACCATTATAGATTTTTTCCAGAATCGAGAGCGGCGGTGTTTGCCTTACATCGTAAAGGTAACCACCCAGCGAAAGCGAAGTTCCGTTCACCGTCAGATTGCCGAACGCAACCATCCACGCATTGGCGGGCGCCTGGCTCCACTGCTCGGCATTCAATTCGCCAGGGACGCTGGGAGCAACCACCGGATAGAAACTCGGGCTGACCATGTCGATGATTCCTGAATAGGTCAGGTCGTCCATCAATACCTGATGGAAAGTTGTCTCGAGCGGCGCCGCTTGTGGATTGCGCGAAGCGAAATTCGGCACTGCCAATTTTACTTTCTGCACGCCCAAACCTGTGCCCGTTTGGATAATTCCCTGCGCGGCTACGCGCTGAGCGGCGGTAATCAAAACCAAGAAAATAAATGATGCCAGAATTCCAATCAACCGTTTCATTCCCCAGTCCCTTCACGTAGCTGGTCAAAATTTTGCGCCGAACATTTCCAAGTCATGTCATAAACATGTTGTGCTAGGGCACGGCTTTTTGCGCTGACGAAGGAAGTGCAGCCCTGCCGAAAATGGCCGGCAATCAGGGGTTTTAACCCCCGAGGTGCACCGAACCACTTCTCACCGTATTTAATGAGATACGTCCTCGTCGAATTTGAAACTTCGCTCACTCGCGCCGAAAATCGAACCAGAATTCCACGTTCACATACGTTCCGTTGTAACCGGGCGGCAAATGATCCAGCGGGTTCGAGCTTTGCACCGCGCGGATTGCCGATGTATCCACGGACTGATTTCCGCTCGATCTCATGATCTGAACATTGGTGATCGTACCGTCGCGCAAAATCTGAAAACTCACGATGCAGCGCGGCGCCCACGGAATCGTGGGATCCACTGTCGACTCCAGCCAATTGCTGCTGACGCGCCGCTGCACTGCCTCCACGTACCACGGAAACTGAAAGCCGAAACTCCCGCCGCCGCTCGTCCCCTGAACGCCCATTCCTCCGCGCGTCGTTTGATTCATCATGAAGGTGGAGGTCGGAATCTGCGGCGCTCCGCCTTTGCCGTAGGGAATCGCGTTCGTCGGCACTGGCGCGGGATTCTCCAGCACGCGCGACGGCTTCTGAATGAATTCCGGCTTCTTGTTTTCTTCCTTGCTGAATTTTGGCAGGTAAATCGCGTTCTTGTCGTCCGGCGGCGTCACTTTTGGCTCGGGGGTCGGCACTACTTTCGGCTGCGGCTCGCTTTGATAGAGCCCTTTCGTCGTGTCCACCACGCGATTCGTCGTCACCACGTCAGGCTTGGGCAGGGGAATCGCCGGAACGCTGCCGACCAAATTCACGTTGATTGTTCCCTGGCCGCCCGCGCCGCCCCACACTTCGCCGTGATGCGAAAAAATCGTGGAAGAAATCAGCGCGCCGAACAAAAACACATGAAAGACCACCGAATAGCCCAGTGGGCCTTTGAGGTTCTCCGCGGGTTGGTGTGGAAAGCTTAGCTCCATCTCACTGCGTGCGCGGCTCGCCGCTCAGAGGTTTCGTCACCACACTAATATTATTGATGCCCGATTGTTTCAATGTGTCCATCACCATGGCCCAGGTCGCAAAAGGAACTTCGGAATCGCAGCGCACGTAAACTGGCGTATGTTGCACGTCCTTATCCATCGCCAGCACTTTGCGTCCCAGCGAGTGAATGTTCACCGGCTCTTTCCCGATGTAGAGCCGTTGCGCGCGGTCAATGCTGATCACGATGCGCGCCTGCGTTATCGCCTTCACCGTTTTTGTCTTCGGCAATTCCACCTGAATTCCCGATTCAATCAGCGGCGCGGTAATCATGAAGATCACCAGCAGCACCAGCATCACGTCGACGAACGGAACGATATTGATTTCCGAAAGCGTTGTACCGGCTTGTCTTTGAATCTGCGCCATGGCGGCTCAGCTGTACAGCGTCTCAATCTTGCTCACAAATTCCGTCGCGAAATTGTCCATGCGCAACGCGAAATCGCGTATGCGATGAAGATAAATATTATAAGCGATGACCGCCGGGATGGCGGTGAAAAGTCCCGCAGCAGTCGTAATCAGGGCGTCCGCAATTCCGGGCGCGACTGCTTGCAGGCTGGCTTGCCCGACTTCGCTTAACCCCGCGAACGCGTCCATCACGCCCCATACCGTGCCGAACAATCCAATGAAAGTCGAAATCGATCCGATGGTGGCCAGCCACGGCATCCAGCTTTCCATCCTGCGCACTTCGTCGGCGGAGGCAAGTTGCATTTCCACCAGCACCGCCCGCGGATTCTTCAATTTACCCGGATGAGGATTCCCACCCGCCAGTTGTCCTTCCAGCTCGCGATACCCGGCATCGTAGACGTTCACGAATGGCGAACCGCTCGAGCCTGCCCGCAAAGTATTGGGATCGGGCAATCCGCGTCCCGTCCGGAACAACTGCATAAAGCGTTTTGTGCGCGGCTCCAGCGTCCCGAACATGCTGTATTTTTGCAGGATGATGGCCCAGGAAAACAGCGAGAGAAAAAGCAATATCAAGAGGACGACCCGCGCTACCCAGCCCGTTTGCAGGAAGATGGCGCCGAGGCGTCCGGCGAAAATCACGAAAGCGGCGTACGAAATGTTTTTCTCCCCTGAGGAAGCATCCTCAAAACCCAAAATTCACCGTAGCATACGCAATTAGATGGGTCAAACGCATACCGCGTCACCCAATGTTAAATTTGGTGCACAAAACGACACATCCGCTCGCACTCCGCCATGAACAGCGCTCTAGCCTCTGTGCATTGCGTGGCACAGGCTTCAGCCTGTGTGCCTTCGTAGGGGCGGGGTTTATTCACCCTGAGAAACGAAGGGCCCCGCCCGTGGCGAGACGAATGTCTCGCCTTCTCATGCCTCGCGCCCGCGCAGGACGGTTTCGTCCGTGCGCGCTCTGCGTCGCCCGCGACGCGCGTCCGCATCGTGCACTTTCTTCTGTAGCTCAGGTCCCGCCGAGCGATTTTTGCTCGGTCGTGGGTCAGTTTGAATTTTCTTGATCGTGACACAAAGAGTCAAAATTCAAACTGACCCAATACCTTTTGCTCGGCTGACCTGAGGTTTTGCTTCTGCTGTGCTAGACTCTGAAATTACCAATGGCCGCCAGCATCGACATCCCTCTCGAATCCCTGTTCGCTAAGCCCGCGATCGTTCCCGTGGCGCGCGCGCTCCCGGAATCCGGCCGTTCCTTCTACATCGAGACATTCGGATGCCAGATGAATGTCCATGATTCCGAGAAGGTCACCGGCGTGCTCCTCGCCCGCGGATATCAACAAGTCAATTCGCCCGCCGCCGCCGATTTCGTCTTCTACAATACGTGCAGCATTCGCGAGAAGGCCGCGCAAAAGGTTTTTTCGCGCCTCGGAGATTTTCGCGGCGCGCCCGGCGAAGAAAAAATCGTCGGCGTTCTCGGCTGCCTGGCGCAACAGGAAGGCGAGAAAATCTTCCGCCGCGCGCCGTGGGTTCGCATGGTGTGCGGCTCGGCGAGTTACCGGAAATTGCCCGAGATGCTCGCGGAGTTGGAAGCGGGCCGCCGCCGCGTCACCGGCCTCGGCCTCGACACGCAGGAAACATTCGAAACGGAAATCACGCCCCGCGACAATCCCTTTCGCGCTTATCTCACAATCATCGAAGGCTGCGACTACGCTTGCTCGTATTGCGTCGTGCCGCACACGCGCGGTCCGCAACGCAGCCGCGCCAGCGCGTTGGTGCTCGACGAAGTTCGGCGTCTTGTCGACGACGGTTACACCGAAGTCCAACTCCTCGGCCAGACGGTCAACTCGTATCGCGATCCCTCGCTTCGGCATCTGAGTTTCGTCGAACTCCTCCGCTCCGTCGCCGCTGTCCCCGGAATTCGCCGCGTCCGGTTTATGACTTCGCATCCCAACGATTTCACGCGCGAGATCGTCGAAGCCATCGACACCACGCCCGCGCTCTGCGATCACATTCATCTGCCCGTGCAATCCGGCTCCACGCGCATCCTCAAACAAATGCTGCGCACGTATTCGCGCGACGAGTATCTCGAAAAAATCGCCTGGATTCGCTCGGCCCGGCGTCCCATCAGCGTCACCACCGACATCATCGTTGGCTTCCCCGGCGAAACGGAAACCGATTTCGCCGACACCATTTCACTCTTGGAAGAAGTCCGCTACGACGGCGTCTTTGCCTTCAAATATTCGCCGCGTCCCAATACTTCGGCGAAAGACATGCCGGACGCCATGTCCGAGGAAGAGAAGGGAAGGCGCCTCGCGATGATTCAGCAGCGCCAGCGCGAAATTCAGACAGCGCGCAATCAGTCGCTCCTGCGCCAGCGCTTTGAAATCCTCGTTGACGGCCATCACGAATCCCGCGGGCAGTGGTCTGGTCGCACATCTTGCAACCGAATCGTAAATTTCACTTCGCACGAGCAAAATCTTCTGGGACAATATCGCTGCGTGGAGATCACCGCCGCGGGACCGAACAGCCTCGTCGGTGTGCAAGTCGAATGAACGACCTGCGGGAGGGCCCTATGGAACGCGAAGTCAAGATCCGTGGGTTGATGATGGATCCGGTCACCAACATGCCGGTCGTCGTGCTGCGCGCCATCCAAGGCTCGGGCACGCTCCCCATCTGGGTTGGCATTTACGAAGCCAACGCCATCGCCCTCGAAATCGAGAAAGTGCAAACGCCGCGCCCCATGACCCACGACCTGCTCAAAAATGTTCTGATGGGCCTGAATGTCCACGTCCAGAAAGTCGTCGTCAGCGATCTGAAGGACGACAC